>NZ_JAMYSC010000100.1:0-14299 GCF_040321755.1 Mesorhizobium sp. M0276 | reverse complement strand
AAGCTAGTGAGGCTCTCACTGGACTTACATCGTGTTTCTTCAGGGACAAACATCACTATCGATAATGACCTCTTATCGATAGTGACAAGACCAAGTCTTGACCAACCGCCGAAAATCGCGCTAGCGTCGTCCAAATTGCCGATCGTCGTACCGTTCCACGCTCCGCTCGACGAGAGCGCTATGCCCCCAGGAGAAACCCATGACCATCACCGTCAAGGTCGGAGAGGCCAAGACGCACCTGTCCGACCTGCTGGCCAAGGTGGAAGCCGGCGAGGAGGTCATCATTTCGCGCGGCAACGATCCGATCGCCAAACTGAGCCGAATCCCCAAGACCAACGACCTTGGCGCCCTGATCGAGGAAGTCCGCGCCGCGCGGGCCCGGGCCCAGCCGGTCACCGCCGAGGAGATTCTGGCCTGGAAGCATGAAGGCCATCGCTTCTGATGGTGTTCGTCCTTGACACGTCCGTTGCCGCCGCCTGGCTGCTTCCGGAGGAGCACAGCGAGGCGGCCGAAGCGCTGATTGGCGCTTTGACCGCACAAGGCCCGGTGCCGTCGCTGTTCTGGCACGAGGCGCGCAGCATCGTCCTGATGGCCGAACGCCGCGGCCGCATTGCCGCGGGCGAGGCGATCGCGGCGATGGGCCGGCTGCGTCGCCTGCCGCTCGAGGACGCGGGAACGGGCGGGGACGGGCCTGTCTTGGCGCTGGCGGCACGCCATGGGCTGAGCGCCTATGATGCCGCCTATCTGTCACTGGCCATGGAGCGGACGCTTCCGCTCGCCACACTGGAGCGCAAGCTGGTCGCGGCGGCACGGGCCGAAGGCGTCGAGATCCTCGGTCCTCTCGCCAATGGCTGAAGCCGCGGCCCCACCCTTCGGCGTAGCGAAGCCCGCCGGCGTCGGGCGGCGGGCCGAAGCGCTCGACGCCCTGGACTCGGTCCTGCCCTTCGACCGCCGCGATGTTCTGGCCGGACTGCTGACCGACGACGACGTCGCAACCCTGCGTCACCTGGCCAAGCAAGGCATCGGCGCAAATTCCTTGCGCGCACTCGCCTCCGACCTCGGCTATCTCGAGGCCTGGTCGCTCGCCGCCACCGGACTATCGCTGCCCTGGCCGGCGCCCGAGGCGCTGCTGATCAAATTCGTGGCGCATCATCTGTGGGATCCCGCAAAGCGCGAAACCGACCCAACACACGGCATGCCCGAGGACGTAGCCACCGCGCTGAAGTCGGCCGAGCTGCTGCGCGTCGACGCTCCGCACGCCCCCAGCACCGTGCGCCGGCGGCTGTCGAGCTGGTCGACGCTGACCAAATGGCGCGGTATGAGGGGAAAGTTCAATGGGCCGGGGCTGCAGAGTGCCATCAAACTGGCGGTGCGCGCCAGCGCCCGCCCGCGCGGCCGCAAGAGCAAGAAGGCTGTGACCGCCGACATTTTGGCCGCCCTCCTGAAGGCTTGCGCCGGCGACCGGCTCGTCGACTTGCGCGACCGCGCCCTCCTCATCACCGCCTTTGCCTCCGGCGGCCGCCGCCGCAGCGAGATTGCTGCTCTGCGCGTCGAACAGCTGGTCGAGGAAGATCCGGTGCCGGCCGACCCCAAGGATCCCGACGCCGAAACGCTCCCGTGCCTGTCGATCCGGCTTGGCCGGACGAAGACGACACAAGCCGACAGCGACGCTTACGTGCTGCTGGTTGGCCGGCCGGTAACGGTGCTGCGGTTGTGGATGGAGCGCGCCGGCATCACTGAAGGCGCCGTGTTTCGCGGCATCGACCGTTGGGGCAACCTCGATAAGCGGGCGTTGACGCCGCAGGCGGTCAATCTGATCCTGAAGCGCCGCGTCGCCGAGGCCGAGCTTGACCCGCAAGCCTTCTCCGCCCACGGCCTGCGCTCCGGCTACCTCACCGAAACCGCTCGCCGCGGCATTCCGCTGCCTGAAGCCATGCAGCAGTCGCAGCATCGCTCGGTGCAGCAGGCGTCGAACTATTACAACGATGCCGAACGCACGCTCGGGCGGGCAGCGCGGATAATCGTCTGAGGCCTCGTTCTTAAAGAAACTCGGGCCATCGGCAAGCGCGAGGTGTTGCCGAGCACATCATTTTCGATATCGACCAGCGGCCAGCGCGGGCCGGGGCCGGTTGCCTCGTCCCTTCGACCAAGCTCTCGCAGCACCTGACCTGCCGTCACTCACCACACCAGCCACTCATGGCGATCCTGGGCGATCCGTTCGATGTGCGCAAAGTTGCGGAAGTCCTCCGGTGAAGTCGATGTTCTGCGTCAAAGCGGCATCGTCGCAAACACCTTGCCGGGCCATGGATTCCTGATCTCTGGCTCGAAGAGGTTGGGCCGAACGCGAACGATCCTGGGCGCCCGTCCAGGAGAAGGGTTCCAGAAGAACGACACAGCTGCCGTTGATTTCCTGGCCTGATGGCATGATCTGGTCGCCCTCGGTGCGTCCCCGGCCTTGGATTGGCGCTGACGATTGAAGCCGAAAAACGCCCCTGCCTTGCGCGAGTGCTTCATCGCCAGGACAGCTGGTCCTTCGGCAGCCGGCCGCTTGGGTCGAACACAGCTATCTTGTGCGGAAGATGCGGACCCCAGTGCCAAAGCACCAGGTTGCGATCTTCCGTCTCGGCACCGGAAGCAAAGCTCGGCACCAGCCACGATGAAGTCAATCTCGCCCAGGCCCTCGAACGCGAATTTCTGAAACCTGGTCCCGTCGCCGTCATATACGGCAGGACCCGTGCTGAAGCTCAGTTGGCTCTTGGACACGAAGCTGCAGCGCGAGATCGGCGGGCGCGATCGGTTCCGCGTCGACCTCACCAAAGGCTCTGAAGATCCCTCCCCGCGAAACCCGCCTGGAAGACGCCTTGATGGAGACTGCCCCTGCCCTGACGCCGCCCGGCATGCCGCACCGCCAGCCGGCGTTACGGCCCCGGCCAGGCGAACCGGTTGCTTTCCGTCAAAACGATCCACGACCGCTCGCCGTCAAGCCGCAGCTTGACCGCAGCCGGAATCTCAATGGCATCATCGGGATCGGACGGCGGCGTGTGGGGGATCGGCAGGACCCGGACGACCGGCGAGCCGTCCTCCTGCATGGCGACCAGCGCCAGCACCAGGCAAGGCCGGTCCTTGTCGCCTTCTTCACGGCCCTCGCGGTGTTGCCAATGCCAGAGGTAGGAATAACGGAAGACGTGGCCGATCTTGATTTCAGCCGGCAGCATCTTTTGCCGTCAGGCCCTTTGACCCGGAGAGCTCGTCGTTGAGATGGTCAAGACCCGGCTCCATTTCCGAGGCTTCGACCGCGGCGACTTCGTCCGCGCTGAGCTCCGCTGTCAGCTCGACCCGGCGGTCGCGCTTCAACAGCCGGACAAAATCCTCGTAGGCCAGCAGCACAGTGCGCGGGCGGCCGTTCTTGGTGATGATGACCGGGTCGCGGACGGCGGCATCCTGATAGGCGCCAAAATTTTTCGAGACGGCGGCGGCGGTGACGGTGGTGGTCATTGGCGAACTCCTTCTTCCGGAATATACGGGGTTTGCGGGCTTTCCGCAAGTTCGGGGCGCCAACGCTGTTCGGGGCGCCAACGCCAGACGGAAACGCCCGTGAAAGAGCAGCTTCCCAAGACCAAGACGTGCCGAGGGGCTCGATGCGCTTGAGACGGTGCTGCCGTTCGATCGGCGCCAGTTTTTGGCCGGTCTGCTGACCGACGAACGACGATACGCGACCTGGCGAGGGAAGGGATGCCCTCGATGCGTCGCCCCGGCCTTGGATTGGCGCTGACGATCGAAGCCGAAAACGCCCCTGCCCTTCGCGAGTGCTTCATCGCCAGGACAGCTGGTCCTTCGGCAGCCGGCCACTCGGGTCGAATACAGTTACCTTGTGCGGAAGATGCGGACCCCAGTCCCAAAGCACCAGGTTGCGATCTTCCGTCTCGGCACCGGGAGCAAAACTCGGCACCAGAATGCCGGCGATGCCTTGCGGCCGCAGGCGGTCATGGATGGACCATGACGCCGGGCGATCGCCATCGCCGAGAGCCGTCGCCCAGGCGCAGGCCATGTCCTCGAGCGTGACGGAGAATTCTTCCCTCGCCTGCCCTGTCGTCAGGTCCGCAATGTCGTCGCAATCGACTTCGTAGGAACACAGCACGCATGGATCGATCCGATGCGCGAAACCCTGGTTGGCTTCCTTGACCGCTGTCATGACGGTCAGCGCCAGATAAAGCGCCGGCACACCCTTGGGATTGAATCGTGCACCCCGGATCGCCGCTCCATCACCGGAAGTCGGCTTGAATGCCCAACGTGGATCGTGCGCTCTGTAGCAGGTTCCGGCAAACCTCACGCAAAGCCGCCAACGGCCATGTGATCGAGGTAGTCACGCACCGCAGCGGCCTTTCCATCCTTCACGAGCGCTTCGGCCGTGCGTCCGCCGAATGCCGGAAGCGGCTGGGCCCGATACCAGGCCATCGCCTGTTCCTTGCCGCCCGCCCAATCCATCACGCGGCTGATGATCTCGAGCATTTCCCGCAGACGTCCCTGTGTCCTTACCGTCCGGCTGCGCTCCGACCGATAGAGGGTCTCGCGAGCAAGACCGGCGGTCTGAGCCAGCTGGCCCTTGGACATGCCAAAACCGTCCGCGACCTGCTCGATCGCGATCTTCCCGTTGCGGTCCATATAGGACAAGACGAGAGGTTCATTCTGCACGAGTAACTTCGGTGCCTGGCCCATAGCAGCTCATTCACCACATAAATTGTCATATTTTATGTGCAGAAGATATGGCATTTCTCGATCGCTTTCAAGTCCGGAGCCGAACCAGCTTGAGCGCCTGCATGAGTGGACACCAAGGGGAGGTGCTCAACGGACGGAGTCGTAGTCGGGAAACGGCTCAAGCCCGAAGGCCTGGCCTCGTCGCAGAACCAGTCATTGTGACCTGGATCCGAGAAACTTCGTCGCTGCTGCGGGGACCCTCGTCAGTTCAAAGTCCGCGACTGACGCTCGACATCTCCGAGCCGCTTATACGCCATCCATGCATCGGCGGCGACGGCGCTGCCGGCTCGCGCCAGCCAAGCCGCGCGATCGGCCTCATCAAGTGAGTTCCACCACACCATCCCGGCGGTTTCATCGGATGTCGGCTCTCGGTCGTCTTCGTTCTTCATGTCCTCGATCCTCGCATACGGTGTTCTTGCCGACAAGCGCTGCAGCCACAGATCCATCACCATATCCGCGGATTAAAGCCTAAGCCTCCTCAGCAAATCCCGGTACCACTCATGCGGTCATCCTCACTGTCGCGCCATTAGCCTTGAGCGCCGCCACAAGCATGGGCGGTATGGAAATTCCCTGCTGTTGCTTTTTTGGCCAGCACACGCAGATAGCCGCCGGCAATGCTGATCTGGATCCCCTGCGATGGCCATCAAAGCCTTGGTTGTAGTCGACACAAAGCCCTCCCCGTCACGTCCCAAACAGCCGCCGGTCCCAATAGACGGGTTGGTGCAGACTTGTCTGGATCCTCGAAAACTCCGGATGCGCCGGATTGATCAGCACATTGCAATCGAGACGCGCTACAACACTCGGCACCAGCAGGATGACGCTGCGCCGTTCTAAACACCAGGTTTCGCCAAATCCCTTGCTCACCGTCGCCGGCATCGTGTCCCAACCGGGCAGTGACGGCTGCGAAAAGACCTCGTAGCTTAGCCCGCGCGGGATTGTGATTTCGATGTAATGCTGGTTGGGCGGCAGTCGGCCGCTGCCATGCACCAGCTTTTCCAACAAGGCCGTCGAATAATGCTCGCTGGTGTAGATGATAGGGCTTCCAGGCGTGCTCCATCGCCCTGGCGCGATTGTCGAGCCGGTCGCGTCGAAGATCGGGTAGGTGCCGGCCGGATCGTCGATGCGAAAGGACGATAGCGTGCGATCGAGAGTCTGCGCCGTCACGCAGCACTGCCGTACTTCAGACCTGCGAGGATCTCGACCACCATTTCGGCGCCGAACTCGCTCAGGATAACGAAGTCGATCGGTCGCTTGTCCTCAATCATCGGGTGCGGCCGAAACAAGAAATCACGCGCTTCCTCTTCGTTCTGCCAGACATCGACAGCAAGACCCCAGACCCGCGCCACGCGGGCCAATCGTGTGCCCTCGTCCGGCGAGAGACGATGTACCGCCTTGCGCCGCTCGTAGGTCGCCTTTGGGACCAGCCGGTATTTGAACTGAGCATCGCCAGGCGCCAGAAGATGCGCAACGCGCTCGAGCGCGCCGATGGGAAGTCCATTCTCGATCCGGGAAATCAGCCCGAAAAGCGACCGCGACGCCACCTCCTTAACGGGTAACCCCAACACGTCGGCGACGTTTCCGAACGCCAGCATTCTCACTCTCCATTCCATGTGAGGCAAAACATAGCCTCACATGATGCGCCATGCCAGCCCCGCATCAGCGCGAACCGATCCGCCAACGGTTACCCGGTCATTTTTGCTGTCATGCCGTTCGCCTTCAACGCCGCCATCAGCATGGGCCCCACCGAAAACTCCCCTGCCTTCGCCTTTTCGGTTAGAACCCGCAGATAACCGCCGGCCGAGTTGATGTGCTGCGCCCTTTGCAAGATGCAGGCAATCACGATGGCGGCGGTCTCCTGGCCCATCACGTGGCAAGCCTCCTCGTATGCTGAGGGCGAAATACCAAGGTAGCCTCGTACCTGGACGGCGGTAATCATCAGATCGCGCCAGTTTCCGATGCCATGCACGGCATAGTCGGAAATTTCCGGGCAGGCCTTCAGCACAAGTCCTATCGGATAGCTTTTCGGTTTCTCGGCGGCTGCCTGCCTTGGCTCGACCGCCGCCCTGCTTTTCTCGAAAGCCGGTTCAAATACAAAGATGGAGTCTGTGTTTGAATCAGATTGCTGCCGCTCATTTTGGGACTCATTGCCGCCAGGATTCGTGGCATTCATGAAGTTTTCCAGCATCATGTCCACTTCGTCGTGAAGTCTGGTCAGTTCGGCAACGATCGCCTCCAGCTCGCACAGCCCTGCCCGGCGCGGGATTGCATCCACAATGGCTCTGAACCGTCTCCAGACGGCTCCCCAGTCGCCAGGAACGCCCTCCTCGATCGCGACCTCGACAAGTTTATGGATGTCGCGACGATGGAGCGTAATCCGCTCCCTCATTAACCGGAGCGCCTGGCTGTCGGCGCGCACCTGTTCGGCAGCGTGCTGAAACTCAGCCGCCCGCGTCAGCAGCGGCGCCAGCGAGAACCCGAACGCCTCCTCAATGGCGCCGCCCCTCCCTTTCCGGGCGAATCTTTTTCCGTTAGGGCTGTCGCGGCGGATGATCAGGCCGCAACTCACCAGCTCGGCCAGGTGTCGCCGCAATGTGGAGCTGGGCATACCGTGTGTGCGCAGCGACAACTGTGCGTTCGAGGGAAAGACCATCAGGCCGTTTTCCTCGCTGATCTGGTCGTCCGGATAGAAGGACAAAAGCCCGCTCAGCACGGCGAGCGCGCGATCTCCCACACCTACGACGGTCTTGCCCTCGCATAACCATCGATAGACCTGCCACTTCTCGACGAGCGCCCCGTCAGGAATCTCGCGCGATGCCGCGTTCGCTTGCACCAGCGCAAGCGTCATCGGCCGCCGCCCAAAGGGCGTCGTTGCATATCCACTCTCCATTTCCCTCACCTTTCAAAAAGGCAAAAGAAATCTGCTCGCCGAAACGACGCCACGACTCTTGACAGTGATTCGGGGAAATGCGATTCTCAGCTTGCTACAGACTTGAGAAGGGCTTCCGCGACGGTGACGTTCGGGGGCCTTTTTCTTTTGCGGTTTAGTCTCCTGTTTTCTTGGCCATTTCCGATTCCCGAAAAGCCTCGAAAAGCTCATCGAGTTTGCCGGCAATGAATGCGCCGAAGGGCGACGCTTCCTTGGACTTCAAGGCAAGCGTAAACACTTTTCCGGTGTCGGTGATCTTGGCTCGAACTGATTTGTCCTGGGGTATCCAGGCCCGCTCCTGGGGCTTCGATGGCGCCTGCGGGCGCTTCACCGGGGCGCTCACAAACTCGAACAGACGGGCAAAACGGGCCTCACTGCCTGGCTGCGCGAAATCGGCGATTGCCACGCACTCCTCTGCCCTCGCAGCCGCACCAGGATGCTCCATGAGCTTGGCAAGCTGCCACCAGCGGTCTCGGCCAATGCCCTTGGCCGCGCCCACCGCAACAATCACCTGCTCTGGAATGTTGCCGATCACGGAACGCATCTTCGAGAAGGTCGTATCGTCGAGCGCAAGAGCTGATTTCACCGTCTCAGGCGAATGGCCTCGCTTGAGAACGCGGTCTGCAAAAAGCGTCCGCTCGATGAAGGACAAATCGGCTCTGGCGGCGTTCTCCTGGCCTTGGGCGATCACATGGTCCCTATCGTCCATCTTCTTGACGACAGCGCGTACAGGCCTTTGCAACTGCCGGGCAACCCTGACGCGCCTGTGGCCAAAGACGGTCTGAAAGCGTCCCGAAGTCTCGGGGTGAGGTCGGACCAAGATCGGCGAATCCTGCCCTCGTTCACGAATTGCCGTCAGCAACTCCTGAAACGCAGCATCGTCATCGTCCATACGGTCCGAGACGAATGACGTGTCGACCAAAGCCGGATCGAGATCGACGACTGAACTCTTCGAGAGCTCCTCGAATGACTGTATGATCGACCGTGATGCGCCACGAACGGCGTAGCTCGAGACGTCCTGGCCATCGGCAATTGCCGTTGCGGGTCCCATGACGCTGCCGAAAATGTCCTTGCGTGCCATTCAATCGCTCCGATTTGCGGTTAGTCGACTGATTTCACGAGCGAAATTTCCACTTTTTACTGCCGTAAACTTCGCTGTCATGACCGCCCCCAAGCGCGATGGACAAGAGCGGTGATCTCCGAGTTCACCGCATCCAGCGATTCTACCGCCCGGTCATACGTAGAGCGGGTAAAGGACGATCTCTCGACTTCGTAGAGCGTCTGTTTCGTCAGACCTGCGTCCGAAATCGCCGTCGACTTGAGCATGGGATTGTCGAGGATCTGGCCGGCAAGCATGGATTGCATGAAGCCGACCATCTGCGCTTGCGGAATGTCTGTCGGTTCGTAGCGCGTAATCAGGTAGCGAAACCAATCGAGCTCGATCGCCGCGCCGGCGGCTTTGATGGTCTTCAAAATTCCGCCGAGCATCAACAGGAACTGGCTCATCGACATCAGGTCGAGCATCTGAGGATGAACGGTGATGAGAACGGATGTCGCCGCCGACATAGCGGTCAAGGTCAGATAGCCGAGCTGCGGAGGACAATCGACAACAACGACGTCATAGCGGTCGTCCACCTCAGACAGCGCCTTTGCGATCCTGGTGAAGAATTGCCGGCCAGCACTGGACGATTTGTCCTGCATGGCGAGCGGCGTGTCGTACTCGTATTCCTGCAGCTCGAGATTGGCCGGAATGATGTCCAGCCCAGGAAAATTGGTCGGCACGATCACATCGGAGATCGGCCGGCGCTCGTCATCGTAACGGATCGCCTCATACAGCGAGAGGTTGCGATCGAGCTCCGGCTGGAAGCCATGCAGGGCGGAGAGCGAAGCCTGCGGGTCGAGATCGATTGCAAGGACACGGTGGCCGGTCAGCGCCAAATGCTGGGCGAGGTGGGCGGCAGTCGTTGTCTTGCCGCTACCGCCCTTGAAGTTGACGACAGCAACGACCTGGAGCTTGTCGCCAGGCTTGCGATGCGGAACATACTTCTTGACCTCGGTCCTGCCATGCTGGTCCAGGAAGTGGCGAAGTTCGAGCATCTGAGCGGCCGTGTAGGAGCGTCGGCCGGAAGGGACTTGGTCAGGCAAAGGTCCCTTGCCTTCGAGGTGAAGCCGCTTCAGATTGTTTTGCGATACACCAAGATAGTGGGCGACTTCTGCCATCGAAAACGGACGCAGCGTCTTCGTCGCATTGGGTGGAAATTTCTCCATGCGAAGCTGATTGAGGCGTCGCGAAATCTCAGCACCCTGCTCGAGAATCTTATCGTCGAACTCGAACCGTGGTAGCCGCATGGCGATATTCATTCTCGTCGAAACCTGAATTGGCGCTTTTTGCGATGAAACTATTCAACAAGCGCCATTAAGCTCCGATTCGGAAAGCCCGGCAAGAAGTTTTAGGTAAACAGAAGGTTAACGTCACCAGACGAGATTCTGACTGCCGAATACCAATATCGTCGCGATAGCGGCTGCTCGTCCTTCGAAGCAAAAACTCTCCCCATCCAGCTCGCTAAATGCATGTTTTTCTGCCACAAAGGCCATTATTTACTGCAGTAAAATCGCGTTCGTCAGCGGGCAAAAAAGGGTTGCAACTGCCGACGGGCGCAGGCAAGGCCCAGCCCGCTGGCTGGAGACCATTCCTGGTGTCGGCTTTGTCACGGCCCCGGCCTTTGCTTCTATCGTCCCTGACCCGGAGGTTTTCATATCAGGTCGGCATTTCGCCGCCTGGCTCGCCTTGATCCGCGACAAAATTCATCGGCCGGCAAGCCTCGCCTTGGCCGCATCAGCAAGCAGGGAAGCTGCTCATCTCGGCGCGACATTGCTGCTGCGATATGCTCGCGGTGATGGAGACAGTGGGGCGAGTTGGATGGGTGGCCTATTGCGGCGTCGGCCGCCAAAGGTTGTCGCCTTAGCTCTTGCCAGCAAAATGGCTCGCATTGCATGCTCATGCGACGTGACGGCGAGTCCGAGGAAATCAATGAACTAAGAGCGGCCGACCAAATCGGCTGAGCCGTTCGAGTTATGAGGCGAAAAAGGTAAGTGAAGGCAGCAACTCGACCCCGAGGGATCAGCCGAACGGGGCGTGCTGGGGCATCGTCTAGCAATAGCGTCAGCAAGGCCGATCGATATGAGTGAAGACCCGTTTCAACGACATGTGCGTTTCTGGTCGATCCAGAACTGGTCGGTCGCGATATGCAGTTAGTATCTCGGCCTCAGAGCTCGCCTTGTCCTGCACCTGTTCGGCGATCGACCAGCACGACGATGGCTGCGGCTCTCGTCCAGCCGCTTTATGGACATAAGCAAAGTGCCTGGCGGCGGTTCGAGATCAGCAGTGATCGAGGTCATGGGACACGACAAGCCTGACGGACTAATGCTCATCGCACTGTTTCGGACGAGGATCGAGGCCCAGGCCGGGCCGCGACTAGCGCTTTGAAAAGACCCGGATCAGCAGCAGAGTGAAATACTGTAAAGGTGCTTCAACGGAAGCGGCGCAGCGTTTCGGCTGGAAATGCGAGGCCCGAGCAGCGGGATATCGCGTTCGAGGTAGGTGCGGATGAAGTCCTGCCGCCACCGCTGACTGGCGCGGTCGCTTGCCACCAGAAAGCTGTCGGGAAAGCCGCCGCGCACCCACAAGGGGTTCAATTGTTCGGCCGGCACCTCCAGTCCGTCAATTGGGTGCATCTCAAGATAGGCGATGCGGCCGTGTCTCGGCTATTTCGAGCGCGAGCGTAGTCTTGCCGACCCGCGGCCCAATCAGCGCCACCGCTGGGATGGTGTCTATCAGTTCGGCCAGTTGCGTTTCGACGCGGCGCTTCATCATCCTCGCAATTATGGAGTTCAGTTCCCGATTTGCAAGGATGATAAACGTTGGCGCGCAACGCCGAATTTGGGATGGCAGGAGAGGGGACTTCGTCCTCTATAATCCTGACGACGGTGGATATGCCGATCCTTCCAGTCGAGCGGAGGACCGCGTTGCGAATAGTTGCAGGTCAGGGACGACAGGCGGCGCTCAATGGTCGACACAGACCTTTTGTCCCTTACCGATCCTGAGGCCTGGGCCGTGATGTAGAGGCCGACAACTAGCGGATCTGGCGGCAGCGGGTCAAACGCCTGGCGCCGGCACCAGGCGGAAAAAAGCTTCCAGTCCGCGGCATAGGCGCGACGGGTGTTTGCCGAACTCCCCGCATCGACGGAATCGCGCGCGGGGTCGGCAAGCTTTTCGAGATGCGCAGGCAGTGATGCTTGTCGCGAGTCGAGGACTGGCGGGGAAGGGAGCTTTATCCGGGCGCCCATCTCCATGACGATCTCGACAATGTCAGGCAGGTCCTCGGTGTCGACCGCGTCGAGAGGCGTCATGAAATTACGGGGACTGCCCATCGGAACTCTCGTTCATTGGAATGCCGCAGTGGTGCGATTCCGAGGGCCCAACGTGCGACCAAAGCGCCGAATTGTCCACCGCGAGGTGCTTGACCAATAGCTGCGACAGCTGCGCCCGGTCGCGTACGACAAGCGGTTGGGTACGATTATCATGTCCAATCCAGTGTTGACCCTCCTAGGGTCCTCTTCCTCAGTGCCAATCCTTGCCTTCATGTTCAACATCCCTTATGTTTCGTTCAACAGTGGAGAATGCAGGATGAGCAGACGTGGCGCAACGGCCGCCGAAAGCCAGGAGCGGATCGCCCACACCCGGAACCGTCTGGTGCTCGAACAGGCGAGGGCCGTCGGCCTTCTTGGCGCGGCCAAGAACACACGCCTTTCCGGCAGGGTGCCGTCGGAACTGATCGAGGCGGCAAAGAAGCGCGCTCATGTGACCTCCGACACTGAATTGCTTGAGCTCGCATTGTCGCGGCTAGCTCTCGAGGACGATTTTGGCGCCCGGCTCGTCGGCCGCAAGGGCAGCATTTCCGCGGACATTGATCTTGACGTTTGATCTCGGGAGCGCACTGCGTTCCCTCACACCACAGCGGCGTGCCGGAGGGCTGGAACGGCGGCCGGATTCCGCTCTGTTCTGGGCAGGGGATCAGCCGCCTGTCGGCGGTGCATTGCTTCTCGACACGAGCGTCTATCTGGATGTCCTGCAGGGGCGCACGCCTGAAGTGGTCGATGACCTTTTGACCTATCGGCTCTGTCAGCACTCGGCCGTCTGCCTTGCCGAGCTCAGCCATTTGTTCGGCCGGCTCAATCCGGGCCATCCCACGACGAAGTCGGTCCTGAAAGTGGTTGCGGACACGATCGAAGATATTCCAGCGCACCGGCTGCATGCACCCGACGCCACCGCCTGGGGACGCGCCGGCATGCTTGCCGGCCTGCTGTTCCGGCTAAGCCGCCTGCCGAAAGGGGAGGGGCAGGAACGCCGCTTCCTCAACGATGCGCTGATCTTTCACCAGGCCGGTCTGCTGGGCGCGACGGTTCTGACCGGCAATGTTCGGGATTTCGATTACCTCAACCAGCTTTTTCCGTCGGTGCGTGTGATCTTCTACCGGCCGGTGACAGACTTGCGCCCGCAGGGTTGAAAGCGTCTATGGGAGATATGCCTTTGCACCGTGATCGTCCACCTTCCTTTAATGACCACCAGTCTCAAAAAGCTCGCTGACACTCTCCTGCGACCGTTGACTTGCGCCATTCAGCGTGTGGCCGGCGACAAATCAGATGGCAAACGCACGCCCGCGCCTGAGAAAACCACGACGGCAAACACCAGCACGGCAGCGGCGACGATCAGCGAGCCGGCGGCCACGATCGGCTCAATCGCCGTATAGCCGCCTTGTAGCATCAGATACAGCGCTGGCAGCATGATCACCAGCCCGACATTATACAAGCCGTAGTGAATCATTGCGATTCTCCGCGCCGCCTTTGCCGGGTTAAGGGCGTAGTAGCCGCCAAATATCGCGCTTGTGACCCATCCCAGCAGATTGATATGTGCGTGGGCCGGAAAGGCACCGTGGTCGCCAGAGATCGCCATCTGCAAACCGGCGCCTATCCCCAAAACCAGCCACACGATGGCAGTCTTGAAGAAAAGATCTGAAACTCTAGGCATGACACTTCTCCCCGAACGCCAATTTCAGCACGCCTCGATTTTAGGATTTCCTAATGAAAGTGCAATCACAATCAGCGATGTCACGTGCGCGGTTCGCTGCCGCGGCCTGGCATTTCCTGCCGACAGCCAATATCTGAATTGCTATTCTTGGCAGATTCGAGGAGCGAAGCAGTTCGTGTCGATCCAGCCCCTCCTGAAGCCGCACCATGCAAGCGATACGTCTTCGCTGCGACACCTGTCACGGTCACGTTCTGTCATGTCGACAATGCGTTCCTGCAAGCAGCTCGGTCCACCATTGCCGAGCGTTGCGACGATACTACGGCTCGACAGAGGCTATGCCTCGACAGCTGGGTCCTGCGGGTCGACTTCGATCGCAAATCCCGCATCGATCGCACTTTGTGCAATGAGATCGCGAAGTTCCCAGTCCGTGAGTTCGCAAAGCGGAAGCATTCTCCTCACGGTGTGGCTGACCTCAGAAATCGAAATGCTCGGGCTACCAATGTTGTCGATGAGGTAACAGACAATCGCCT
>NZ_JAMYSC010000099.1:0-14742 GCF_040321755.1 Mesorhizobium sp. M0276 | reverse complement strand
TCAAGCGTAAGCGCCTCAAAGCCCTCATGAACCCGACCTACCGCCAAGCCGTCCTTGCAGGTTAACGATTCATGATTTCGCCCTGGGGCGCCGGGTCCAGTGGGCCTCGTGCGGCAGAGTTGGGCTAGCGGCCAAGAGTAGGTCGGTGACACAGACAGGCTCCGGGTTGCCTGCCGGGTCGCCTCTGCACGTTTTTGGAACAATCGCCGTTTTCAGGGAACCGTTCGTTCAGCTCTCGGTTGGTGTCGAGGCGCTTTATCGCTCTCTAAATCAGGAGTTGATCATGAAAAACATTCTTCTGACCTCGGCCTTCCTTGTCATGTCCGCCGGATTTGCATTTGCTCAGTCCGGCACATCAACCAGCGGGTCGTCGACGACGACGACAACTATGCCAAGCACCACCGACCAGGGCACCGACAAGACGACCACGAGCGGCATCAATCCGAACTCTGCCAAGGATTGTGCGCCGGGCCAACAAACCGGCAGTGCGAAACAGTCCGCTCCTGGTCAGCAGGACACCGATGCCAAGACGGCTGCTCCAGGCCATGTGAAAAAGACCACCGAAGGTTGTTAGCCGTCCCCAACTGAACCGGACGGGAATTGCCCGTCGCCGAGCCGCCTTGCGGCTCGGTCGCAAGACTCCCCATTTCCCAGGTTTTTCACGCCTCCTGACTGCGGCTGCCGGCGGACTTGCCAGGTCAGCCTCACAACAGCCAGCGCTAATATAAGATTCGGGTGTTGCAACAGGAGGTTCGAATGATTGCCGCAATTGCAAATCAACCTCGGCAAGTACCCGAAAAACAGACGGCGGTGGGAAAGCCGGAAACGAGCGAAGAATTTTCGCCAGGCCGCAGCGCAGACGCCGTCGGACATCTCGCCAAAATCATGGTTGGCGCAAGCGGCGACGTGGATTCTGGTGCGCAAGGTCGCGCAGCATCCAAGATCGCCAGAATGGACATCACAGTTTTGACGCCACCACCTGAAGAACCACCACCGGAGTAAGATAGTCCGGACGCGTCGGAGCCGCGCTCGTCATGCGATCCGATCGAGGGCTACGCGACGGCACTCAGCACAGATTCTGCCAGCGTCCCCAGGCCGGCACATCCCGAGCATGCGATCGTCTTTCCGGGGCAACCGATCCGATGGGTGCCTTGCGGGCAGCAATGGCCGTTTGACGCATACCATTTGGAACAGTCGAATATCCTGCCGCTGCTGTGACAGCGCGGGCATTCCATATTCACTGAAGTCATTGCCAATTTTGTCGAACTCAAATGCACAAGCCCCGCGCCGCAAGTAGCAGAGATCGTTGCGCTTTCAAGCATAGCGCCCTGACTTAAATTGGGTGGATTGGCGATGAGGGGAGATGGCCAGCGCGGACGGGTGAAGGGCTGGTGGTGGGCTGCCTGAGCCTTGGAAGATCGATCCAAGTCTGGGGCTATTGTCGCCCGGCGATAATCAAGGTCGTCGTGATAAGCTTCCTCGGCTCAATTCGCTTAAGGCAATGATCGGGCGTGTTTGGGATTGGAAATATTTCAGATCGGGAATCTTGGGGCGTCGCCTTGGCGCATCCTTCCCCGGTGACAGCAACAGGATCGCTGGGCTGCGTACTGGCAGCTTGGGTGGCCGCGGACGCAAAAAGGATCGTTTGGGTTATGAGAGCCGAAAAGGCGGCAACCTGGACCAACACGGCGGCGAGGGCGATTTTCTTGAGCATGCGACAGAACGCTCTTCAACGCCCCCGGTTCCTCCGGCTTCCAGTTTTTAAGCTCCTGACGGGAACAAGAGACCGGCGATCCGGTTAACTGGATCATGTCCAACACGATCAAGGAACCGCCACCGAGCCCCGAACCGAAGGAGCTACCTGTCCATCGCGACAAAAAGCACCGTCAGAACTTGAACATGTCGAACCGCCACCGCGAGACGTGCGAGAGGCACCGGTGCCCAATCCAAACGGCGAGAAGAAATCCTGACGAGATCGCAGAAGCCAAGACAGGGCATATGCCTGCTCTGGCGAAAGCGCGGAGGCCCGGCGTCGCGACATCATCGACGAGCGCACTCCGAAACCGAAATCGAGGAACGCGCGGTTTCGCTCGCCATGCTGCAGACCGCCTAAACCTTTGGACGGTAAGCCTCTTCTACCTGCCGGCCAGATTCCGTGTTATATAGGTGTCGCAATCCATATGGGAGAAGCGGACAATCTGTTCTGCCGTGAAAGGCGCATTTCTGTTGGTACCGGCATGCGCGGATCGTCTCAGGCACATTTGACGATAGGGAGGAAAAAGTCATGCGCTTGGTCGCATTTTTCGCCGTCGTGTCCGTTGCAACCTTCGCCGCCAATCCGTCGCAGGCTCAGGACGCTGCGGCTGGCGAGAAGGTCTTCACCAAATGCAAGGTCTGCCACATCGCAGACGAGGATAAGAACAAGATCGGACCATCGCTGCACGGCGTCATCGGCCGGACCGCCGGTACGCATCCGGATTTCAAATATTCTGATGCCATGATTGCGGCCGGCAAATCAGGCGTTAAATGGGACGAGCCAACACTGACCACCTATCTTCACGATCCCAAAGCCATGGTCAAAGGAACCAAGATGGCGTTTCCCGGCCTCAAGAACGATGCAGACGTGGCCAACGTCATTGCCTATCTGAAAACGTTCTCCAAGTGACGTGGCTCCTCCGCAATATGGCTAACCGCTTGTCCTGTCGTGGTCTATCCGGACCGGAGGGCAACGTGAGCAAAAACCGTGTTCCAGTTTTTGCACGCGCGCCTTCAGTTCGGGATCGTGGCCTAATGCGCGTCGCGTCCACTTTTGAGCGACTTGCATTGGGTTGCCTGCTTCCATCGGTCTGCGATGTCGACTAGGGAAAGCCGCCTCAAGGATACCGGCATCCGCCTTTCGGAAGCGACGGCGGGTGATTTCTTCACGCTTATGAAGCCGCGGGTCATGGCGCTTGCAGTATTCACTGCTTTCGTTGGCCTGATGGCGGCGCCTGGCGCGATGGATCCGGTCATCGCCGTGATTGCAATCGGTGCGATTGCGATCGGAGCAGGAGCGGCCGGGGCCCTCAACATGTGGTACGACGCCGATATCGACGCGCTGATGTCGCGCACATCAAAACGGCCGGTTCCGTCGGGCCGCGTCACGCCGGGTGAAGCGCTCGGCTTCGGCCTGGTGCTTTCCGCGCTTTCGGTCATGACGCTCGGCGTTCTGGTTGGCTGGCTTGCCGCATCGCTGCTGGCCTTCACCATCTTTTTCTACGTCGTCATCTATACGATGTGGCTGAAGCGCTCGACGCCGCAGAACATCGTCATCGGCGGGGCGGCGGGTGCCCTTCCTCCTGTCATTGGCTGGGCGGCCGCCACTGGCGCGATCGGCATCGAAAGCGTCATCCTGTTCCTGATCATCTTTCTGTGGACGCCGCCGCATTTTTGGGCGCTCGCGCTGTTCAAGGTCGGCGACTACGCAGCTGCCGGCATCCCGATGATGCCAAACGTGGCCGGCCAGGCGTCGACCAGAAAACAGATACTCGCCTATTCGCTGCTCTTGGCGCCAATCGGCGTGCTGCCCTGGGCGGTTGGATTCGCGAGCGTGTTTTATGGACTTGTTTCGGCTGCATTGGGCGCGGGTTTCATCTGGCACGCCTGGAAGGTCCTGGCCGCTCCAGACGCGGAGATGAAGACTGCAAAGGCGCTGTTCGCCTTCTCGATTTTCTATCTTTTCGCGATCTTTGCCATGCTGCTTGCCGACACCATCGCAATGCGGGCATTCATGCCAGGTTGACGGCCTGACCGCTGTTCTTGGAATACTTGACGAGCCGAGAGGTCGGCAATTGCCAGGACCGGATCCGCGATCACGATGGTATTGCACAGAATCCCAGGATCAGCAGAGCGACTATGCCAAGGCCGAGTATGAGACGCGTCCTTCCGTCCATGGCATTCACCTTTGACTCGCCGCATGAACCTTGAAAATCGGAATCGATTTTCGGCAAGGATCATGCGCCAGCCAACACGGTACAGCGTCCTTTGCGCGCCCAAAAAAGGACGCGCGGCGCTGTGTGAGAATATCGGAAAAGACCCACCAGAGCTAGCCGGTGGAGTTCTTCCGACAAAGGGCGACAAGTCCCTGGCAAAAGAGTATGTTGGTTGCGGTGCAGGTCGCGGTTTTGCGTGGCCAGTCATGCAGAACGGCAGCACCGTGAAACCGCGACCTCACCGGACCCGCTCTGGAGGAACGGTCATGGCAAGTTTTCATGTGATAGCAGGCGCCAGCGATACGCTGGAGCATACCAAAATTCGAAAAATCGGTGTTTCCGACCTTTTCGACGCGCTCAAGCGTGGCGTCGACGATTTCATGGTCAAGCCGTCGCACATCGTCTTTCTCTGCCTGATCTATCCGCTGGTGGGAGTCGTGCTCGCCGTCTGGACGTCGGGCGCCAATGCGTTGCCGTTGTTGTTCCCGCTCGTTTCCGGTTTTGCGCTGATTGGCCCTTTTGCGGCGATAGGTCTCTATGAAATCAGCCGCAGACGGGAAGCCAGACTCGACACCTCCTGGAGGCACGCTTTCGAGGTCAGGAATTCTCCGGCACTCCCGGCCATCGCGGCGGTCGGGATCATGCTGTTGGCAATCTTCATCACATGGCTTTTGACCGCCCAGCTATTTTACCAGTATCTTTTCGGCCCGGCGCCGCCGGCATCGATATCCGGCTTCATCAACGAAATATTCGCCACCGGACGTGGCTGGACGCTGATCATCCTGGGTCACGCCATCGGCTTCGTCTTCGCTGCGGTCGTGTTGTGCACAACGGTCATCGCCTTCCCATTGTTGCTCGACCGCGACGTCGGCGCTTACGAGGCCATCCACACCTCGGTGCGCGCGGTGCTGGCGAACCCAATCACCATGGCTGTCTGGGGGCTGATTGTCGCCGTCGCCCTGATCATCGGCTCGCTGCCGGTGTTCGCCGGGCTGGCCGTCGTGTTGCCGATTCTCGGTCACGCCACCTGGCATGTCTACCGCAAGGTCGTGGAGCCGCCCTCCAGATCGGCGAGTTGAGAACGTTCTGCCCCATCCCGCGCCGGCGAGAGTGCGGTGCGGGATGATCGAAGCCGTCAGTAAGCCGCGTGGCTGAAGCGGGCCTGGTAGGCACCCATCGTCAGGTTGCGGAAATCCTTGCCGCTGACATGCACTAGCGTTTTATGGTCGCCGCCTTCGAAGTAGACGTCGGTGGCGTCGCCAAGGCTTTCGTCGACGATCACTGGCACATTGTAGGCCGCGCCGATCGGCGGGATCGCGCCGGTGTCGCAATCGCCGAAGAGCGAAGCCATCTCGTCTTCGGAGGCGAGTCCGAGACGCTTGTCCATGACGTCTTGCAATGTGCCGAGCTCGATCCTGTGGGTGCTCGGAACCACGGCCACTGCATAGCCAAGCTCGTGGTGAACGACCACGGATTTCGCCATGATGCTGCCGGGCACATGCGCGGCTATTGCCGCCTGCCTGCTTGTCGAAGTGCGATGATGAGCGACGGTGTCGTAGGGAATTCCCTTGCCGTCGATGAAGTCCTTCAGTCTGTTCGCGATCGTCATCTTGGCCTCCCTTGCCGGAGTTTGCGACGCATCGGGAAACGACGGCAATCATCCCACTTATGTCGTTTCCGATGTCAGAGCCTGTTCTGTTCCGAAAGTCGGGATCGGCTCTCTTGTTGTTCGAGCAAGATCTTTTTCGAAACGAAGATCGGTGGAGCAAAAACCGGATCCACTTTTCGGGATCATGCTCTAACAAAATGGGCCAGTTGCCGATTGTTTCAAGGCGCCGGCCACCGAACTGGACACACGCCGGATGCGTGGGGCCTGACCAGAATGCCATGGCACTCCGGATTGGGCCTCAGGGCCCGGACCCGAAAAACGTCAGCCGGGTGGAAAGTGTATAATCCGATTCGAGGACCATCATTGTCACGAACACCAGCACCAGTATCGGCGGCAGGATGATCGCATAGGCCAGCGCCAGCCGTTCCCAAGCCATGTGCATGAAGACGGCGACTATCAGCCCTGCCTTGAGGATCATAAAGATCAGGATCAGCGACCATCTGAGATAGCCGTGAAGGCCGAAATAATCGACCAGGTAGGAGCACGTGCTGAGGATGAACAGCCATGCCCAGACCACCAGATAGAGCTTGATCGGATGTTCCTGATGCGCGTCGGCATGGGCGACAGCGGCCGGCGCTTCATGCGCAGCCTGAAGTGCGTGTTGCCCGAGGCCGTTTGCGGTTGCTTCAGCCATTTTTTCCTCTCACCAAAGCCTGCCTCTCACCAAAGATAAAAGAATGCGAAGATGAATACCCAGACCAGATCGACGAAGTGCCAGTACAGCCCCATGATCTCGACATTCTCGTAGCGCCCCGTGCGGCTGGTGAAGAAGCCGCGTCGCCCGGTGTCGAAATCTCCGCGCCATACCTTGCGCGCCACGATGATCAGGAAGATCACCCCGATCGTCACATGGGTGCCGTGGAAACCGGTGATCATGAAGAAAGTCGAACCGAATTGTGCGGCGCCCCAGGGGTTGCCCCAGGGCCGTACCCCTTCGGTGATCAGCTTGGTCCATTCGAAGGCTTGCATGCCGACAAAGGTCGCGCCGAGTGCCGCGGTCAGAAGCATCAGGATCGCTGTCTTGCGGCGGTCGCGGCGATAGCCGAAATTGACCGCCATGGCCATTGTTCCGCTGCTCGAGATCAGCACGAAGGTCATGATCGCAATAAGGATCAGCGGGATATCCGAGCCGCCGATACGAAGCGCAAAGACCTCGCTCGGATTGGGCCACGGCACGCGTGTCGAAATGCGAGCGGTCATGTAGGAGAGCAGGAAGCAGCCGAAGATGAAGGTGTCGCTGAGCAGGAAGATCCACATCATGGCCTTGCCCCAGGACACGTTCTTGAACGCCCGCTGATCCGAGGACCAGTCGGCGGCAATGCCTTGCCAGCCTGAGGGCCGTGGCTCCGTCTGGGTATGCGTGAGTGTCTCTGCCATTCGTTTGATCCCTTAGGTCAGCAACTGTCGGCAAATGTCGATGAACGTCGCGGCCCAGCCGGCCAGTAGGGCAAAGACGGCGAGCCAGACGAAGAGCAGGAAATGCCAGTACATGGCGCACAACTCGACACTGAGGCGAAGCCGTTCGGGCCGCGCTGCGTTCCAGGCGCTGGCGGTTGTTCTGCCGAGGCCCACCAGCCCGCCCAGTATGTGCAGGCCATGCATGCCGGTGATCAGGTAGAAAAAGCTGTTGGCCGGATTGGAGGTCAGAAAATAGCCGTCGGCGGTCAGCTGCCGCCATGCCATGAGCTGTCCGATCAGGAAGGCAAGCGCCGTGAGCCCGGCCGTGGCGAGGCCGAGCCTGACCATGTCGACCTGGCCCCTGCGCGCCGCGACCGAGGCGCATTGCAGGGCAATGCTGCTCAGGACCAGCACCCCGGTGTTGAGCCAGAGCAGCCGCGGCAGCGGCAGCGGCTGCCAGTCCGATACCGCCATCCGCATGAAATAGGCGCTGGTGAAGAGCGCGAACAGGCAGCCGACGACGGCGAGGAAGACACCGAGGCCGATCTTGGCGGTGGGTAGCGCCGACCGGTCGAGGGCGACAAAATCCCCGGCCAGACCTTGCTCGAGCCATGGCTTCGACATCAGCCCCTGATGTGAAAGCCACCATCCGGCAAAGCCGGCGATGACGAACAGGAAGACTATGATAACGCTCATGCCGGCTCCCTCGAGGGGCCAAAGGAGCCCGGCATGTTCTGCGGAATGAAATCCTCCTTGGCGCCTGGCACGCTGTAATCATAGGCCCAGCGATAGACGATCGGTAGGTCCTTGCCGAAATTGCCGTGGGCCGGCGGTGTTTGCGGCGTCTGCCATTCGAGGGTCGTGGCCCGCCACGGATTGCCGCCAGCCTCGCGGCCATGGCGGATGCTCCAGATGAGATTGAACAGGAACACCATCTGAGCGAAGCCGACGATGAACGCCATGATGCTGATGAACGAGTTCAGGTGGTGGGCTGACTCGGTCATGACAGTCATGTCGGTCAGTTCAGCATAGCGCCGCGGCACGCCCATCAGGCCGAGGTAGTGCATGGGGAAGAAAATCAGGTAGGCGCCGAGGAAGGTGACCCAGAAATGGAACCGGCCCAGCATTTCGTTGAGCATCCGGCCAGTGACCTTCGGGTACCAATGATAGATCGCGCCAAAAACCACGAGGATCGGGGCGACACCCATGACCATATGGAAGTGGGCGACGACGAACATCGTGTCGGACAGCGGAACATCGACGACGACATTGCCAAGAAACAACCCGGTCAGCCCACCATTGACGAAGGTGACGATGAAGGCCAGGGCAAAGAGCATAGGTATGGTGAGATGGATGTCGCCGCGCCATAAGGTCAGCACCCAGTTGTAGACCTTGATGGCAGTCGGAATGGCGATGATCAGCGTCGTGGTGGCGAAGAAGAAGCCGAAATAGGGGTGCATGCCGCTGACATACATGTGGTGCGCCCAGACCACGAAGCTCAGCGCGCCAATGCCGACGATGGCCCAAACCATCATCCGATAGCCGAAAATGTTCTTGCGTGCATGGGTGCTGATCAGGTCGGAGACGATACCGAAGGCCGGCAACGCCACGATGTAGACCTCGGGATGGCCGAAGAACCAGAACAGGTGCTGGAACAGGATCGGGCTGCCGCCATTGTGCTGCAGTTGCTCGCCCATCTCGGAGATCGCCGGCATGAAGAAGCTGGTGCCGAGGACGCGGTCGAGCAGCATCATGACGCAGGCGACGAACAGCGCCGGAAAGGCAAGCAGCGCCATGACGGTTGCTGTGAAGATGCCCCAGACGGTCAGCGGCAGGCGCATCATCGTCATGCCGCGCGTGCGGCCCTGCAGCACCGTCACCACATAGTTCAGGCCGCCCATCGTGAAACCGATGATGAACAGTATCAGTGAGGAGAGCATCAGGATGATGCCCCAGTCCTGGCCGCCCGGCGTGCCGCTCATGATGGCTTGTGGCGGGTAGAGCGTCCAGCCGGCGCCCGTCGGTCCGCCCGGTGCAAAGAAGCTCGACACCAGGACCAGCACGGCGAGCAGGTAGATCCAGTAGCTCAGCATGTTGACATAGGGGAAAACCATGTCGCGCGCGCCGACCATCAGCGGGATCAGATAGTTGCCGAAGCCGCCGAGGAAGAGGGCGGTGAGCAGGTAGATCACCATGATCATGCCGTGCATGGTGATGAACTGGTAGTAGGCTTCCGGGGTGATGAAGTCGAACGTGCCGGGGAAGCCGAGTTGCAGCCGCATCAGCCAGGATAGCACCAGGGCGACCAGGCCGATTCCCGTTGCCGTCGCCGAATACTGGATGGCTATGACCTTGGCGTCCTGCGAGAAGACGTAACTCGTCCACCAACTGTGCGGATGGTAAAGCTCCACTTCCGCGACTTCGGCCGGGGGGATGCCATCTGCAGGTGTGATGTCGACCATAGGAACAACTCCGCGTCCTTTTCAGCGAGACCCGACCGTTTCGAGCTTTGCTGCAATTTTCAAACCTGGCGCCATCGTCTTGCCCGGCGCCATAGTCTTCCCCGGAGCGTTGTCTGCCGCGCCCGTTTGCTGGGGTGCCGACAACTGCGCGAAAGTCTGCTGCTGGCCAAACCAGGCCAGGTAGTCCTGCTGCGTGTCGACCACGACCACACCATGCATTAAGGGATGCCCCTGGCCGCAAAGTTCGGCGCACAGGACCTGAAAGGTTCCGGTCTTGGTCGGGGTGAACCAGAAATAGGTGACCGAGCCGGGGATCATGTCCATCTTGGCGCGGAATTCCGGCACATAGAAATCATGCAGCACATCGATCGAGCGGAGCAGCATCTTGACCGGCTTGCCGACCGGCAAATGCAGATCAGCCGCTTCGACCAGGACATCGTCCTGACCATTGGGATCGCTGGCGATCACGCCCAGCGGATTGTCGGTGGTGACGTCGCGGGTGTCGGATGTGCCAAGCTTGCCGTCCTTGCCGGGCAGACGGAAACTCCACTGCCACTGCTGGCCGACGACTTCGACCTCCGTTGCGTCGCTCGGGACGTTGACGAACCGGCTCCAGACGAACAGGCCGGGAACCAGCAACGCCGTGACCCCGACCGCTGTGACGATCGTCAACCAAGATTCGAGCCGCTTATTCTCCGGCTCGTAGGCGGCCCGGTTCCCTTCCCGATGACGGAAGCGGAAGACGCAATAGGCCATGAAAAGCACTACGGCGGCGAAGACGACGCCGGTAATCCAGAAGGTGATGATGATGGTGTTGTCGATATAGCCCCAGTTCGAGGCAATCGGCGTCCACCACCATGGGCTCAGCAGGTGGAACAGCACCGAGCCCACTACAATCAAAACGAGTACAAGCGCTACGGCCATGTCCCGTTCCTCCCCGGCATTCTGGAGGACGCGAAGCTGGTCCCGGCGAATGCCAAGGTCATCATAGCTCTTTTTTCGGTTGAAATTCCAGAGCCGACTATCTTGACGGGAAAAATGTCGCCAAGATTAAACTCCTGAAGACGCTTGCACTGGAAGGAGAGGGCTGAAGTCCAACTGCGAGCAGGCGGCGCTCGCAGTTTTGATTGAAATGGCTCCCCGGAGTCGATGAAGCTGAGAAATGCGAATTCGCTATCACCCTGCGCCACATTCGCCGAAAATGCGCAAAGGTCCACCGGTGGAATGGCCGATGTGAACCGCGTCCTTCAGGTCCAGCGCCCAAACGCGTCGGCCGCGTAATGATCGATGTCGTGACCATCGGCGACCTGCTCCGAGCGTCCGTGGCCGCGCCGGTTATGCGCGACCACTCGATAGCCCTTCGACAGGAAGAAAAGCATCTGCGCGTCCCAGTCGTCGGAGCTGAGCGGCCACCCAGGTGAAAAACGATCGGCTGGGCGTCCTTGTGACCCCAGTCCTTGTAGAAAATCTGTACGTCGTCGTCGGTCGTGACAAAACCCGTGGTGTATTCTCCCTCCGGAACATTGTGGTTGCGGGCCCCGCCGCGCACACGGCGCCCCGCGGAAGGGTGAAGCTCGCGGCGAGCGCCGGGGCCGAGATCAGGACGTCGCGGCGGTCGAGTGGCAGGCCAAGGGTGAAGGCGGGAGGCATCGAGGAACTCCGCGAGTTATTCAGAAGGCGGCGGGTGGGATCACACGCAATCGCCGCACATGAGCGGCTTTGTTTCGGTAGAAGGGCGGCGAAGGCCGGCAAGCGGATCGATTCCGACCTTCACCGAAGTGCTCGCCATGCCGACCGGGATCAGCCGGCTACTGGCGTGTTGAGAAGCTGCTGCTCCCAAAGATACGCGATGCCGCTGCCGCCGAAGTGCTGGATGAGAATCTCGGTCAGCTCCTCGACATGCTCGGTGCGCGCCCAATCGCGTTGCCATTCGCCAGCGAGCGCCATCACGGTCATCACGTTCGCGCCGGCCGCGATCATTCGCTGGATGGCAACTTCGTGAGACTCCTTCGAAATCCCGCCCGACGCGTCGGTTATAACGGTCACATCCCAGCCTTCGCCGGCGGCCTGGATCACAGGCATTGCGACGCAGACCTCGGTCCACAGGCCGGCGATGATCAGCTGCTTGCGGCCGGTCGCCTTGACGACGTTCACCACATTCTCGTCCTGCCAGGTGTTCACCCAGGTGCGATCGATGACTTCCTGGTCCGGAAATACGTCGGTGATCTGCTTGAAGAGAAGTCCACCGCGCGCCGCGATCACGCTGGTGAGAATGGTCGGAACATTGAAGGCTTTTGCTAGCTTCGCCAGCGCGGTCGTGTTGTTGACCACCATGTGCGGATCGTGGCTGTTCAGGTTTGCGAGCTGGTAAGGTTGGTGATCGATCAGAACGAGGACCGAATCTTCGGGACGAAGAAGCGAATCGAGGCCGTTGCGAGGGGTCATCAAGACTTCCTTTCTCTGCCGCCATGGACGGCAATGGGTTCACGGGAGACATGCGCCAGCGGGCGACGTTGTCTGGACGCAATTTGCCGTTCCTTTTGGTGATGCGGTAGTGCCATAGTCAGGCAAGCTGTGTCGCGAAACGAGGAACGCTGTATTGGACATCGAAGATCTACAGACATTCGTCGCAGTGGCCGATGCAGGGGGCGTATCGGCCGCCGCGCGCCGGCTCGGCGTCTCCAAGTCAATCGTCAGTCGGCGGCTCTTTCGGGTTGAAGCGGAGCTCGGGGTTCAGCTTCTTGCAAGAACAACCCGCGGCGCCGCGCTTACGGAAGCGGGAATCACGTTCAGGGACCATGCGGCCCGGGCCAGCGCCGAGATCGACACCGCAAGGGAAACGATCCTCCCCACCGGTGAGCTGCGCGGCCGCCTGAGGGTTGCCATGCCGCTTACTTTCGGCCCAACCCACTTCGCCCCCGTGCTCGCGGAGATGGCGCGCCAGCACCCGCAGCTTCACATTCATACCTCCTACAGCGATCGCTTCGTCGATCTCATCGCAGAGGGTTTCGATTGCGCGATCCGGGTTGGCTACCTTCAGGACTCCAACCTGATCGCGAAGCGCGTCGGGCCGTTCCATGGCAAGCTTGTCGCCAGCCCGGACTATATCGAAGCGCACGGTTCACCTGAGACTCTGGACGAACTCGTCACCCATCAGGCCCTCATGCAGGGAACAGAAACCTGGCAGTTCATGGATAATGGCAAGGTTGTCACGGTTCAGCCGCAGGGCAGGTTCAAGGCCGATAGCGCTACGGCGCTTGCCGCCGCGGCGGCGGCAGGTCTCGGCATCGCCTGGCTCGCCGATTGCATCACACATGAATATGTGGCCTCCGGCACGCTGGTCCCGATCATGACACGCTATCCGGTACCTCCGGCGGCCGCGTATGTCGTCCGCCCGCCGGGTCAGCATCCCACGCGGAAAGTCAGGGTGCTCACCGAAATGCTAACTGAGTATTTCAAACGCAACCCGGAACTTTGGGGTCTCGACAGCTAGGACACGAACGCTGCGAAGCCTCTCGAAGACCTGTGTTCGAGGTGGCACTCCTTCGGCGACCTGGCCCGCACGTTCCACTTGCTGCGACGCTGCTTGACCTATCTAGGGGCTATCGTGCAGACGGTCGCGCGCCAGTCTTAGACATTCAGGAAGCCTAGGACCGGAAGCCCAGGAGAGGATGGCTGGCGCGAGAGGCTGCTTCGTTAAGCGATAGCTAATATAGATGAGCCCGCGTCATCCAATCGAGGGATGGCGCGACGTAAACCCCCGCTCCACCTAATGGCAAGGCAAAGGGCGGCAACCCGGTTTTGCCGCCCAATGGGCCTGCTGGCTCTAGGGGCTAAATATGAGCAAGACGACTCTCGTACTCGCTATCCTCGCGATCAGCATCAGCTATGCCGATGCCAAGGGCCATAAGGTGAACCTGCCGGTTTGCACCGCGTCAAGCTCACTCGCCGAAGTCCTGGGGGACAAATGTTTTCTCGTCAAAGGTTCGAAGATCTATGGCGACATCGCCGATCTTTCCCAGATAGTCATTTGGGCTGGTGGCGGAGCTGGCGGTCTGTGACGGGTGCCCTTGGGCAGTGCGACGACCGCGAGCAAGACGACTGCGACGACGAGGAAGGCGGCGACTCCGAGCCGGACAACGACCGCGAACAAATCAGGTGGCGCGACGATCCGACTGATCAGACCGTACTGATGCGGCTATGAAGGGAAACATCGCCGAACGGCGATATGATCTGGTCCATCTTGACCGAAGACTCCAGCGGCGGACGCTCGTTTCGCTTGTCGCCAGAGCTGGGCGCGGAGTTCCGGTCCTATTTTTCCGAGATGATCCGCCAGAAGGCGAACTGATCAAACCTGCAGACTTGCAGGATTGGCCCGCTGCCGATGGTGGCGGGCTTTCTTTATCTTGTGGCAGAAAAGTCACGCAGCTGGAATATGCTGAGCTTCAACCGGCGCGAGCTTATTATCCAGCTAAGTGAGGCGTACCGTTGTTTCGCGGGCAAAGGGGATGCCCGACACTCCTCCCGAACTAGGCCCGCTGCCCGCAAAGGCGGCGGGCTTTTTGCTTAGCCCATCCTGACGTTGTCGGCGGCATTTGCGCTTCGACAGCTAGATGTAGCCCGCACTGAATTTTGCCAGCAGACTGGCAGTAGGGCTGTTTCGACTAAGTGCTTGTAAATGTTTGGCTCCCCGGGCCGGACAACTTTGATAAATCGAACCGGGGACAAAAGTGCCAGAAAGCCTTTGTTTACGGTCATTTAGTGCGACCGCTTCCCCAAAGCGTGGACCGCCTTGGTGTATCTCAAGGGGTAGCAGCGGTGTATCTCTCAGTCAAGCGTTGACGAGCGCTGCGACGACATTATGGCTCGTCAGAGGCTATGCCTCGACGTTTGGGTCAGACGCGTCGAGTTTGATCGTAAATCCCGCGTCGATTGCGCTTCGCGCAATGAGATCGCCAAGTTGCCACTCTGTGAGTTCGCAAAGCGGAAGCATTCTCCTCACGGTGAGACTGACCTCCGATACCGAAATGCTCGGGCTATCAATGTTGTCGATGAGGTAGCAGACAATCGCCTGGCGAATGTCTGAGAAGGTAGGCGTCTGGGTGAGCGCAGACATATATGGCCTACGAATGGAGCCGTGGTTCTACACCCTCGGCTGTTTTTGCATCGAAGGCGACGGGCACACCGTGAGTGATGCATGCCTCAGCCAGCAGCTCTTCCAATTCGAGATCGGTGGCCTTGC
>NZ_JAMYSC010000098.1:0-14943 GCF_040321755.1 Mesorhizobium sp. M0276 | reverse complement strand
ATGTCCCAATTCGGCCTGCTTGCAATGCCAGCTGGAACAAGAACCCGAAAGTGAATCTTCGCCATGCGCCATGAATTGACCTGAGCATGAGGCCGGTTCCAGCCTGATGTTCCAAACCCTTGTCGAGTTCCAACGCACGATCTACCTGGCACTGGCCGAGCAGATCAAACTGCTTTCGGCCGGCGGCGATTGGCTGGCCTTCACGGCCTTTCTGCCGATGGGCGTTCTGTTCGGCGCGGCACATGCGCTGACGCCTGGCCACAGCAAGGCGGTCCTGGCCACGTATCTCGCCGGATCGGATGCCAGTGTCCGGCGTGGGCTTCTGGTATCGCTGGCACTTTCCTTCACGCATGTGACGATCGCGGTTCTGATCGCGGCGCTCTCGTTGCCTTTGGTATCGATTGCCCTGGGCAGTGTTGGCCGTGCCCCACTACTGGAAGACGTCAGTCGGGGCCTGCTTGGCCTGATCGGCGTCTGGATGCTCTGGCGCGCATTGAGCCACGGCCACCACCACAAGCATGAGGGCGAAGCCGTTGGGGTGATGGCTGGCCTGATCCCATGCCCGCTGACGCTTTTCGTGATGACCTTTGCGATGTCCAGAGGCGTTCCGGTCGCCGGCATACTGTTTGCAATTACCATGATGGTCGGGGTGGCGCTGACGCTGTCTTGTGTTGCGGTGCTGTCGATCCTGTTTCGCGAGCGCCTGGTGCACTTTTTCGACAGCCGGCCACGCTTGTTCGATGCCATTTCGCGAACCATTGAGGGCGGCGCCGGCTTGGCGCTGGCCGGCGTGGCGGTTTGGCAGATCACGACGGCCTGAAATGCCGTGAGCCAAATCGAGCGGTGGATCAAGATCCATTTGCCGAGGGTCAGCGGTGTCTTCGTCGGGGTTGAGAGTTTCGACGGGCATCTGTGGAATAGGCGAACAACTGACGCCCCGGGACCACCGGTGCCGGGCGAACTTGTATCGCGCTAGATCATGCGCTTGATGTAGATGTAGTCGTCTTCGGTCTTGATCATCAGCGTTACCTCGCGGTCACCGTGATTTCGCCAGAGTGTTTGCGAACGTGGGCAGTGAGATGATTGGCCGACGTGAGGCTGCCCGCCGATCGTTTCGAGCATTGTATGCTTGGCTCCATGAAGCGGTGACGGTGGTCCAGCCGGTGTCGTTGAAACGTCTTGGACATCAACCCATATGCGTGGTGCGTCGGATGTCTCCTCCCATTCGTCCGGCGCGTTCCCCTCTGGAGGTTTAAACCTTCATGCTTGGCCGGACTTAACAGTCCGGCCTTTTTCTATAGCCACATGAGCCTGCGCGGACCATATGGGCTATATGGCGCGCTTGCGAATTCTCCCCGACAGCATGAGTCATCTCCAAGTCAGGGTCATCAATGGCAAATCCTTCGCGCCGACCAACAAATCCGACGGCTGCCGCCGAAGCCGCCTTCGGGCCAATCAAGAAGCCGGCGGTACCGGTCCGCGAAGCCGCGGCTGCCCCAAATGTCAGAGAGCTTGTTTCAATCAGGATTGACCGCGGGCTGTTTTGGATTATTTCCAGGACGGGCCCGGCTGGCAGGATCGGATCAACGACGCGTTGCGGGCCGTACTTCAGCGGGTTGCCGCCGAGGGCAATCGCTTGGATGACGAGGTGACGTAATCGGGTCGCCGCAATACCGCGCCCCTCTTGACCATGCCAGCGGCGCAAGCCCAGGTGATTGGCCGCGTCACCTGACGGAAACGTGAGCCGTCAGGGACCTTTTCTTGCACTGCACCATATGCCATAGAGCCTGTGTGACGTTCTGGACCTTATTCTCCCGCCTGCTTTCGATTCTGGCCGTCGTGAGCCTTCTGACCGCGCCGATGGTGACACCATCCGCTGCGATGGTGATGGTTGGCGATCCTACGGCGACGACATTGGCGGATATGGCATCCATGTCTGACGGCATGCCGTGTCCTTCTGACCAGAGACAGCAAGTACCTGATTGTCAGAAGTCCTGTCCCCTCGCGGCCTTGTGTTTTGCCAAGTGCTTTCCGGGCGTGTCGACGACTGCACCAACCACGCTGACCCGGTTGTCCGTGGCTGATGTAATCGCGCCAGGCACTAGCGTCGGACGGAATATTCCGGCTCCTCCGCCGCCCCCCAGACCTCCCCGAGACTGAGTTCATCGACGGCCCTTTTTCGGGCCGTTAGTCGCCGCGTGGCCTGACGGCCTTGTGGCGATGTGGCTTTGGCATGAGCCTATTCACTTAGCCTGCCGTGCATTCCGCGCGGCATGACGATGTACTTTGGGAAAATCAGACAATGAACTTTTACAATGCGAAGCACGCCGCAACCGCGGCGATGATCGGTCTTGCTCTCGGCGGGGGCATTTCGAAGGCTTGGGCCGGGATCGACGACTACGAGTTTCAGCTCGTTCAAAACGCGATCCAGAAGAGCGATGCCGCGATCGTCGCGGTCCGCCTCGTCGACAAGCGCTCCGGCAATGTGGTGCCCGACGCAGTGATATTTGCCCAGCGCGTCGACATGGCGCCAGACGGCATGGAGATGATGACGGCGCCAATCGAGCCGTTGCCCTCGACGGAGCCTGGCATCTATCGTTTCAAGGCCAACCTGATGATGCCAGGTGGCTGGCGCCTGTCACTCGGAGCCAAGGTGCAGGGCGAAACTGGGTCTCTCGAAAACAAGCTCGAATTCAAGGCCACGCCATGAAACGAGCAGGCCGTACTGGCCTCACCCTCGCCGCCATAGTGGCGGCGGGGGCTGGAGGTTATTGGGCGGGTCATCGCGATCTGGCGCTGCCTGCCACTCCGTGGCGGCAAGCCGTCGCCTGGCTCGAAGGCACGGCAGCGGCCCCGGCGAGCGCCAATCCGGCGCCTGCCGGACCCGTCATCTACTACCGGGATCCGGACGGCCTCCCAGCCTATGCGGCAACTCCGAAGAAGACCACGGATGGGCGGGACTTCCTGCCCGTTCTGGCGGGGGAAGACCTGAGCTTCGAGGACAAGCCGCCTGCCGCCGCTGCGCCCGTCGCGGCTGCCCCTGCGAACGGTGAACCCAAGCGGATCTTGTACTACCGCAACCCGATGGGCCTTCCGGACACCTCTCCGACGCCGAAGAAGGATTCGATGGGGATGGATTACATCCCCGTCTACGCGGGTGAGGATGACGACGGTTCGACCGTCAAGGTCGCGACAGGCAAACTGCAGCGGACCGGCGTCCGATCGGAGATCGCCACGGAGCAGGTGATCGTCCGTCCTGTGCGAGTGCCCGGAACCGTGCAGCTCGATGAGCGGCGCATCTCAGTGGTCGCGACGCGCTCCGATGCCTTCATCGACAAGGTAGCGGACGTTACTACTGGCGATCGGGTCAAAAAAGGCGAACCACTGATGCGGTTATATTCGGCCGAGATCGCCACGGCGAGCGCTCAATACCTCACCGATCTGAACGGAAGCGGCCGCGCCTCGGCCGGGGCGCGCCAGCGCCTCGAGAATCTCGCGGTGCCACTCGATGTGATCGGCGCAATCGACCGCACCCGCCAGGTTCAGACTTCCATCACCTGGACCGCGCCGCGCGATGGCGTGATCCTCGAGCGCAATGCAGTCGAGGGCATGAAAGCGTCGCCCGGCGACGTGCTCTTCCGCCTCGCCGATGTCTCGACGATGTGGATTGTCGCCGACGTGCCCGAATATGAGCTGGGAGCCGTGAAGGTCGGCGCCGTCGCCACGATCCAAGTGCGCAGCCTGCCCGGCCAGATCTTCAGCGGCCGCGTTGCCCTGATCTATCCACAGGTCACCAAGGAAACGCGCACGACCAAGGTGCGGATCGAGATCCCCAATCTCGATAGTCTCTTGTTGCCGGACATGTATGCCGACGTCGAGATCGGCAGCGGCAGCAATGCCCCGGTCGTCGCCGTCCCAGATAGCGCAGTGATCGACACCGGAACGCGGCAAGTCGTGATTCTGGACAAGGGCGAAGGCCGCTTCGAGCCGCGGGAGGTCAAGATCGGCCTTCAAGGCGGCGGCTTTACCGAAATCCGCGACGGCGTTACGGCCGGCGACCGGGTCGTGGTCGCTGCGAATTTCCTGATCGACGCCGAGAGCAATCTGAAGGCTGCGCTGAGCGGCATGACGAATTCGGAGACTGCGCCATGATTGCCCGGCTCATAGCGTGGTCCGCGCGCAATCTTGTCCTGATCCTCGTCGCCACGGCCTTCGCGGTGGCCGCCGGAGCCTACGCGTTGAAGACGCTTCCACTCGATGCGATACCGGACCTCTCTGACGTCCAGGTCATCGTCTACACCGAATATCCCGGCCAGGCGCCGCAGGTGGTCGAGGACCAAGTCACCTATCCCCTGACGACGGCAATGCTGACCGTGCCGAAGTCCAAGGTGGTGCGTGGGTTCTCCTTCTTCGGCGTGTCCTTTGTCTATGTCATCTTCGAAGACGGTACGGACCCCTATTGGGCACGGTCGCGCGTGCTCGAATATCTCAACGCCGCCGCGCAACGCCTTCCGGCTGGCGTCACGCCGGGCCTCGGCCCCGATGCGACCGGCGTCGGTTGGGTCTACCAGTACGCCGTCGTCGCCAAGGACATGACGCTGGCCGAGCTGCGCTCGCTGCAGGACTGGGTGGTGCGATACGCCGCCTCCAAGGCGGAAGGGGTCGCCGAGGTCGCGAGCGTCGGCGGCTTCGTCAAGCAGTACAACATCGTCGTCGATCCGCTGCGGCTGCGCGCCCAGGGCATATCGCTGTCTATGGTCCGCGACGCCGTGCGCGCCAGCAATCGCGATGTCGGCGGACGCACGCTGGAGCTTTCCGAATTCGAGTTCATGGTGCGCGGCCGCGGCTACATCAAGTCGATTGCCGATATCGAAGACATCGTCCTGAAAACGGACCAGGGCGTGCCCCTGCGCCTCAAGGACGTCGCCAAGGTCGAGATCGGTCCCGACGAAAGGCGCGGCATCACCGAACTCAATGGAGAAGGCGAGGTCGCGAGCGGCATCGTCCTGCAGAGGTTCGGGGCCAATGCCCTGACCGTGATCGAGAACGTCAAGCAACGCTTGAGCGACATCGCCGGGAGCCTTCCCAAGGGTGTCGAGATCGTGCCTGTCTATGACCGTTCGCATCTCATCGATGCGGCGATCGAGACGTTGAAGCACACGCTGGCCGAGGAGAGCGTCATCGTCGCCCTGGTTTGCGTCGTGTTCCTTCTTCACCTGCGCAGCGCGCTCGTCGCCATCTTGATGCTGCCTGTCGGCATCCTGATGGCGTTCGGCGCCATGAAGGCGATCGGGCTCGGCTCCAACATCATGAGCCTCGGTGGCATCGCCATCGCCGTCGGTGCCATGATTGATGCCGCTATCGTTATGATCGAGAATGCCCACAAGCATCTGGAGCGTGCTCCGCCCGACAAGCCGCGAGTCCAGATCCTGATCGATGCGGCGAGCGAGGTCGGCCCGGCGCTGTTCTTCAGCCTCCTCGTCATCACGGTGTCATTCCTGCCGATCTTTACGCTCGAGTCGCAGGAAGGCCGGATGTTCGGTCCTCTCGCCTTCACCAAGACCTTCTCCATGGCGGCCGCTGCGATCCTGTCGGTCACGCTGGTGCCTGCCTTGATGGTGGTCTTCGTGCGCGGCCGGATCATCCCGGAGCACAAGAACCCGATCAACCGCTTCCTGATCTGGATCTACCGTCCCGTCATTCGCGGCGTCCTGAAGGCGAAGACGCTCACCATCGCGCTCGCACTTGTCTTGCTTGGCGTCTCCGTCTGGCCGGTGAGCCAGATCGGCTCGGAATTCATGCCGACCCTGAACGAAGGCACGCTGATGTACATGCCGACGACGCTGCCGGGGATCTCCGTCACCAAAGCGGCGGAGCTCCTGCAGATGCAGGACCGGATCATCAAGTCCTTTCCGGAGGTGGATTCGGTCTATGGCAAAGCGGGGAGGGCGATGACCGCGACCGACCCGGCCCCTACCGAGATGTTCGAGACCATCATCAATCTGAAGCCAAAGGATCAATGGAGGACTGGTGTCACCATCGACAGCCTGAAGGCCGAGATGGACAAAGCCCTGCAGTTCCCCGGTGTCTCCAACGCCTGGACCATGCCGATCCGCGCCCGCATCGACATGCTTTCGACGGGCATCCGGACGCCGGTCGGCGTCAAGGTGTTCGGCACCGACCTGGCGCAGATGGAACAGATCGCGCGCCAGATCGAAGCGGCCCTCAAAACGGTCCCGGGCACGTCGAGTGCCTATGCCGAGCGGGTGATCGGCGGCTACTATCTCGATATCGTCCCGGATCGCGAGGCGCTCGGCCGGTACGGCCTTGCCGTCGGTGTCGTCCAGGACGTCATCGCGACCGCACTCGGTGGCGAGACCGTGACGACAACCGTTGAAGGACGCGAGCGTTATGGGGTCAATATCCGCTACCCCCGCGATCTGCGCTCGAATCCTCAGTCGATCGCTACCGACATCGAGGTGCCGTTGCCCGGTGGCGGCGCCATTCCGCTCGGTGAGGTCGCGAAAGTCCAACTCACGCGCGGCGCGACCTCGATCCGCACCGAGAATGGCCAGCTCGCGACTTACATCTTCGTCGACATCAACGGTCGGGATCTCGGCGGCTATGTCGCCGATGCCCAGAAGGCCGTCGCGGCGACGGTGAAGCTGCCGCCCGGCTATTCGGTCGCCTGGAGCGGGCAATTCGAATATCTGGAGCGAGCCGCGGCGCGGATGAAGATCGTCGTGCCCGTCACGCTGCTCATCATCTTCCTGCTGCTCTATTTGAACTTCCGGGCGCTCACCGAGACGTTGATCGTCATGCTGTCCTTGCCCTTTGCCCTAGTCGGCGGGATCTGGCTCATGTGGTGGCTCGGCTTCAACATGTCGGTGGCGGTCGCGGTTGGCTTCATCGCGCTCGCCGGCGTCGCCGCCGAGACGGGTGTCGTCATGCTGATCTACTTGGAGCAGGCCATGGCCGAAGTGAAGGCAGAGCGGGCCGCACACAATCGGCCGTTCACCCGGGCAGATCTTTATGAGGCGATCATGCTCGGCGCAGTGGAGCGTGTCCGGCCGAAGATGATGACCGTCGTTGCCATCATGGCCGGTCTGATCCCGATCCTCTGGAGCACCGGCACTGGCTCGGAAGTGATGCAACGCATCGCCGTGCCGATGATCGGTGGCATGATCTCGTCTACCCTGCTCACCCTGGTGGTGATCCCCGCGATCTACGGGTTGGTCAAGGGATGGCCTTTGCAGGCAAAGCCCGCCGTGGCCTGGATCGAGATGGAGATCGAACCGGAAGCCCTTCGGGAGGCTGCCGAATGAAGAGGGAGCCAGGATGAACGAGATGGGCCGCGGATGATGTGGGGCATGGGCATTTGGGGCCGTTTCGTCCCGGAATTGCTCGCAGTCGCCGCCCTTCATCCCGTCGGCTGGTGAAAAGCGAGGGCTTGAGGAACCTGTCCTGGCATTTTGAAAATGGCACTTGACCTTCCGGTGGCTGGAACCTTTAGCATGCGTGTTTCCGGAGGTCGTCCGATGAGGCAAAGAACAGCGAATCTCGAAGAGCGGATTCTGGCCCTGTTCAAACAGGCGTTTCGGCAAGGCAGATCGGATGTCGCGGAGCATTTGCTGCGGGCGCTGGAGGCGCTGGATCAAAGCCCTGCCCTTTCGGAGTCACCGCGCGGCCCGCATGTTTTGTCCGAAGCCTACTATGAACTGGTTCGTCGATAGCATCGAAAGATGCCCTGATTGATCGGCAAGCCACCGCCTTCGCGGGCTGATCGAGTTCTTGACGGGCGTGCATGGCGAACTAATTCCCCTCGCAATCGCTGGTAGCAGCGGCCGCGGCGGGAGGGATGATTGTGATGATGATGGACGGTTCAATGTGGATGATGGGCGGCATGGCGCTCATTTGGGTGCTCGTGCTTGTCACTCTCGTGCTCGCGATCGCGGCGCTGGTCAAATATTTGCGAACCTGACGGCACTGGTCCGGCCCCTCGGCCCCACTTGGATGCGCCGCCTTGATGTCTGTCGCCTTCGGCTTCGCAGGCGGGGCAGATCGCCGGCTATGAGGTCTGAATGGTGAAGCGCAAGGACACGGTCATTGTTACAGGCAGCACCGGATTCATCGGTTCGGCTCTGGTCAACAGCTTCGCCGACCGGTTTGCTCTCGTCGGCCTCGACCGGGCGGCGACGCATCAACCGCCGCCGGCTGCGGAGTGCGTCTGCATCGACCTGACATCGGAGGATGCCGTGGCAGCCGGCTTGACGCGCGTGCGGACGGCCTATGGCGCCCGCATCGCATCGGTAATCCATCTCGCGGCCTATTTCGATCTCACTGGCGAGCCTAGCCCGCTCTACGAACAGATTACGGTTCGCGGCACCGAGAAGCTGCTGCGCGCCCTCCAATCGTTCGAGGTCGAGCAATTTGTCTTCATGAGTTCGATGCTGGCGCACAAGGGTGGTCGACCAGGCGACGTGATCGATGAGGATTGGCCGCTCGAATCGAACCTGCCCTACCGCGCTTCGAAGATCGAGACCGAGCGCCTAATCCATGAGCAGCACGGGCCGATCCCGGTCGTCTATGTCAGGCCGGCCGGCGTCTATGACGATTTCGGCCGCAACGCGTTCCTCGCCAATCAGATTGCGCGGATTTACGAGGAAGATCCGACCGGGCACGTCTATCCAGGTGACCTGCGCACCGGGCAATCATTCGTCCATCTGGAAGACCTAATCGACGCGGTGGCGCGGCTCATAGATCGGCGGAAGAAACTTCCCACGGAGCTGGCGCTGCTTCTCGGCGAACCGGAGGTCATGGGCTATGGCGAACTTCAAGCCGACATCGGTCGGCTGATCCGTGGCGAGAGCTGGGAGACACGGGAGGTGCCGAAAGCCCTCGCCAAGGCGGGCGCCTGGGTGCAACAGGACGTGCTGGGCGAGGATTCCTTCGTTCGTTCCTGGATGGTCGACATCGCCGACGACCACTACGCGATCGATACGACTCGTGCCCGCAAGGTTCTCGGCTGGCAGCCGAAGCATTCCCTGCGCAGGACGCTGCCGCGGATGATCGGCGCGCTCAAGGCAGACCCAGCCGGCTGGTATAAGGCCAACAAGCTCAACGCGGCCAAGGTGGCTGGCAGCGGAGCAAAGGCGCGCGCGAAAGACAAGGCGTTCGAGGCCAGACACGACAAGATGAAACCGGGCCACATGGCCGACATGGCGGGGATGGGCCAGCAAATGCTGTGGGCTCATTTCCTGGTCATCACTCTTGGCATCTGGCTGCTCACCAGCCCCGTTCAGTTCGCCCTCTTCGATCCGGCGGCGGCCGGTACGGTCCGTGACGTGACGCAGGAGCGTGGTCTGTGGGAGCCGGTCTTGCGCAACGCGCTCACCGGCTGGAGCGACATCGCCTCGGGGTTGTTGCTAATGCTCTTTGGCGGGCTCGCGCTGTCGCCGCGTTTTTCCTGGGCGCAATGGGGTACGACGATCATCGGCCTCTGGCTGCTGTTCGCGCCGCTGTTCTTCTGGACGCCGAGCGCCGCCGCCACCATGAACGACACGATCGTCGGCGCGCTGGCGATCACTTTCTCGGTGCTCGTCCCGATGATGCCGGGCATGAGCCATGAAGGGATGATGGACGAGAGCACCGTTCCGCCGGGCTGGACCTACTCGCCGTCATCCTGGCTGCAGCGCCTGCCGATCATCGCGCTCGGCTTCTTCGGTTTCCTCATCGCCCGCTATCTCACCGCCTACCAGCTCGGCCATGTGGGCGCCGTCTGGGAGCCTTTCTTCTCGGGCGGCGACGGCAGGAACGGCACGGAGTTCATCATCACGTCCGATGTGTCCCGGGCCTGGCCTGTCGCCGATGCCGGGCTCGGCGCCGCTGCCTATATGATCGAGACTTTGATGGGCGCGATGGGCACGGCGACCCGCTGGCGCACCATGCCCTGGATGGTGACGTTCTTCTTCATCCTGGTGGTGCCGCTCGGCGGCGTCTCGATCTTTTTCATCATCATCCAGCCGATCATGATCGGCACCTATTGCACGCTGTGCCTGATCGCGGCGGCCGCCATGCTGATCATGATCCCGCTGACACTCGATGAGGTGGTGGCGATGGGCCAGTACATGCTGCGCAGCGTGCGCGCGGGCCGTCCGTTCTGGCGCACCTTTTTCCAGGGTGGGCCCGAACCCAACGGCGAGGCGGACAAGAACGATCCCGGTTTTTCCGGCGCGTTTGCGGCACAGTCCGCCGCGGCCATTCGCGGCGTAACGCTTCCCTGGACCTTGGTTGCAAGCTGTATCATCGGCGGTTGGCTGATGGTCTCGCGGCTGGTCTTCGGCACAGCCGGCGCCGTCGCGAACAGCGATCACCTCGCAGGCGCCATGATCATCACGATTGCGGTCTGCGCCATGGCCGAGATAGCGAGGCCGTTGCGTTTCCTTAATTTGCCATTCGGGTTGTGGCTGACGGCGGCGCCCTGGCTGCTCGCCGGCGCAACCACGGGCTCGACATTGAACGATGTCGTTGCAGGGCTTGTCGTTATCGGCCTCAGCCTGCCTCGCGGGCGCCGAAGCAAGGAGCACTATGGCTCATGGGACCGATATGTCGTCTGAGGCACGATGGCTATGAAACGCACCTTGCGCGTCTCCTCGACTTTCATGGGAAGGGGCCCGGCATAGGCGCCGGCCGCATATGCAATGTTCAGGCCGCCAGTTTCTCGTTGTCGTAGCCGGCGGACCTGATGACATCGCGGATTGCAGTTTCGTCCGCTTTGGTTTCCACAGTGACCGTCGATGAGCCAAGGTCGACTGTCACCCTCGCTATTGGGTCGACTGTTTTTACGGCCTTTTCGATCGTGCTTGCACAATGGCCGCAGCTCATGTCCTGAACCTTCAGTTTCAACATCGCACTTTTCCTTTTGTTCCTGATGAACAGGTTATGGGGCTTCCCATCGTTGGAAGGTCAAGAGCCATTTTGGGGTCCACCCCGATCACTGCGGCCGCGTCGGAATGCTGATTGAAATTTGCCTCTTGACCTTCCAATGGTGGGAACCTTTATATGGTGTGGCAACAGCCCAGAATGGAGTTGCAAACCCATGAACACCGTCACCCCGCACACGCCAGTTGAACCCGTTTCGGCTCCTGGCCCCACGATCCAGATCGGCATCGAGGGCATGACTTGCGCCTCGTGTGTTCGGCGTGTCGAAAAGGCGATCGCCTCCGCGCCGGGCGTCGTCAGGGCAGCGGTCAATCTCGCGACCGAACGTGCCGAGGTGACGTTCTCCGGCAAGCCGGAGCTCGCTCCCGTTCTCGCGGCGGTATCGGCCGTTGGGTATGAGACGCGCGCGGATACGATTGAGCTCGCCATCGAGGGAATGACCTGCGCCTCCTGTGTCGCGCGTATCGAAAAGGCGCTGAAGGCCGTGCCTGGTGTGACCGAAGCGAGCGTCAACCTCGCGACCGAGCGGGCGACCGTGCGGGTCGTTGCGGCCGCTATCGAGGCCGCCGCGCTTGAGAGGGCGGTAGCGGCAGCCGGCTATGAAGCGCGCCAGATCTTGCCGGACGCGGACGACCGCGAGCCCGACGGGCGCGAAGCGGAGATCCGCGTGCTCGGCCGTATGCTCTTGCTGGCAGCGCTCCTGACGCTGCCGATCGTCGTGTTCGCCATGGGCCCCCATCTCGTGCCTGCCTTCCATCAATGGGTGATGACGACGCTCGGCGAGTGGGACTGGCGCCTGCAATTCGTGCTGGGCACGATTGTTCTGTTTGGTCCCGGGCTGCGATTCTTCAGAAAGGGAATACCGGCGCTGCTCAGGGGCGCGCCGGACATGAATGCGCTGGTGGCGCTTGGCACGGGTGCTGCCTGGGCCTATTCGGTCGTCGCGACCTTTTTCCCCGGTGTGCTGCCGGTGGGCACCGCCAATGTCTATTACGAAGCAGCGGCCGTGATCGTGACCCTGATCCTGCTCGGCCGCACCCTCGAGGCGCGGGCCAAGGGCCGGACCAGCGAGGCAATCAAGAAGCTCGTCGGTCTGCAACCCAAGACAGCGCGCGTGGTCAAGGACGGCGTCACGGTCGAGGTCCCACTCGCCCAGGTGCGGGTCGGTGACGTAGTGCTGGTCCGCCCAGGCGAAAAGATCGCGGTCGACGGCGAGATCGTCGAGGGATCATCGTTCATCGACGAGTCCATGATGACGGGCGAACCGCTGCCCGTCGCCAAGGGGATCGGCGCGGAAGTGGTCGGCGGCACCATTAACAAGACCGGCAGTTTTTCCTTCCGCGCGACCAAGGTCGGTTCGGCAACGCTGCTCGCCCAGATCATCCGCATGGTCGAGGCCGCCCAAGGAGCGAAGCTGCCGATCCAGGCGCTTGTCGACAAGGTGACCGGTTGGTTTGTTCCGGCCGTCATCGCGGCCGCCTTGCTCACCTTCGGAACCTGGCTTGTACTGGGTCCGGAGCCGGCGCTGTCCTTCGCGCTGGTCAACGCCGTTGCCGTGCTGATCATTGCCTGCCCGTGCGCCATGGGACTTGCCACGCCGACCTCGATCATGGTTGCTACGGGCAGGGCGGCCGAATTGGGCGTGCTCTTCCGCAAGGGCGACGCACTGCAAACGCTGCGTGACGCCGCCATCATCGCTCTCGACAAGACCGGCACACTCACCGAGGGCCGCCCAGAACTGACCGATTTCGTCGTGGCTGACGGTTTTGTCGAAGCCGATGTGCTCCGGCTCGTCGCCTCGGTCGAGGCGCGCTCCGAGCATCCGGTCGCCGAGGCGATTGCGCGGGCGGCCGAGCGGCGCGGCCTTGTGCTTGCCGATATCGAGAACTTCGAGGCCGTCCCCGGTTTTGGAGTCACCGCCATCGTCGAGAGCCGCAAGCTCGAGATCGGTGCCGATCGCCTGATGACCCGGCTCGGCCTTGACATTTCGGCGTTTGCTTCTGCGTCAGCGCGCCTCGCCGACGAGGGCAAGACCCCGCTCTACGCTTCCATCGATGGTAGGCTCGCCGCGATCATCGCTGTCGCCGACCCGATCAAGCCATCGACGCCCGTGGCAATAGAAGCGCTGCACGCGCTTGGTCTTCAGATCGCTATGGTGACCGGCGACAATCGCCGTACAGCCGAGGCGATCGGGCGGCGTATCGGCATCGACGAAATCCTCGCCGAGGTGTTGCCCGATGGCAAGGTCGAGGCCGTCAAGCGGCTCGGCCAGCACGGCGCTCGCGTTGCCTATGTCGGCGACGGTATCAACGATGCGCCAGCACTTGCGGCTGCGGATGTCGGCATTGCCATCGGCACCGGCACGGACATCGCTATCGAAAGCGCCGATGTTGTGCTGATGTCGGGTGATCTCCGCGGTGTCGCGAACGCGATCGCGCTCTCCAAGGCAACGCTCCGCAATATTGGTCAGAACCTGTTCTGGGCGTTTGCTTATAACATCGCGCTGATACCCGTCGCCGCTGGCGTGCTCTATCCGCTTGATGGGATGCTCCTGTCGCCGATGTTGGCAGCAGCGGCAATGGCGCTGTCCAGCGTCTTCGTTCTCACCAATGCTTTGCGCCTTAGGCGCTTCCGGGCACCGATTGACGACAGGGTACAAGCCAGCCATTTCGCGACGCAGGTCGTATGATTGATTTGATGCCCGATCCGTTTCACCCCAACCAGGAGTGCAATCATGAATATAGGTGAAGCTGCCGCGGAGTCAGGCGTCTCGGCCAAGATGATCCGCTACTACGAGTCGATCGGGCTTATCTCGAACGTTGCCCGGACGGGCGCCGGTTACCGCGTTTACTCGGACGATGATGTCCACACGCTGCGCTTCGTCCGCAGGGCGCGCGATCTCGGATTTTCGGTCGACCAGATGACCGATTTGCTTGCGCTGTGGAGTGACCGTTCGCGGGCGAGCGCCGATGTCAAGCGGATCGCCATGGAACATGTCGCGGAACTCGAGCGGAAAATGCGAGAACTCCGCGACATGTCAAAAACGCTGCGTCATCTGGCGGAAAATTGCCAGGGCGATGGGCGCCCCCACTGCCCGATCATCGAACAGCTTTCCAGCGGTCACGAAGCTGGTTCAGCTAGGCCGCTCAAGCGTCAGAGGCTCGTCGGTGACAGCGCTAGACACCGGCAAGCTTTCTGACTGCGTGATGACGCGCGCCAGCATGTAACGTAGGAGACGACAGATGCATCGACGCGGTTTTCTGGCGGCAGGTCTTGCGACGGTTCTTGTGAGTCAGCGCGCCATCGCCCAGATGAAGATGGACAACATGCCCGGCATGGATATGGGCGGCCACGCAGGCCACGACATGGGCGCGGCGCCCCAGAGCGCGGTCATGCTGCCGAAAGGAGAAGTGCTTCGCGACTTGCCCCGCCTCGCCAACGAAGCCGGCACCCCCGGCCTGTTCAAGGCGAAGCTGACGGCCGAGCACGCCACGGTGCGTTTTGCCGAAGGACTGGACACGCCGATCCTCGGCTATAACGGCATCAGCCCTGGACCGCTGATCGAGGCGGTCGAGGGTGACCGGGTCGAGATCACCTTCGCGAACCGAATCCCCGAGGAGTCGAGCACCATCCATTGGCATGGCATGCCGGTGCCCGCCGACCAGGACGGCAATCCGATGGACCCCGTCGCAACCGGCGCCGACCGCACCTACAGCTTCGAACTGCCGGAAGGCAGCGCGGGTTCCTACTGGTATCATCCGCATCCGCACGGCAAGACGGCCGAGCAAGTTTATCGCGGCCTTGCCGGCGCGTTCGTGGTCAAGCCGAAGGCCGATCCAATTCCGACCGAATATGGCGATACCGTGCTGGTGTTCACCGACCTTCGCCTTGCCGCCGATGGCACTATGCCGGACAACACGATGACGGACCTGATGAACGGACGCGTCGGCGATCATGTGCTTGTCAACGGACAGAAGAATCCTCGGCTAGCAGTTCCCTTTG
>NZ_JAMYSC010000097.1:0-15113 GCF_040321755.1 Mesorhizobium sp. M0276 | reverse complement strand
GTGGCCAGGTCTACAATGCCGATGGCGATTGCGTCTGCCCCAAGGGTACGGAAGTCAGGGACAACGCCTGCCGTCCGATCCGGCCGAAGCCTGAGCAGTGCACGATCCGTGGCCAGGTCCACGACGCCAACGGCGATTGCGTCTGCCCGAGGGGTACCGAAGTGCAGGGCAATGCCTGCCGGCGCAAGCAGCCTGATCTGCAGCAGTGCGATATACGCGGCCAGGTCCACAACAAGCGCGGCGAGTGTGTCTGTCCGCGTGGAACCGAAGTGATCAACGGTGCATGCCGCAAGCCCAGCCAGGAGGTGGAATGCGCACCGGGCTCGCAGATGATCGATGGCCAGTGCCAGCCGATCATCAGGCGGCACTGCCCGGACGGCACGATCGGGCGGTATCCGAACTGCCGTCCGGTCCGCGGGCAACCGTCGCTGGAGCTCAACCCGGGCCTGCTGCTGCAGCTACTGCCGAGGCGCATGCCACAGGCCGAACAGCAGCAGGATCCGGCTCCAAACAGAATGCTGAAACTCCAGCAGCAATAACCGGCTGCTCGACGCCAGACCAGAACCCGCCGGAGCAATCCGGCGGGTTTTTCGTCAATGCTCGGGGCAAGCGTAAATTGGCTGCAACACGATCGGAGACGCCGCAACGCCACGCCAGCCCGTGCAGCGACCGCGCCTGCGCACTCGACAAGTCACCCGTGGCGCATTAGGCAGTCGAAAGAGTGGCCGGAAGAAAAGGGCGCTCGGAAAGGCGGCACCTGTGAGCAAAAAGACCCTGATCGCACCTTCGGTGCTGGCGTCGGATTTTTCCAAACTCGGTGATGAGGTCGAAGCGGTGGTGGCGGCCGGCGCCGACTGGATTCATCTCGATGTGATGGACGGGCATTTCGTCCCCAACATCACTTTTGGCCCGCCGGTGATCAAGGCGATCCGCGACCGCACCAAGGCCTTCTTCGACTGCCATCTGATGATTGCCCCGGCCGACCCCTACCTGGCTGCTTTTGCCGACGCAGGCTGCGACGGCTTGACGGTGCATGCCGAGGCCGGACCACATCTCGACCGCTCGCTGCAGACCATCAGGAACCTTGGCAAGAAGGCTGGTGTGTCGCTCAATCCGGCGACGCCGGAAAGCACGGTCGAATACGTGCTCGACCGGCTCGATCTGATCCTGGTCATGACCGTCAATCCGGGCTTCGGCGGCCAGGCCTTCATTCCGGCAATCGTAGACAAGGTGAAGCGGATCAAGGCGCTGATCGGCAGCCGGCCGATCCGCATCGAGATCGACGGCGGCGTCTCGGCCGAAACCGCGCCGCTGGTCACGGCCGCCGGCGCCGACATTCTGGTGGCGGGCGCCGCCATCTTCAAGGGCGGCAGTGTCGAAGCCTACCGGCAGAACATCCAGGCGATCAGGACGGCAGCCGACAACGCAGCCGGCTAATTCGCGACGTATCCGTCTCCGATCAATCCGATATGCCGGCCAAGGGCCCGGTGCCGGGCGCCGGCTTGTGAGCGATGGTGCCGCGGCATCGGATCTGGAAGCGGAGGCGGTCTGATTCGGTGTTCGCCGCCAAACAGAACAGTTGGTCCCACGCACATACAAAAGAACAGGACGAACAGATTCTCCTGCGTGCATAGAAAACATGTCAAGTTTCCGCAGGTTGTAGGGATGCGCGAAATTACAGCATCGAGCTCTGGAAAGCCGTATATTCCTTTGTGCTTAAGTACAATAGCGTGGCCTTCTGCTTGAGCGCACAACAGCAGGTACTGTATGGTACATGTACGAAAGGGGAATGCTTTCGGACTCGAATTGCCCAAAACAAAATTGGGAACAAGGAGTCGCTTTGACATACGGAGCTGCCAATCTGAACGACGACGCTGCAGGACCCAAAAGCACCCTTGCCAGCGCGGTCTACCAGCAATTGCGCGACGACCTTCTCGGGGGTGTTCTTGAAGCCGAGAGCAAGCTGCGGGTCGAGTGGGTGGTCTCCAAATATGGGGCTGGCGCCTCTCCTGTCCGCGAAGCCCTCAATCGCCTTGCTTCGGAAGGGCTTCTCGGCCGCCACGACCAGCGCGGCTTCTTCATCATGCCGATTAGCGCGTCGGAGCTCGAGGAGCTGACGCGCACCCGCTGCTGGCTCGAGGAGCGGGCGCTTCGCGAATCCATCGCCCACAGAACCGCCGAATGGGAAGAACAGCTCGTCCTGGCGCTGCATCGCCTGGGCCGCGCGTCACGTTTTTCGCCGCAGAATCCCGTCTCGCTCGATCCGGATTGGGAGCGGCTGCACCGCATCTTCCATAGGGTGCTGATCTCGGCCTGCCGATCGCAATGGCTGGTGGGGTTCTGCGATCAACTTTCCGATCATGCCTATCGCTATCGGCAAATGGTTCATGACGGCGAAGGTGTCCAGCGCGACCTTTTCGGCGAGCATCGCCTGATCGCCGAATGCGCGCTGGATGGCAATGCCGACGGCGCCGTCGAGGCACTGATCAACCACTACCAACTGACCGCCGCCATGTGCATGAAACGCTTCGAGCAGGACGAAGCTGCAAAGGCGATCGCCGGCAAGCCCGCACACGCCCGGCTATAGCGGTCGTTTTTCCCGCGGGTCCTTACGCCCATTGTTGCCATCCAGCGGCATTGGCACGGCCGGCGCGAACCCCTGTCCGCGGCCTTGACGGCGGAGCCAAGAACCGCGAACTCTTCGCCGCCAAGGCATGCCGTTCCAAGCGCGTGTGCAAGGCCCGCCGTTCCGCCGCCCCAGGGAAGCCTTCATGAGCAATCATCTGTTCGATGCGTTCCGGTCCCGGATGCCGGCGCCTGGGCGCCTGCTGATGGAAACCGATGACGGCCGCTCGCTCAGCTATGGCTATATGCTGGAGCGCTCGGCCCAGCTCGCGCATGCGCTCTTGCAGTTGGATGTCGAACCGGGCGACCGGGTCGCCGTTCAGGTCGAGAAGAGCCCCGAAGCGGTTCTGCTCTATCTCGCCTGCCTGCGTGCCGGCGCCGTCTTCCTGCCACTCAATACCGCCTACACGTTGACTGAGCTGGAGTATTTCTTCAGCGATGCCGAGCCACGGCTGGTCGTCTGCGATCCGGCGAGGGCATCCGACATCGCAGCCTTGGCGGAAAAAACAGGCGCTGCCACCCTCACGCTCGGCCGCGATGGCCAGGGAACGCTCACCGATCAGGCCTCGCGGCTGCCGATGGATTTTCATGACGTGGCTCGCGGGCCGGACGATCTCGCGGCGATCCTCTACACGTCGGGAACGACCGGCCGCTCGAAAGGCGCCATGCTCAGCCACGAGAACCTCGCCTCAAACGCGCGCGTGCTGGTCGAGCACTGGCGCTTCACCGGAGAAGACGTGCTGATTCACGCGTTGCCAATCTTCCACACGCATGGCCTGTTCGTCGCCACCAATGTCATCCTGATGTCCGGCGCTTCGATGCTGTTCGAGCAGAAGTTCGATCCGGCCCGCATCATCTCGCTGCTGCCGCGCGCCACGGTCCTGATGGGCGTGCCGACCTTCTATGTGCGCCTGCTGCAGCAGGATGGGCTGGACCGCGAGGCGGCGAAAAACATCCGTGTTTTCATCTCCGGGTCGGCGCCGCTGCTGGCGGAGACGCACAGGGCCTGGCGCGAGCGCACCGGCCACGCGATCCTCGAGCGCTACGGCATGACCGAGACCAACATGAACACATCGAACCCTTATCAGGGCGAACGGCGCGCCGGCACGGTCGGTTTCCCCTTGCCCGGCGTTACGCTTCGCATCGCCGATCCCGACAGCGGCGCAGCACTTGCGCAAGGCGAGGTGGGCATGATCGAGGTGAAGGGCCCGAATGTCTTCGGCGGCTATTGGCGCATGCCGGAGAAGACCAAAGCGGAATTCCGCGCCGACGGCTTCTTCATCACTGGCGATCTCGGCCTCATCGATGCCGACGGCTACGTCCATATCGTCGGCCGCGGCAAGGACCTGGTTATTTCCGGCGGCTACAACATTTATCCGAAGGAACTCGAAAGCGAGATCGACGCGCTTGACGGGGTCAGCGAAAGCGCCGTCATCGGCGTTGCCCATCCGGATTTCGGCGAGGGCGTCACCGCTGTCGTCGTGCGGGCGCCGGCATCGCGGATCACCGGAGCTGAAATTCTCGGCGCCATCGGCGAACGCGTGGCGAAATACAAGCTCCCCAAGCGGGTCATCTTCGTCGACGAACTGCCGCGCAACACCATGGGCAAGGTGCAGAAGAATCTTTTGCGCGAGACATATAAGGATCTCTACACAGCCTGAAATTGGAGCTGCGCGGCCGGTCGGTCAGCCCGGGGCGCCAACCCCAAAAACCCTGTCGCCACCGATCCAGACACCCTTCATGTCGAGTTCGTCCGACAGCGAAACGATATCCGCCGCCGTGCCGTTGGCGAAGCGGCCGAGCCGGTGCGACTGGCCGATCGCCTGCGCCGGATAGAGCGAGGCCATGCGCAAGGCTTCCGACAGGTCCAGCCCGACGATCCGGTGGACGTAGCGAACGGCCGAGATCATGTCGAGATCGGCACCCGCCAGCGTTCCGTCGGCAAGCCGCAGGCTGCCATCCCTGCGGTAGATGGTGCGGCCGTTGAGCGTGAACGAGGTCATGTCGGTGCCGATTGTCGCCATGGCGTCGCTGACCAGCACGATCCTGCCGGGACCTTGCTTCGCACGCAGCGCGATCTTGATGGTGGCGGGATCGACATGGATGCCGTCGGCGATGAGACCGGCCGACAATGTGCCGATGTCTATGGCCGCGCCTGCCAGCCCGGGCTCGCGGTTGCCGATCTGGCTCATCGCGTTGAACAGATGGGTGACCATCGAGGCGCCGGCCTTGGCAAAGGTGCTGGCCACCGCGTAGCCGGTGTCGGAATGGCCAAGGCTGACGATGATTCCGGCCTTGGCGAGTGCCGCGACGCGCGCCGGCTCGACGGATTCGGGTGCTATGGTGGTGAGCAGCACCGGCAGCTTTTGCCGCGCCGCGATCAGCCTTGCCTGGTCGTCGTCCGTCATCGGCCGGATCAGCGCCGGGTCATGCGCACCCTTGCGGGCGATCGACAGATGCGGCCCTTCGAGATGCAGGCCGAGAAAACCCGGAACCTTCTGCAGCGTCGCTGCCGCGCCGGCGGCAATCGCGGCGGCGGTGATGTCGGGTGTATCGGTGATCAACGTAGGCAGCAGCGCCGTCGTGCCGAACGGCGCATGTGCCCTGCAGATGGTTTCGAGCGACGCGACATCGGGATGGTCGTTGAGCATGACGCCGCCGCCGCCATTGACCTGTACATCGACGAAACCCGGCGCCAGCACGCCACCGCCGGTCGCGACGACGCGGACATCTGCGGCAATGGCCCCGGTGGGCAAAATAGCCTCGACCAACCCGTCGCGCACGAGCAGCGCGTGGCCGTCATGCCAATCGTCGCCGTCGAAAATCCGGGCACCGGTCAGGGCAAAGCGATCGCTCATACCGTCTCCGTCACCTTGCGAAGATTGCGCGGCGTGTCCGGGTCGAGGCCGCGATGGCGGGCAAGCGCCTCGACGAACATGTAGAAGGAAACGATCAGCGTCAGCGGGTCGGTCAGGGGATTGCCGGTGGCGACATGCGGCAGGCGCACGGCACGCTGGGCAAGCGCCGAGGTGACGAACACCGACGCACCCTTGGCCGCCAGGCCGTCGGCGGCCTCGGCGACGGACGGTTCGGACGCATCGCGCGCGGCCAGCGCCAGCACCGGAAAATCGGGGCCGATCAGCGCCAGCGGGCCATGCATGACTTCGGCGGCGCTATAGGCCTCGGCATGCATGCCGCAGGTCTCCTTGAATTTCAGTGCCGCCTCGTTGGCCATCGCCGCCGATGGTCCGCGACCGAGGATGAATAGCGATTTCTGCTTCTCGATGGTTTCGGCGAGCACGCTCATCCAGTCGCAGGCGATGGCTTTGCGGAAATGCTCCGGCAAGCGGGCAAGCGCTGCCAGCAGCGCATCGTCGCCGGTGGCATGCGCCATCAAAGCAAGACCGGCCACAGCGGAATTGATGAAGGTCTTGGTGGCCGCCACGCTGCGCTCGGGGCCGGCCAGGATATCGATGGCGTAATCCGAAGCACGCGCCAACGGCGAATCGGCAGTGTTGGTGATGGCGATGGTCAGCGCGCCGCCGGCCCGCGCGGTTTCGGCCATGGCCACGATGTCGGGGCTCTTGCCCGACTGTGAGATCGCCAGGCAGGCCGAGCCGGCAAGCCTGAGCTTGCGCCCGTAGATCGACGCGACGGACGGTCCGACCGATGCAACTGCGAGGCCCGCGGTCAGCTCGACGGCATATTTCATGAAGGTGGCGGCATGGTCGGACGAGCCGCGCGCTACCGTGACGACAAACTGCGGGTCGCGTTCGCGGATGCCGCGCCCGGCCTCGGTCAGTACCGCGCCGGAGCCCTCGAGCAGGCGGGCGACGGCTTGCGGGATCTCCTCGATCTCGCGCCGCATAAAGGTCGACTTCGTCGACTTGATTGGCTTTGTACTCATGATCGGCCCTCTTCACTCGGCCCCGTCAGCCGCAGTTCGGCGACGAAATCATAGGCGTCGCCCCTATAGATAGAGCGGGTGAATTCGATCACCTTGCCGCTCGCCAGATAGGAAATGCGCTCGATGTGCAGGCCGGCGATGCCTGGCGGCACTTCGAGCAGGCGTGCGTCGCTGTCGCCGAGATTGGCGGCGGAGATGCGCTGCACCGCTCGCACCGGCCGGTTGCCGGTCAACTCCAGCGTCGCATAGAGCGAGGAGCCAATATCGGCCGGATCGGGCAGCACGCTGGCCGACAGCGAGGCGCGTTCGATCGCCAGCGGCGTGTCATTGGCAATGCGCAGGCGCGCCACCCGCGCCACCAGTTCGTTCGACGACAGGCCGAGCACCATCATCTCGTCGGGCGAGGGCGCGTAAAGACCGCGGTCGAGCCAGGCCGAACGCACCGCCATGCCGCGCCGCGCCATGTCCTCTGTAAACGAGGTCAGGCGCGACAGCGACTGCTCGACGCGCTCCATGCGCGGCGCGACGAACGTGCCGGAACCATGGCGCTGGACCAGGATGCCGCCCTTGACCAGGTCCTGCACCGCCTTGCGCACGGTGACGCGCGAAATGTCGGCCTTGGTGGCGATGTCGCGCTCGGACGGCAGCGCGTCGCCCGGCCCGATCAGGCCGCGATTGACCGCATCCTCGATGCTCTTGCGAAGCTGCAGATAGAGCGGCGCGCCGCTTTGCGCCTGATGCTTCAGCGTGGCGAAGATCTGGTCGGCGGCCTCGCTCATCGGGCCCCCTCCGCTGGCCTGGCGAACAGACGAACTGCCATCTGCACCGCGCCGCCCAGCGCGTCGTCGAGCGGCGGCTTCAGCAGCGCGCGGTAACGGGCCGACAGGCGCGGCGCGTACAGCGGAGCCAGCCCGCCAAGCAGGCACAGCGGCGCGTCGTCCGAAAGGTCGAGCGCGCCGAGCGAGGCCTCGACATCGGCGACCGCCCTGTCGAGGATCCAGTTGGCGACGCGGTCGCCCTTCTCGGCATGCTCGAACACCTTGGGTGCGAAGCCGCCGAAATCGCCGGGCTTGGCATTGGTGGTGAATTCGACCACGTCCTCCGGATTGTTGCGGAAAACGGCCAGCATGCTCTGCGTCAACGGCGAACCCTCGCGAACGCCATCATAAGCAAGCAGCGTCTGCTCGAGCAGGTCGCGGCCGATGCGGGCGCCGCTGCCTTGGTCGCCGACCTGGAAACCCCAGCCGCCGATGGCGCGCGACTTGCCGTTCTTGCGCGCCATGTAGGCGGTGCCGGTGCCGAGGATCGCCATGGCGCCGTCACCGGAGCCGACAGCGCCTTCGAGCGCGATCTCGGCGTCGGTCTCGACGCGGCTGATGCTGAACGGCAGAATCGCTTCGAGCTGCTGCCGGTAGGTGCCGACATTGGCGCCGGCGAGGCCAAGAATTGCCGGTGTCTGCGGGATCAGGTCCGGGTCCTGCCGGGCGTCGATGAACGCCAGCCGCGCCGCTTCGACGATGTTCGACCGGGCGCCGGTCAGATCGGTGCGGATGTTGGCAGCGCCGCTTTTGGCGCGGCCAATGACGGCACCGTCCGCCGTCGCCAGGGCTGCCCGGCAGCTGGTGCCGCCGCCATCGATTCCGAGCACGAAATTCACACGATTTCTCCTCCGGGCGGATAATACCAATAAAATACCAATAGCCAAGTGTTAATTTCCGAATCAAAAAATTACGTCTCATTTCATTGAAAAACCACGGTATTCCGTCACTTCATCGATGTCCGGGCCGCGAGTTCGCTAATGCGTGTGGACAAGTGGTATTTTTTTGGTATTGTTCTGGTATTGGAGGTACCGGGATGGCCGAAACGCGCACCGAAGCGCTTCACAAAAATGCCGAGGGGCTGGATATCCGGGCTCCGGATGCCATCCTTTCCTATTTGGCCGATGCGCAGATTGAAGCCGCGAAAGTGGTGCGCCATGCCATTCCTTCCATTGCTAGGGCGGCCGAAATCGTTGCCGGCAGGCTGAACGGCGGCGGCAAGCTTGCCTATGCGGCGGCCGGCAGCTCGGGCCTGATGGCGCTGGCCGATGCGCTGGAGTTGCCGGGCACCTTCGGCATCCATCGCGACCGCATCGCTATCCTGATCGCCGGCGGCGACGAGGCCTTCCGGACGCTGGCCGGCGGACCGGAAGACGATACCGAGGAGGCTGCGGCAGCGGTCGCCAAGGCCGGTATCGGCGAGGGCGACTGCCTGATCGCCATCTCCGCCAGCGGCACGACGCCCTATGCGGTGCGGGCTATCGAGGACGCCCGGCTTCGGGGAGCCGCCACAATCGCTATAGCCAACAACAGGGACTCGGCACTGCTGCGACAGGCCGAAATCGCCATCCTGCTCGAAACGCCGCCGGAACTGATCGCCGGTTCGACGCGCATGGGCGCCGGCACCGCCCAGAAGATCGCGCTCAACATGCTGTCGACGCTGACAGCGGTCCATCTCGGCCATGTCCATGATGGTTACATGGTCAATTTGATGGCCGACAACATCAAGCTGCGCGACCGCGCGGCACGCATCGTCGCCGCCGTCAGCGGACGCGGCACGGACGAAGCGGCCCGTCTGCTCGAGAAGAGCGGCGGCGCGGTCAAGACCGCCATTCTGCTTGCCGCCGGCGCCGACAGCGCCGACGCGGCGCAGAAGATACTGGAAGAGGCTGGCCAGAAGCTGCGGCCGGCCCTTTCTGCTATAGAGGGGAGCAAGGGGTCAAAAGCCTCTGTTCTCATCAAAACCGAACCTGAAAAAGGTCAACAGGGAGACTGAGCATGACAACGAAACTACTGACGGCACTGCTTCTGGGCACCAGCATTCTCGGCTCGGCCGGGGTGGCTTATGCCGGCGACGTAACGCTCAACATCGAAAGCTGGCGCGGCGACGACCTTGCCATCTGGAAGGATAAGCTGATCCCGGCTTTCGAAGCCAAGAACCCGGGCATCAAGGTGGTGTTCGCACCGTCGGCGCCGACCGAATATGACGCCGCGCTCGGCGCCAAGCTCGCCGCCGGCTCGGCGGGCGACCTGATCACCTGCCGCCCGTTCGATAAGTCGCTTGAACTGTTCAAGAAGGGCAACCTTGCCGATCTGTCGGCGCTGCCCGGCATGGAAAACTTCTCTCCGGTGGCCAAGTCCGCCTGGCAGACAGACGACGGCAAGGTGAGCTTCTGCGTGCCGATGGCCTCGGTCATCCACGGCTTCATCTACAACAAGGATGCTTTCGACAAGCTCGGCATCAAGGTGCCGGAGACCCGCGCCGAATTCTTCGCCGCGCTCGACAAGATCAAGGCCGACGGCACCTACATCCCGATGGCGATGGGCACCAAGGATCTCTGGGAAGCCGCGACCATGGGCTACCAGAACATCGGCCCCAACTACTGGAAGGGCGAGGACGGCCGTGCAGCGCTGATCAAGGGCGATCAGAAGTTGACGGACAAGGACTGGGTCGCGCCGTTTGAGGAATTGGCCAAGTGGAAGCCTTATCTCGGCGATGGGTTTGAAGCGCAGACCTACCCGGACAGCCAGAACCTTTTCACGCTCGGCCGCGCCGCCATCTACCCGGCCGGCTCGTGGGAAATCGGCCTGTTCAACACGCAGGCCCAGTTCAAGATGGGCGCCTTCCCGCCTCCGGTCGAGAAGGCCGGCGACACCTGCTACATCTCTGACCATACCGACATCGGCATGGGCCTGAACGCAGCTTCGAAGAACGCCGATGCGGCCAAGACATTCCTGTCCTGGGTCGCTTCGCCGGACTTCGCCACCATCTACGCCAACGCGCTGCCGGGCTTCTTCAGCCTGAACTCCGCGCCGGTGAAGATGGCAGACCCGCTGGCGCAGGAATTCGTCTCCTGGCGCGGTAAGTGCAAGTCGACGATCCGCTCGACCTACCAGATCCTGTCGCGCGGCACGCCGAATCTCGAAAACGAGACCTGGGTTGAATCGGCCAACGTCATCAACGGCACCGATACGCCGGAAGCCGCGGCCAAGAAGCTGCAGGCCGGTCTCGACAGCTGGTACAAGCCGGCCAAGTAAGAGCTCAGGCTGAGCGCTGCTTATCTCCCCCCAAGGGGGAGATGTCGCCGAAGGCGACAGAGGGGGTCGGTGGAGGCAGCCGCGACTTGATCGTTGCTTGAAAGCACGGTCAAATGTCGATGGCGCACTGCCTTGACCGACCCCACCCGCCTCGCTTCGCGAGGCACCCTCCCCTCGAGGGGAGAGAGGCGCCGCGCCTTTGGCGGCATTTGCCAACCTGATCGGCGGGGACCGAACTCATGGCCGCAGACATCAGACCGAAACGACCGTTCCGCTGGCACATCGGCATCTTCCTGGCGCCGGCGGTGCTCGTTTACACGGCGATCATGATCCTGCCGCTCGCCGGCACGCTGCAGCTGTCGCTGTTCCGCAACATCGAGCAGCACCAGGTTTTCGTCGGGCTGCAGAACTTCCGCGCCCTGTTTGGCGATCCCAACTGGTCGGTAGGTTTCTGGAACGCGCTCAGGAACAATACCTGGTTCTTCATCATCCACATGCTCGTGCAGAACCCGATCGGCGTCATGCTGGCCGCCATGCTGTCCAGCCCGAGACTGAGATTCGCGGCCTTCTACCGCACGGCGATCTTCGTGCCGACCATTCTGTCCTTCGTTATCGTCGGCTTCGCCTGGAAGCTGATCCTGTCTCCGCTATGGGGCGTGGCGCCACATCTGATGGACCTTTTCGGCCTGAAAAGCCTGTTCATGCCTTGGCTGGGCAAGGAGCAATATGCGCTGACCGCGCTCAGCCTGATCTCGGTCTGGCAGTTCGTCGGCATCCCGATGATGCTGATCTACGCCGCCCTGCTGTCGATCCCCGAAGAGGTGATCGAAGCCGCCGAATGCGACGGCATCACCGGCCTGTCGCAATTCTGGAAGATCAAGCTGCCGCTGATCCTGCCGTCGATCGGCATCATTTCGATCCTCACCTTCGTCGGCAATTTCAACGCCTTCGACCTGATCTACACCGCGCAAGGGGCGCTCGCCGGGCCGAACTATTCGACCGACATTCTCGGCACCTTCCTCTATCGCGCCTTCTTCGGCTTCCAGCTGCAGGTCGGCGACCCCAACATGGGCGCTGCGATCGCCACGATGATGTTCCTGATCATCCTCGGCGGCGTCTGCGTCTACCTCTTCCTCGTGCAGACGCGCCTGCGTCGCTACCAGTTCTGAGGGGCGAGATGTCGAGCTTGAACACCCCCCTCTGGCCTGCCGGCCATCTCCCCCTCAAGGGGGGAGATCAGATGTCACTTCGGCCTTTGCCAATCTTCAGCGTTGCAAGATGTGCCGTAAGGCCAACGCCGCCAATCTCCCCCCTTGCGGGGGAGATGCCCGGCAGGGCAGAGGGGGGTGCCTGGGGGTCGCTCTTGAAAATTGCAGCTCGTCAGGAGACGCTCCAATGAGCACCGCCACCCGTTCTATGCCCCGCACCATCGGCGCCCACGCGATCCTGCTGACCTACACGGTGATCGCGCTGTTTCCGGTGATCCTGGTCATCATGAACTCGTTCAAGTCCCGCGCGGGCATCTTCGGCGCGCCGCTGACTCCGCCTACGCCCGGGACGTTCGACCTGATCGGCTACACGACCGTGATCGGCCAAGGCGACTTCATTCACTATTTCCAGAACAGCCTCGTCGTCACCGTCGCGTCGTTGTTCTTCGTGCTGCTGTTCGGCGCCATGGCGGCGTTTGCGCTGTCGGAATACCGCTTTCGCGGCAATTCGCTGATGGGGCTCTATCTGGCTCTCGGCATCATGATCCCGATCCGCCTCGGCACCGTCGCCATCCTGCAATTGATGGTGGCAAGCGGGCTGGTCAACACGCTGACGGCGCTGATTCTGGTCTACACCGCGCAAGGCCTGCCGCTCGCCATCTTCATCCTGTCGGAATTCATGAAGCAGGTGTCCGACGATCTGAAGAATGCCGGCCGCATTGACGGCCTGTCCGAATACACCATCTTCTTCCGCCTAGTGCTGCCGCTGGTCAGGCCATCGATGGCGACTGTCGCCGTCTTCACCATGATCCCGATCTGGAACGACCTGTGGTTCCCGCTGATCCTGGCGCCGTCCGAAGAGACCAAGACGGTGACGCTCGGCGCGCAATTGTTCCTTGGCCAGTTCGTCACCAACTGGAACGCCATCCTGGCCGCACTGTCGCTGGCGATCATGCCGGTGCTGATCCTCTACGTCATCTTCTCGCGGCAGCTGATCCGCGGCATCACGTCTGGAGCCGTCAAGTGAGTTCGCAAACGCCTCTTCGCGTCCCAAATCCTCTACGGGTAATCGTCGCCGGCCTCGGCAATATGGGCCGCAGCCATGCGCTGGCCTACCACACCAATCCGGGCTTTCAGATCGCAGCACTCATCAACCGCTCCGATGTGCCGCTGCCGGACGGGCTGTCCGGCTACGGCATCAGGCGTTCCTTCGATGATGCCCTGCGTGACGAAAAGCCCGATGTCGCCTGCATCGCCACCTATTCCGACAGCCATGCCGACTATGCGGTGAGGGCGTTGGAGGCCGGTTGCCATGTCTTCGTCGAAAAGCCGCTGGCGACGACCGTGGCCGATGCCGAGCGCGTCGTCGCGGCGGCCAAGGCCAATGGCAAGAAACTGGTGATCGGCTACATCCTGCGCCACCATCCGTCCTGGATCAGGCTGATCGCCGAAGCGCGGAAACTGGGCGGCCCCTACGTGTTCCGCATGAACCTCAACCAGCAATCCTCGGGGTCCACCTGGGAGACGCACAAGCAGTTGATGCAGACGACCTCGCCGATCGTCGACTGCGGCGTCCACTATCTCGACGTCATGCTGCAGATCACCGACGCCAGGACGGTCGAGGTGCGCGGCATGGGCGTGCGGCTGACCGAGGAGGTCGCGCCCTCCATGTACAATTACGGCCATTTGCAGGTGCTGTTCGATGATGGCTCGGTCGGCTGGTACGAGGCCGGTTGGGGTCCGATGATTTCGGAAACGGCCTTCTTCGTGAAAGACGTCATCTCTCCCAATGGCTGCGTGTCGATCGTGATGAAGGAAGGTGTGAAGTCGGATGATATCGACACCCACACCAAGACATCGACCATCCGCCTGCACAGCGCCGCGACCGGACCGGACGGCAAATTCGCCAGGCCGGACGAAATGGTGTCGATGGCAGGCGAACCCGGCCACCAAGACCTCTGCGACCTTGAACAGGCCTTCGTGCTGAAGGCGATCCGCGAGGACCTGGATCTGACCAAACATATGGACGACGCGGTCAAGTCGCTCGCCGTCTGCCTTGCCGCCGACGAGAGCGTGCGCAGCGGAAAGGCGGTGCGATTGTGACCGCAGAATTGCCGTCAGGGGTTGCATTCGCGCCCACATTCCAATCCGGAGGATCGCCGTGGGCTCGCTGAACATCGAGAACGTGAAGAAGGCCTTCGGGCCGGTCGAGGTGCTGAAGGGCATCGACCTTGAAGTGAATGACGGCGAATTCGTCGTCTTCGTCGGCCCGTCCGGCTGCGGCAAGTCGACCTTGCTCAGGGTCATCGCCGGACTGGAGGATTCGACCTCGGGCCGCGTGGTCATCGACGGCGCGGATGTCTCCGTCACGCCGCCGGCCAAGCGCGGCATTGCCATGGTGTTCCAGACCTATGCGCTCTACCCGCATCTGACGGTGAAGAACAATATGGGCCTCGGCCTCAAGCAGGCCGGGACGCCGGCGGCCGAGATCGATCGGCGTATCGGCATCGCCTCGTCGATGCTGTCGCTGGAGCCCTATCTCGAGAGGCGGCCGGCGGAACTCTCCGGTGGTCAGCGCCAGCGCGTCGCCATCGGTCGCGCCGTGGTGCGCGAGCCGAAGCTGTTCCTGTTCGACGAACCTCTGTCTAACCTCGATGCCGCGCTGCGCGTCAACACGCGGCTGGAGATCGCGCAGCTGCACCGCCGGTTGAAGGCGACGATGATCTACGTCACCCACGACCAGGTCGAGGCGATGACGCTGGCCGACAAGATCGTCGTGCTCAACGCGGGTCGCATCGAGCAGATCGGCGGCCCGATGGAGCTCTACAATTCGCCGGCGAATGAGTTCGTCGCCGGCTTCATAGGTTCGCCGAAGATGAACTTCGTCGACGGCGCGAGGCTCGGAGAAACCGCCAAGACCATTGGCGTGCGGCCGGAACACCTGACCGTCGATCCGAAGGTGGGTGCATGGAAGGGAACGGTCGTCCATGCCGAGCATCTCGGCGCCGACACCAATCTCTATCTCGACTGCGAGAAGGCCGGGCTGATCACCGTGCGCATTTTCGGCGTCTATGATGCAGAGCCAGGCGCGACGCTCTACGCGACGCCGGATCCGGCCAAGACCTATCGGTTTGGCGCGGATGGGAAGGTGCTGAAGTAGGCGGGCGCAGCCCCCTCACCCAGCCTCCGCTTCGCTCGGCTGACCTCTCCCCCAAGGGGCAGGGCTATCGCATATGAGTAAAGAGGCTAAGCAGGTTTTGATCGGCCCATCGTGCCTTGAGTCGTTTGTGGCTGAGC
>NZ_JAMYSC010000096.1:0-15413 GCF_040321755.1 Mesorhizobium sp. M0276 | reverse complement strand
GAGAGAAGACGGACAAACCCCGTTTTACGGGGCATGCACATGCGGCATTTCGATTCACTCAAAACTTTCCCCGGACAGCCCTGCCCCTTGCGGGGGAGATGCCCGGCAGGGCAGAGGGGGGTGCTGTCCCGCCGGCCTATCCGCTGAAGGCCGCTGCCTTCTCGGGAAATGGTTGAAACGAGGGAGTACAAACGGTAACGCTGGCGTTCCTTCACACCCCCCTCTGTCCTGCCGGACATCTCCCCCGCAAGGGGGGAGATTGGCTGTCGCCAGCGTCTCCGCCAACCTTGCAAAAGAGTTTCGCGCCAACCTCACCGCTTCACCTCCCAAGTGGTGATGCGTTCGCCAGTGACCGGGTCCTTGCCGTCCTTCAACTGTATACCTTGTGCAAGCAGTTCATCGCGGATGCGGTCGGCCTCGGCCCAGTTCTTCGCGGCGATGAATGCCAGGCGCTTGGCGATGGCCTTGGCGATGTAGTCTTCATCGACCTTCGCCGACGCGACATCGAAGCCGAGGAACAGAAGCGTCGCCTTCAGCGACGCTGCGGCATCGTTGCCGTCGGCTGCCTCGCCGGCCAATTGGGTCAAAACCTGGAAGGCGGCATAGGTGGCGAGATCGTCGGACAAGGCATCGATGACCTCCACCGGCAACTGCCCCGCCGCCGGCGCCAGATCCGCCGCCCGCTTCCATTTGCGCAGCGTGTTCTCGGCCTCTTCCAGCTTGCGCACGGAAAAGTCGATCGGCTCGCGATAATGCGTCATCAGCATCGCCAGCCGCAGCACCTCGCCCGGCCATTTGCGGCCACCGAAGGTCTCGGTCTCCAGCAATTCGTTGATCGAATAAAAATTGCCAAGGCTCTTCGACATCTTCTGGCCTTCGACCTGCAGGAAGCCATTGTGCATCCAGATGTTGGCCATCACATCGGTGCCGTGGGCGCAGCGCGACTGGGCGATCTCGTTTTCATGGTGCGGGAAGATCAGGTCGAGGCCGCCGCCATGAATATCGAAGACTTCGCCAAGATAGGCGGCCGACATTGCCGAGCATTCGATGTGCCAACCCGGCCGGCCTCGGCCCCATGGCGAATTCCAGCCCGGCTCCTCCGGCGACGACAGCTTCCAGAGGACAAAATCGCCGGGATTTTTCTTGTGCGCGTCGACGGCGACGCGGGCGCCGGCCTGCTGCTCGTCGAGATTGCGCTTTGACAATTGACCGTAGTCAGGCATCGACGCGGTGTCGAACAGGACTTCGCCTGCGGCAACATAGGCATGGCCGCGTTCGATCAGGCTTTGAATCAAGGTGATCATGTCCACCTTGCCGTCAGCGCGGGGCTCGACGAATTCGGTGGCGCGCGGCTCGACCGTCGGCTCCAAGCAGCCAAGAACCGCCACGTCGCGGTGAAACTGATCGGCGGTCTTTTCGGTGACCCTCCGGATCGCTTCATTGAGCGAAAGCTTGCCTGAGGCGATCTCGCCGCCAAAATCCCGCAAGGCGCGCGCGTTGATCTTGTCGTCGACGTCGGTGATGTTGCGAACATAGGTGACATGCGCCTGCCCATAGACATGGCGCAGCAAGCGGAACAGCACGTCGAAGACGATCACCGGCCTGGCATTGCCGATATGGGCAAAGTCATAGACGGTTGGGCCGCAGACATACATGCGCACATTGCGCGCATCGATCGGGATGAAATCCTCCTTCGTCCGCGTCAGCGTGTTGTAGAGGCGCAGGCCCTTCGATGCGTCAGACATTCGTGCCTTCCCGGTCTGTTGTGTTCAGGACCCCGCCTAGCGCCGAAGCGCAAGACCGAATTCCAGCCTGCTGGCCGGGGCGTTTGTCCAATCTGGGAAAGATGAGGCGAAAACGTCCGGACCAGCGCGAGGCTAGCCAATAATGCAAATGCCACAAATGGCGAAAGACGTTTTCATGGCCGGCTTTATCGCCTTGGCCAGTGTTGCCGTCAAGTCGCTAGTTTCGGCAAAAACGTCGCTGGATCACAGGTAATGATGCACAGAAACATTTTATTAAACATGTCGGCACAGTCATGAAACATTCGTCGACTAGATCAGCAGGCGTCACGATTTGGTCAGAATCGGCCATCAAACGCGGACACGAAAATGTTATCTGGGAAGAGAGACATGCCTCGCAGCAAACAAGAATCCAACCGCGCCAAGCAACCGGCGCTGGCCAACCACTATCGCGCAGTCGGTCCTGCCGCGATCGTCGCCGCCCTTCTGCACACCGCGAAGAAGAACAAGCCGGCACAGAAGATCGTGTCGCCCCGCGCCGCCTGAAGCGGTTTGCGACCGGCCGCATAGCCGGGCATGATGGCGCCGATATGCGCCTCTCAACAACGGCCTCAGGCTAAAACAGCGTCATCTGACTGTCGTCCGCGCCGGGCTTCCGGCGCTTGACCTTCTCGGGCTCCGGCCCGATCTCGCCCCGCTCCTGAATCTCCGGTCCAGTGTTGGCGACCTTGTTGACGAGGTCGGAGATGGGAATTGCCTCGAAGAAATCGAGTTGTGTCGGCCGCAACAGGTCGGCCACATCGCGCGGCTCGAGCGTGCGGCAATCCAGCCAGCGGGCGAAATCCCTGGGATCGATCACCACCGGCATGCGATCATGGATATGCGCGATATCGGCATTGGCGTTGACTGTCAGGATGGCGCCGGTGTCCATTTCCGAACCGCCCGGCTCGGCATAGGTCTCGATCAATCCGGCAAAGGCGACCAACCCGCCATGCCTGGGTCTGATCCAGTAGGGTTGCCCCTTCCTGCCACCGGTTTGCCGCCATTCGTAGAAGCCGGAGGCCGGTACCAAGGCACGGCGATGGCGCATCGCCGTTTTGAACGAGGCCTTTTCGGCAGCGCCCTCAGAACGCGCGTTGAACAGCAGTGGAAACTCGCTTGTGTCCTTCACCCAGGTCGGGATCAGCCCCCAGCGCACCAGCATCGGCTGGCGGTCCGGCAGATTCGAGCCCGGCGCTCGCGGAGGGCCGGCGATCACCATCAGGACCGGCTGTGTCGGCGCGATGTTGTAGCGTGGCGGGAACTCCTCCAGTTCGGCCAAGCCCAGCACGGCGGCGGTCTGATACGGCGTCGCGGTCAAGGCAAAACGTCCGCACATTGTCTGTTGCTGCCCTCGAATGGTCTGGTTCAAAAGTGGCGATGGAACCGGCGTTGCGCAACCGCTAAAGCTCGCCCATGCTGGGCGGTCCACAACAGACCTACCTCCACGCCTGATCGGGATCCATGAACGAAGCGCGTAAGATACTGCCTGCAGTCTCGGTCGCCATCGTGCGTGCGGATACCGTGCTTCTGGTCAAGCGAGCCCGGCAACCCTCGCGAGGACTCTATGCCTTTCCGGGGGGCAAGGTCGAACCCGGCGAAACGCTGGAGCAGGCTGCCGCCCGCGAACTGCTGGAAGAGACCGGCTTGCGGGCCACCGATTACCATCCGCTTCGGGAAATCCATATCGACGGCCGGGACGACAGCCACCCCGTCGATTATCTCCTCACGGTCTTCGGCGCAGCCTATGCCGGCGGTGAGGCGGTGGCCAGCGACGACGCCGAGACGGCTGCGTTCTATACGCTCAGCGAGATGGCGACACTGCCGCTTGCCGGCTCGGTGTTCGCGGTTGCCGAAGACTTGTTGAACCCCGGCGGACACGGCAGGCCGCAGTCCTGAAAATCGCCTTGCAGGCGACAAATTGTTTCGTCACAAAGACTTATGCTGTCTGGCAAAGCCAGAACGGCTTATGCCGTTCGGCAGAGAAGATTCATGAACCGTTCATCCATGCTCCTCGCCATATGCCTGTCCGTCAGCGCAGCCGTTTCGATACGGCCCGCACTTAGCGCCGAGTCGCCGTTCGAGCCGGGGCTGATGCGATTGGCGGAGGTTTTGGGGTCGCTGCATTTCCTGCGCAATTTGTGCGGCGAGAAGGGCGACCAGTGGCGTGTCGAGATGGAGAAGCTGCTCGATTCGGAAAATCCGGATGCCGAGCGGCGCGCCCGTTTCATCGCCAGCTTCAATCGCGGCTATCGCTCCTTCGGCGGCACCTATACGCAGTGCACACCCTCGGCGACCGAAGCCATCAGCCGCTATATGAAGGAAGGCGAGACGCTGTCACGCGATATCGCCTCGCGTTACGGCAACTAGGATGTCGCCCAAAGTGCGCAGCGGTTTTGGATAAAGACGGCATAAATTAGAAAGCCTAAAGCGCGTCGCCTGACTCCAACGAAACGCGACGTGCTTTGGGCGTTTCAACTCCTCATCAACAATTATCCGGGCCATTGCCGGTGACAGCCGACATGTCCGGCTTGTGCCAGGCGATATCTTGGTGCAATCCTCATGTGGCGCTTCTGCAACAGTATTAACAAAACCTTATCGCGAGAATGCGGAATTAACTCAAACTGAAGGTTTTCGCCCCGCGTGCCGCGCTAATCGGCTAAGTTTGACTCGGGTCGAACGCAGCCTCGCGCAAGGCAACCGGTCTTTGTAACATACGATCAAAAAAATGTCGTATTTACAAATACTTAATTGCCTCGCGTGTGAAATGAACAGATCAGGCCTGATCCACATCGATGGATCGCTGCTTGAAAGGTGGACATTCGCTTATGGAACATGGTGTCAACGACATCGACGCGCTGGTCCGGGAAGAAAAACGCCTGACCGCCGTGGAAAGCCACAGCGAGGCCTGGGCGGAAGGTCTCTCCGCCGGCATAGAGCCCGAGATCATTGCCGAAGCAGCGCTCGAAACCGCCTTCGGTGAGATGTTGCGTGCCAATGGCGAGACCTCGGCCCTTGCCCTGCTCGACCGTATGCGTGAAAAGGTGATTGCTGGCGCCTTCGAACCTGAACGGCTGCGGCACTGAACCGACGTCCGGCTCTTTGACGACGGAACGCCGCTCGGGCGTCATGCCCGGAAGCAGGGAGAAACGGGCAGTGAGTTTTTCGATGTCAGGCGAGCCGCGTGGCTTGGTCCTTTACATCTGCTTCGCCGCTTGCTGTGCCGCGATTCCCATGGTTGTATGTCTCGCAAGCAGCCCCGCTTATGCGCTGAGCGAGATCAAGCGCGAAGAGCTACCTCCAACAGTCACGCAGCCGGCGGACGACGACATGTCGCCCCCGGGAAGCACCGTGCCGATGCCCAACCCGGTCGGAACGCCGCCTCCGGCCGGCCAGCCGGCTGCTCCGGGCGAATCCGAGCCCGACAGCCCGGCAGATGGCGGCGTGACCAGGCCGCGCGTCGATCCGGACACGCCCCTGCCGGAGGTTGTCTACGATCTCGGCAAGCTGCCGGAACCGGTCCGGCGCATGCATGATCTGATCGTCGAGGCCTGCAAGGGCGGCGACATCGAAAGACTGCGGCCCTTGATCGGTACGGGCGGCAGCATGACGCAGATATCGCTGACCGACATAGACGGCGACGCCATCGCCTTCCTTAAAGGCCTCTCGGGTGATCCGGATGGCCAGGAGATCCTTGCCATCCTCGAGGAGGTGCTCAATGCCGGTTATGTCCACCTCGATGCCGGCAAGCCCGAAGAACTCTATGTGTGGCCGTATTTCTTTGCCATGCCGTTGGACAAGCTGGATGCCAAGCAGCGGGTCGAACTGTTCAAGATCGTCACCGCTGGCGATTTCGACGACATGAAGCAGTTCGGCGCTTACATTTTCTACCGTGTCGGCATTACGCCCTCCGGACAATGGACCTTCTTCGTCGCCGGGGATTGAGTTCCGCCAGCTATCGACGCGGTCCCTCGTCGATGCCGGTATCCGGCCGAAAGGAACTTCAGACAGTGGTCAAAAGGATGCCGTGACCAAACTTATCTGCCAGAGTCTGGATAAGCAGCTTTTCACGCGTCGTAAGACGCTTTTGATCGACAAAACGCCAATTTCGCTCGTATAGCGCAAATGCCTCCTCGGCTGGAATCGAGCGCGTAGGGTCGCGATTCCAAGCAAGTGCACGGAGCTCTGGAAACTCGGCAGGGACAATCATGGGCGCGATATCTGCGTTCATAGCCCTCTTAACTTAATGGATCGTCCGTTAAAATCCGACGCTTGAACCAGCTACCCAACCAATGCTTCGGAAAACTCCACCGCTTTGCCCTGGCTTGGCGTGGCGATCTCGCCTTCCCACATGACGCGGCGGCCGCGAATGACGGTGCCGAGCGGCCAACCGGTCACTTCTCTCCCGTCATAAGGCGTCCAGCCAGCTTTCGAGCCGGCCTGCGCGTTGGTGATAGTCTCTCGCCGCTTCATATCGACTATGGTGAAGTCGGCGTCGTAGCCGGCGGCGATGCGGCCTTTTCTAGCCATGCCGAAGATACGCTGCGGGCCGTGGCTGGACAGGTCGACAAAGCGTTGCAGCGTCAATCGGCCGGCATTGACGTGGTCGAGCATGATCGGCACCAGCGTCTGAACGCCGGTCATCCCCGAGGGCGAGGCCGGATAGGGCTTTGCCTTCTCGGCCAGCGTGTGCGGCGCGTGGTCGGAGCCGAGCGCGTCGACGATGCCTTGCGCAATGCCCTGCCAGACGCCGTCGCGATGACGGGCGGCACGCACTGGCGGGTTCATCTGGATCAGCGTGCCGAGCCGCGCATAATCGTCCGCGCTCAGCGTCAGATGATGCGGCGTCGCCTCACAGGTCGCGACATCCTTGTGCTGTTCGAGGAATAGGATCTCCTCGGCCGTCGAGATGTGCAGGACATGGATGCGGGCGCGAACATTGCGCGCGATGCGTACAAGCCGTTCGGTGCAGCGCAAGGCGGCGATCTCATCTCGCCAGACCGGGTGCGATGACGGATCGCCATCGATGCGTTCATTCAGACGCTCGCGCAGCCGGAACTCGTCCTCGGAATGAAAGGCGGCGCGACGGCGCGTGTTTCGGAGGATCGATGCCACGCCCTCGTCGTCTTCGACCAGCAGATCGCCGGTGGACGAGCCCATGAAGACCTTGATCCCGGCCGCGCCCGGCAGCCGCTCGAGCTCGCCGACATCTTTCGCATTCTCGCGCGTGCCGCCGACCCAGAATGCGAAATCGCAGTGCATGCGACCGCTGCCGCGCCGAACCTTGTCGGCAAGCGCTGCCTCGCAGGTGGTCAAAGGATTGGTGTTGGGCATCTCGAACACGGCGGTAACGCCGCCAAGCACCGCCGCGCGCGAACCCGTTTCCAGATCTTCCTTGTGCTCCAGTCCAGGTTCACGAAAATGCACCTGGCTGTCGATGACTCCCGGCAGGATATGCAGGCCGCGGCAGTCGATCGTCTCGCCGGCCGAAGCCTGGCGGAGATCGCCGATGGCGGCGATGCGCCCGTCCTTCACGCCGATATCGCGGACCCCTTCGCCATCATGGTTGACCACTGTGCCGCCTGTCAGGATGAGGTCGTAGATCATGGCCATGCTCTCTTGCGGGGGGAGTGCCAGCGGCTTACGTAAAGGCCGACCATTTTGCAAGATCAGGCTGCTTTTCCGCCCATGCCCTTTGCCCAGCTCAAAGACCGCGCCCTCATTTCCGTCTCGGGTCCCGATGCCGAGCACTTTTTGCAGAACATCCTGACCACCGATCTCGACATATTGGCTCCTGGCGAAGCGAAGCCCGGCGCGCTGCTGACGCCGCAAGGCAAGATCCTGTTCGATTTCCTGATCTCGCGCGCCGGCGAGAATGCATTCCGGCTCGAATGCCGTGCCGATATCTCGGACGATTTCATGCGCCGGCTGACGCTCTACAAACTGCGCGCCAAGGTCGAGATTGCCAAATCCGATCAGGCGCTTGTCACCGTCGCATGGGGACCGGAATCAACCCCCTCACAATCCGATTCAACGGCGGTGACCGACACGCGCTTTCCGAGCGGCGCCGTCACGCGCTCCTATAGCAAAACCGATGATCGAAGCGACCTCGCCGCATGGCACGCCTTCCGTATCGCCGGCGGTGTTGCGGAAAGCGGCAGCGACTACCAACTTGGAGACGCTTTCCCCCATGACGTGCTGTTGGACGAAACCGGCGGTGTCGGTTTCAGAAAGGGCTGCTATGTCGGCCAGGAGGTCGTCTCGCGCATGCAGCATCGCGGCACTGCCAGGCGGCGCGTACTGATTGCATCGGCCGACAGGTCCCTACCCGCATCAGGCACCGAGCTAACCGTCGCGGGACGGCCGGTTGGCACGCTCGGCTCGACTGTCGGCACGACCGGTCTGGCCATTGCCCGCATCGACCGGATCAAGGCGGCGATCGACGCCGGTCAGCCGATCATGGCCGGGGACGCCAGCGTTTCACTTGCCATCCCGGCCTGGGCAAAATTCGCCTTCCCGCAGGAAGCCGTCAACGCGGAGGAGGCCTGATGGCGGCCGACCGTGTCGGCGCGCCGGCACGCGCCTGGCAGCGCATGCTGTCGGGCCGCCGGCTCGACCTGCTCGACCCCTCGCCGCTCGATATCGAGATTTCGGACATTGCGCATGGGCTCGCCCGCGTTGCACGCTGGAACGGCCAGACCAGCGGCGAACATGCCTTTTCGGTTGCCCAGCACTCGCTGCTGGTCGAGGCGCTGTTCTGCGATCTGGTGCCTGAGGCTTCGCCCGATGCGCGGCTGGCCGCGCTGCTGCACGACGCCCCCGAATATGTCATCGGCGACATGATCTCACCGTTCAAATCGGTGATGGGCGGAAGCTACAAGGACTGTGAGTTGCGGTTGCAGCGCGCCATCCACCTGCGCTTCTCGCTGCCGCCGGAACCAGCCGCCGCGCTGCGCAAGGAGATCAAGCGCGCCGACCAGATCGCCGCCTATTTCGAGGCGACGCTGCTTGCCGGGTTTTCGACCGCCGAGGCGACCGAATTCTTCGGCCGTCCGCGCGGCTTCAATGCCGACCGCTTCGACCTCACGCCGCGATCGGTGACCTGGGCGCAGAATGCGTTCCTGAAGCGGTTTTCCGCCATCGAGAGGTCGCGGCATCAGGCTTCGGCGTCCGCGGTCGGCTAAAAACGCTAAATTAACCGGCGGCGACCACAGTAGCTCGTTCGATGACGATCCGCAGGCGCCTCATGCCCGTCGCCGATGCCAAGGGTGGTTCGGCCGTCCCGGATCGGGAGCCCGAAGGCATGGATCGCTCGCGCCATATGGAAGACGAATTGCGCGAACAGAACGAACGTTTTTCGGCCGCGGTCGAAAACATGTCGCATGGCCTTTGCATGTTCGACGCCGACGAGCGGATGATCATCTGCAACGGCAATTATATCAACATCTTCTGCCTCGACCCTAAGGTGATACGGCCCGGCATCCCGTTTCTCGACATTCTGCGCCATAGCGTCGACATAGGCATCGCCTCGGAAAGCGCCGAACAGCTCTACGCCATCCGCAAGCCCTATATCGACCAGGCGAAACCCTCGACCTATGAGGAGACGTTGTCGGATGGTCGCATCATCAACATCTCGCATCGCCCGCTGGCTCTGGGCGGCTGGGTCTCGATCTACGAGGACATCACCGAACAGCGGCGCGCCGAACAAGAGCTCAAGGAGCAGCACCGCCGCTTCGACGCCGCGCTCGCCAACATGTCGCAGGGCCTGCTGATGTATGACGCCGATGGCAAGATGATCGTGCGCAACGGGCGCTTTCTGGAACTCTACAACGTCACCGCGGCGGACTTCCCGCTCGGGACGACGCACCGCGACGCACTCGAACGATTGCTGGAACTTGGCATCTATACGAAGATCGACGTCGATAGCGAAGTCGCCAAAACCGAAGCCTGCCTGGTGGCAGGGAAAATGCATTCGGCGTATCGGCATCTTACCGACGGCAGGACGATTCTGGTCACACGCCAGCCGATGAGCGGCGGCTGGGTGGCGACCTTCGACGACGTCACCGAACGCCGTCGCACCGAAGAGCGCATGACACATCTTGCGCATCACGACACGCTGACCGGGTTGCCCAACCGCCAGATGTTTCGCGAACGCCTCGATCTTGCGTTGGAAGATCCGGCGGCTACGCCGCTAGCAATCTTCTCGCTCGATCTGGATCGCTTCAAGGCCATCAACGACAGCTGGGGGCACCCGGCCGGCGACTGGCTGCTGAAGACCGTGGCCGACAGGCTGCAGCGTTGCCTGCGCAGTGAAACGGATGTCGTCGCCCGTTTCGGCGGCGACGAATTCGTCATTATCCAGTTCAATTTCAAGGGTATCGCCGATGCTGAGAAGCTGGCGAAGCGGATCGTCGAAACGATCGCAAAACCCTTCCGCGACAAGAGCCGCGACATGCATGTCGGCATCAGCATGGGCATCGCTGTGTTTCCCGACGATGGCAGCGACGCCGATACGCTGCTGAAAAACGCCGATACGGCGCTCTACCGGGCGAAGAGCGAAGGGCGCAATCTGTACCGCTTTTTCGAGCCCGGAATGGACGCCATGGTGCGGGCACGACGCGCACTCGAGACCGACCTCGAGGCAGCGCTGCCTCGACAGGAGTTCGATCTCGATTTCCAGCCCATCATGAACATCGCCTCCGGTGAGATCGTCGGTGCCGAAGCCTTGATGCGCTGGCATTCGCCAGAGCGGGGCACGGTGGCGCCCGACAAGTTCATTCCGGTCGCCGAAGAAATCGGACTGATCGTGCCGCTTGGCGAGTGGGCGCTGAGAAAGGCTTGCACCGCTGCGGCAGGCTGGCCGGCCGGCCTGCGCATCGCGGTCAATGTCTCGGCCGTGCAGCTCAAAAGCGGCGGCTTTGCCCGTAGCGTCATCTCGGCTCTCGCCTTTTCCGGCGTGCCCGCCGACCGGCTGGAACTGGAAATAACCGAAACCGTGCTGATGGATGAGAGTGAAGCCGTGCTGAGGACATTGCGGCAGTTGCGCGGGCTCGGCATTCGCATCGCGCTCGACGATTTCGGCACCGGCTATTCCTCGCTCGGTTATCTCAGGCGTTTTCCCGTCGACAAGATCAAGATCGACCGTTCGTTCATCCACGATCTGGGCAATCGCGACACTGCGGCGATCGTTCGCACCGTCATCGGGCTGGGTGCCGAGCTTGGCATCACCGTCACCGCCGAGGGTGTCGAGACCGAGGCGCAGCTCGACATGCTGAGAGGCAATGGCTGTAACGAGGCGCAGGGCTATCTGATCGGCGTGCCGTCAAAGGCGGCCGATATTCAGCGCCTGTTAGAATCCCGTTCGGTGCATAGCCAAACCGGGTGAGCGGCCGTCATCAGCGTAGCATCTCGATGTATTTGCCGTGAAAGCTGACATAGCTCGGCTCTACCACCTTCAAATGCCCTCCGATCAGCGTATGAAACTGCGGCAGTTGATGAAATGGCACACCGCGTGATGCTCGGCATGCAAGCCTATGCGGTTTATGTCAGCCGCGATGTGATGCACACGGAGTTCGCCCGGTCCCCATCACGAAAGGTGCGGTAAATTTCCTTGCGATCGCAGCCGGCAAAAAACCTCGAAGCCCGGTTGACTACCGCCCCGGTCGGTCTAGCCGCTCCAGGAACCACTGCGTCAGACGCACCCAGACTTCGTCCTTTTCGCCGGAGTCCTCCCAGCCATGGTCGAGGTTAGGATTGTCGTTCACTTCGATGACGAAGACGCCGTCCTTGGTTTCCTTGAGGTCGACGCCGTAGAGCCCGTCACCGATGCAGCGCGCCGCCTTTACCGCCGTCTCGACGACATGCGCCGGCGTTTCCTTCAGCGTGAAGGTCTTGATGCCGCCCTGGTCGGGCTTGCCGTTGGCCTTGTGATTGACGATCTGCCAATGCTTCTTGGCCATCAGATAGTGCACCGCAAACAGTGGCTGGCCGCCGAGCACGCCGACGCGCCAGTCATATTCGGTCGGAATGAACTTCTGAGCGATCAGAAGATCGGAATCCTCCAGCCATTCGGTGGCGAGCGTCTTCAGTTCCTCGAAGTTGGCGCACTTCTTGACGCCGCGCGAGAATGACGAATCCGGGATCTTCAGCACCAGCGGAAAGCCCAGCGTCTGCGCCGCCAGTTCGAGGTCCGAGGTACCGGCGATCATCACCGTCGGCGGCACCGGCACCTTGTTGTAGGCCATCAGCTCGTTGAGATAGACCTTGTTGGTGCAGCGGATCATCGACAACGGATCGTCGATGACCGGCATGCCTTCCTGCTGAGCCCGGCGGGCGAAGCGATAGGTGTGGTTGGAGATCGAAGTCGTCTCGCGGATGAACAGCGCGTCGTAGTTGGCGAGCTTGGCGAGGTCCCGCTTGGTGATAGGCTCGATTTCGACGCCCATCTTTTCGGCGATCTTGGCCCAATAGCGCAGCGACGATATCTCCGACGGCGGCAATTCCTCATGTGGATCGACCAGCGTGGCGAAGGTGTAGCGCGCCGGCGTGCGGCCCTTGGTGTCGCGCCACTCGCGGTTGGTATAGGTCTCCAGGCACTGGATGAAGCTTTTTTCGTCGTCCTCGGTCATGCGCGCCAGCGGATGGAAGCCGATCTTGCGGATCGAGGCCCATTCGGCGCTGTCCTTGATGTGGACTTCGAGCGCCGGTGCACGGAACCAGTCGAACAACAGCTTGGCGAAACGGTCCCAGATTTTCGACGGCCCGATGCCGAAGAAGATGCAGACTTTTTGCGGGAAGGCGCCGCCGAGGTCCTTGCGGCATTTGTTGAGCGCCAGTTCCAGTTCCGGCAGCGCGTGCTCATAAAGCTTGCGCTCCGACAGGTCGATCATCGTCTCGACCGTCGGAATCACCTTATGCCCGCGCGAGCTTGCCAGCAGCGAGGCATAGTAGCCTCGGCTCTGGTAGGCGTAGTTGTTCGAGAGGTTGATGACTTTCGGGCGCTGGCCGCGAAACAACGACGGATGCGCGAGATAGTCGCGATTGGTGATGATCTTGTGTGGTGTCGCCACCTGGTCGAGATCGCTCTGCCTGCCTGTAAGAATAACCCAGGTCATTGTTATCAGCGCTTTCCCAGAGTGATGGCGGCACGCAGTCCGTCGCGGCCAAACTGCGCCATGTTCATGAAGATGCCGTAAGGCACGGGAATATTGGCGGCATCAAGGATGGTCTCCTGCCTTTCGTCCTCGACCCAAGGATCGTGGATCAGGATATGGTCGCCGTCATCGCCGATCGCCAGCACCCAATGCGGCACCTTCTTTCCGAACATCAGGAAGCCGCTGATCAGCACCAGGACCAGTTTTCCCCCAGCGATCGCGGCCCTGATATCGTCGATGGTGAACGGACGGTAATTCACCGGGATGCCGTAAAGTTCCGCGCGCCGGCGAAAGTCGACTTGGGCCAGTTCCATCACCCGGCGCTTGTCCTCGCTGCGCACCGATTGCAGGAACAGCGCGCCGTAGAAGGAGACGTAGACCTCCGCCGCAAGCCCGCTTTCGTACCCCGAGACAGCAAGGCCGAAAGGCTCACACCCGCCCGGCCCCGACATCATGAAGACGGTCGTCGCCTCGCGCCACAGGCGGATTTCCATGACCGGATCCGGCACGAAGCCGCGATCGAAATTGGCCATGGCCATCATCAGGCAGCACGGGCCGCAAGTGAATTCGCAGGTCTGCTGGTAGAACGGCACCTTGGTGGCGATCGGAACGTCGCCGCGCAAGGTCTTTTCGTAGCGCAGTGCCGTCTCGCCATCCTCATAGTAGCCTGGTTCGCGGCCGATCTTGCGATAGCCGGCTTGTTCGTAGATGCAGATCGCGCGGCTGTTGTCCTCGCGCACCTCGAGACGCAGCATCATGCGATCGTGTTCGAAGGCGGCCTCTTCGGCGGATCCGAGCAGCATGCGGCCGACACCTAGCCCACCGAAAAACGGACCGGTGGCGATCGAATAGAGGCGCGCCACACCGCTTCCCTTGCGAAACAACACGATCGCGTAGCCGGCCACGCGGCCATCGACTTCGGCGACCAGGGTCTCGGCGGTTTCACGTTCGATGAACAGGCGGAAGGAGCGGCGGGAAATACGGTCGGTCGAGAAAACAGCTTTCTCTATGGCGGCGAGATCATCGACGTCAGACGCGCGGGCCGTGCGGATCTCGGCAGGCATGCGGCTTCAGAGAACCTCGATTGGTGGTGGGAAATGCCCTACTTGAAACGTTCAAGACATCAGTCGAAATACTGACGGCCAGAAAGCGCTATCGCACCTCGAATAGGGCCGAATTGTGACAGATTCGACAGCAGTCGGCGATGTAAAAACGCGTTGAACCAGATCACCAACATAGATCGGTGTTGCCATCAAAAGCGGCGCCTTTCAACTGGCCAGGCCGGCCAGAAGCTGACCATAGGCGCTCTTTGCCACGATGGCCAATTGCTCGCGCGGCAGCGAGCCGACGACGGCGCAGCCATAGCCCTTGTCCAGCCAGTAGACGGCCCGGGGACCGTCCTCCGCCGATGCATAAGTTCCCTTGGCGTTCTCCGCTGATTGTGCCGTCACGAAGAGAGATATGCGCTGGCCCTTGTCGTCCTCGTAGAGCAGCATCGCGGCCTTGCTCTCTCCGGCTGGCAGCAACCGGCCGCCGACCAACTGGAAACCGTTCGCGGTCAGGTCCGGCGCCACCAGCTTCAGCCCTACCCGATTGGACAGCCAGGTCTCCAGATGATCCTTGTCGCTGGCCGGCACTTCGACCGCATGCCGCTTTTCAGCGGCGAAGACGACATGGGCCGCGATTGCCTGCTCGGCCAGCCGATCCTCCGCCGGGTTCTCCAGCCCGATGCCATCGATGCCGGCAAGGTAGCCGCCAAGCCCGCCGGCGACCACAAGCACAGCAGCGGCCGCGGCAAGCCACCAGCGCGAGCGTGGCATCGCGACCTTGACCGGTGCCTCGCCGAGCACGACTTTGCGCAACCGCGCAGGCACGGGTTCGTCCAGCACTCCGGCGAAGGCGGCCTGCAACGCCGTCCGATCGGCGGTGAAGCGGGCGCTCTTGGCCTTCATCTCGGGATTGGCGTCGAGCCAGGCTTCGTAGGCGGCGCGCTCGTCGCTGGGCAACTCGCCATCGAGCGCCATGTGGATGTCACGTTCGGAGAAGTCACGGCGGATCATTTCTCGACGATCCTTATCGCGCGGCGACGCGCCGTGTCGTCCAGCAATCCGCGCAATTCCTCACGCCCGCGCGCGATGCGCGACATCAGCGTGCCGGCGGGCACGGCAAGAATGCTGGCGGCTTCGGCATAGGAGAAGCCTTCGATGGCAACCATGACCAGGGCTGCGCGGCGGTCGGGGCTGATCGCCTGCAACGCGTCGATGATCTCGCGCGAGGCGATGCTCTCCATCTGCTCGGACGGCTGGGCGACTGCCTCAGCGGCCGCTAATGGCAGCATCGCCGCCTCGCCGCGGCGGTTCACCTTGCGCATCTGGTCGATGAACAAATGATGCATGATCGTAAACAGCCACCTACGGGGGCTTTCTCCTGTCTGCCAGTTATCGAGCCGCACAAGCGCCCGCTCGAGGCAATCCTGGAC
>NZ_JAMYSC010000095.1:0-16471 GCF_040321755.1 Mesorhizobium sp. M0276 | reverse complement strand
TGCCAGTCGATCCAGGGTCAGATTTTGGTCGCGCCTCAAGTCTCGGATTCGAACCGCTATCGCTTTGCCAAGCACCTGCTCGGAACCCATCGCTGTCGTAACATCGGTCATTATATTGACTTAGGACCTCGGCTCACCTATTGCGGTCAGTATAATGACCGGGGCGAAATTGCAACTGCCCGTTAGGAAGGAAATAACCGATGCGTTTTGAGACGAAGGCGATCCACTGCGGCCGAGGGGTCGACGCGGCCACGGGGGCCGTATCCATGCCGCTGCACACCAGCACGACGTTCGAACGCGGTGTCAACGGGTCATTTCCGTCCGGCTTCGAATACACAAGGGATGGAAATCCGACACGCAATGCGTTCGAGGCGGCCATGGCCACGCTCGAGGGAGGGGAACACGGCATCGCCTTCGCGTCGGGCATGGCCGCAATCGCTGCAGTGTTTGAGAGCCATCCGTCGGCGGATCGGATCGTTCTGCCGGATGACATGTATTTCGGCATTCGTTCGCTGATCGAAGAGACCGACATTGGGTCTCGCTTCGACTTTGCCGCCGTCGACATGCGCGATTTGGACGCTTTGCGCGCCGCAGTGACATCGAAGCGGACTGGCCTCGTCTGGGTCGAGACGCCGTCAAACCCGATGATCCGCGTTGTCGACATTGCGGCCATCTGCGCAATCGCGCACGAGGCAGACGCCTTGGCGGTGGTGGACAATACGTGGGCCACCCCAGTGCTTCAACTGCCACTCGAAATCGGGGCAGACGCGGTGATGCACTCGGCGACAAAGTACATTGGCGGCCACTCGGATTTGATGGCCGGTGTCGTCATTGTCCCAAACGCGTCACCCCTCGGTCGCCCATTGCGGATGGTCCAGAAACACAAGGGCAGCGTCGCAGCGCCCTTCGACTGTTGGCTGGCGTTGCGGGGCCTGCAGACATTGCCTGTCCGCATGCGCGCCCATTGCGAAGGCGCACAGAAAGTGGCCGAGGCCCTAGCGTCTCATCCGCGCGTGGAAAAAGTGCTCTTTCCTGGTTTGCAAACTGATCCGGGACACGATCTTGCTACGCGGCAAATGAGCCATTACGGAGCGATGCTATCCTTTATCGTCGAGGGCGGAGCCGATGCTGCAATGGCCGTGGCCGGCCGCCTGAAGATTGTTGTCCGGGCGACAAGCCTTGGCGGGACGCATTCTCTGATAGAGCATCGCGCATCCGTCGAAGGTGCGAAGTCCAAAGCGCCAGGCGGATTGCTGCGAATTTCTGTAGGGCTTGAACATCCTCAGGACATTATCGATGACCTGATGCAGGCCCTAGGCGAAACCTGCAAAGCGGGAGTCCAATGACGCTGGCGCCGCTTTACGTGGCGGCTGGCGCAGCCGACGATCGGCAGAACAATGTTCCTGCTGAGTAGAACGCACGTCCTCTGGTGAACCGCTACCGCCGTGTCGCATCGTCTCCGGCGCGTGGTCGCATGGGTGATGAACGTCTTCGGGTGTCCGGACGATGGCTACGCGCTCGACCGGAAGCGGAAATACCCAGATTTGCCGTTGACCTACTGCTGCTCGACCTCGTCGGAGATCGCGGTCAACAGATGGGATGGATGTGCTGGCACTACGGCAGTTTGACAAGCCGGCCATCGGGGCGCTAGCACCGTCCAAAGCCAAGAGTCGCAGGGCAGAACTGACCGCACCAAGCGGGCTGCGGGACCCATCAGCTAACGGCCAGGTTGGTACCTGAACGCGCATCAGCACCGTGGATGCGACATTGTCCTTGTTGCGAGCGCGATCTCGGAACTTCGTTGTGACGCAGTCTGTGCAGAGAGCGCACCGCTGTAAGCAAAATGAGCGGAAGAACGACACCCAGTGGAGGTGAAGAAGTGATGCGGCGTCAAGATCCTCCGCGCCTTGCGGCAAACACACTGATCCCTCTTCACAACCCGGTCTTTCGTTCTATCTGGACAGCCACGCAGATATCCAGCCTTGGCTGGCTGGTGCAGAGCGTGGCTATAAGCTGGCTCATGGCCACGATTTCAGCCTCCGATCTGATGGTTGCGCTCGTACAGGCTGCATCGACATTGCCTGCGTTCTTCTTGTCGATCCTTGCTGGAGCCATTGCAGACAGCTTCAGCCGCCGCGGCGTGATGCTTGCCGGACACTGCCTTATCGCACTGGCATCCACGGCGCTGGCACTCGCGGTGGGACTGGGCTTTGTTAGTCCATGGCTGATCCTGGGACTGAGTTTCTTGGCCGGATGCGGCTTTGCCTTGAACGATCCAGCATGGCACGCGTCCGTAGGCGATATCCTGGAAAAGCGCGACATACCCGCTGCAGTGACGCTGATGTCGGTGGGGTACAACGTGGTTCGCAGCATAGGACCGGCGCTGGGCGGTGTAATCTTAGCTTTGCTGGGCCCCCTTACCGCTTTCGCCCTCGCTGCGCTAAGTGACCTGGTTCCGTTGAGCGCTGTTCTGCGCTCAAAGTGGCAAGTTCGCTCTTCGCCTCTTCCGCGCGAGCGAATGACTACGGCCATTCATGATGGCATGCGATTCACGGCAATATCCTCAGAGATCAGAGTGGCGATTGTGCGTGCAACCCTGTTCGGGCTGTCAAGCATCTCGATCCTTGCTCTGCTCCCCCTCCTGGTTCGCGACCATCTGGCGGGAGGGCCAATTGTTTACGGCGTTCTATTGGCCGGCTTCGGTACAGGCGCCTTCATGGCCGGCATTGGCAGCAACTACTTGAGACGCATCACGTCCCAGAACCGATTGATCACGCTCGCATCCGTTGCTTGCGCAACGTGCTGCCTTTTGATGGCCCTCACATCGTCGGTGGCTGTGGCGGCGATCGCGCTTGCAATCGGTGGCGCTGGCTGGGTTGTCACCTGGACCGGAACCGACGTGTGTGTGCAGTTGGCAAGCCCAAGGTGGGTCGTTGGTCGCACCCTGTCCATCTATTACGCCTTGACCTACGGCGGCATGGCAGCGGGCAGCTGGATCTGGGGTGCTGTCGCGCAGTACTATTCGCTGACGTCGGCTTTGGAAGGTGCTGCAGCGGCACTGTTGCTGGTCGCGGCTGTGGGAAAGCTATTGCCGGTGCGGCTATGGGAGGAATCGGATCAAGCGGCCGTCGACTTCAGGCCACCAGAACTGGCCCTCCCTTTGAAGCCCAGGAGCGGTCCGATCGTGATCAAGGTGGAGTACTCGATACTCGAGGAGAGTATCGATGAATTTCTGAGCTGCATGCGCGAAAGGCGGCGCGTTCAGAGCCGCGCCGGTGCGCGGGACTGGACCCTCCAGCGCGACCTTCAGAAGTCGACGCTTTGGACCGAGACATTCCGCACGCCGACATGGACGGACTATCTTCGTCTAAACCATCGGCTAACGGTGAATGACAGGGAGGTAGGCGAGCGCCTTGCCGCTCTGCACATGGGTGATTCTCCGCCTCGCATCTCACTTTCCATCGAGCGGTCGACAAGCCCCGCCTCCGGCAGCCAAATCCAGCCTGTGCCTTTTGTATCGCGCCCGTGAGAAAACCAAGACTTGTCTGGGCTTGGACACGGAACGAGCTACTCCTTAATTTGTTGAGCCTGCCCGGAAATCGTTCCGGCCGGTTAGGGGAACATGAAGATTCGCGTGGCAATTATGTCCATCACGGGTCCATGTTCAGCCCGACACCCCCTCTGCCTGCGCATTTCGCTGATCGTGAGCAGCCATTTCACGTGATGGTGAGCGCAACTTTCATTTGATCGTGAGCAGGTATTTCACGCGATCATGAGCGGCCGCTTCGACCGACCTTGTTATTGATTCAGGTGTTTGCGGCTGCGTCAAGAGCGTGGGCGCGAGCCTTCTGTTTTCGCATGCTTTCTCCGGTGAGTTGAAGGCGGTAGCGGAGGAACTCCGTCTGGGCTGAGAACCTGTTTCAACGCGGACAAATAAATTATAGCCATTCACGAAACGCCGGGCCCGCTCCTCTGGCGTCCGATCGTCCAGGAAATCCCCTCGGCGCGCACCACGCCAGACACCTCCTTGCCGATATGATGCTCAAGCACCGGCCGCCAAGGCACCAGCGTGAACTCGCGCGATTTCTCGATGACACCGTATTTTCCGCCGGCGAGCTCGACGCAGCGGCGCAGCGTTCCGTCTATTCGATTGCCATGCTGCGCTTCAGAATACGAGAGCCCGAGTTCGTCCGAGAGCTGACTGGCAACACGGTTCAGCTCTCGTTGGCGCAGCATTGAAAGCATGTTGGCGCGATAGATGACCCGATCCTGCGCATCATGGGCAAGACCTTGCGCGATCAGCCACTGCTGTCGGCGGGCCTGGACCTGACGTACTTCGCGACCGAAGCCAGAGTCGCGCAAGGACTCAGGGTGGGCTGATACCAGCTCCTGGTCGATCCAGGTGGCGCCGTCGAAGCCTACTTGGCTCTCCAGCGGCATTGATGAGAGCTTGTCAACGACAACAGGCTGGGCCCTCGCTCGCTGACGCTCGTAATCCGCGACGCGGTTGAGATGGTCGGGCGCGACTGTCCATGTGCCGTCCGGCTCGCGCTCGACGCCACCGGTCGCACGGCGGATCGCCTCCAGTCGCCGCACGTGCGTTTCGGCAAAGCGTTCGGTGGCCGAGGGGTCATGCTTGAGATGTATATCGATGCTGTAGCGCCCGTCGTTGACCGTGGCGATGCCGGCAATTGTGCGGTCGACTTTTCTTGGCCCGGTGTCCCTCGGTCTGACCCGCACTATGCAGCCCTCTGGTGTCGGTTGGGTGGCCTCGCCTTTGCCGATATCAAAATAGTGGCTTTTGCCGTCCACGCCGTCGACGACGAGGTAATGGCGGTCAGTGATTTCGTCGGCCAGCCCGCGCCCGACGACACGTCCGACCACGGTTTGAGCCGACCCGTCGCATCGATCGTGGATAAGATGGTCGGCGGCACTGCGGACGAGCCCCTTGCCGGTCAGCTCGCGATGGATGGTCTTGACGATGTCGCCGCGCGCACCGATGCGGCGTAGCGTGGCTTCGAGCTCATCCTCCAAGCGCCAGCGACCGGCAGGCATCTCCTCGGCGAGGCCCATCCGCTCGAGCTTGCGCAGGCGGCCCTGGTGCAGCGTCTGGCGAAAGGTGTCTCGGCTGGCCGGTGAGACACACCCCTCATCGTCGCGCATGCGCATCAGCTGCCGGTCGATGCTGGTGAAGCGTTCCTGATCCATCTCCTGGCGCAAGCGCTGCTCGATCTCGCGGTCGGTGCGCGGGCCAAGGTCGAGGCTAACCAGTTCGGCTGCGCGCTCGCGCAAGCCCGAGGAGATGTAGTCCCGCGCTATGACGAGGTTTTCGCCGTGATCATCCCTGCCGCGCACGATGATGTGGGTGTGAGGATGGCCGGTGTTGAAATGGTCGACGGCCACCCAGTCTAGCCTGGTGCCGAGGTCTTCTTCCATTTGCGCCATGAGGCGCCGGGTGAGCGGCTTCAGGTCATCATACTCGATTCCGTCTTCAGGGGCGACGATGAAGCGGAACTGATGACGGTCACCGTTCGAGCGATCGAGAAAGGCCCTGCCGTCCGCGTGGTCATTGTCGGCAGCGTAGAGCTCGCCACGCTCGCCTTCCCGGGTGACGCCGTCGCGCTGGAGGTAGCGGAGGTGCGCACGAGCCCCGTCGACTCCCTTGCCGGCCAGCTTGACGATGCGTGCCTTGACGACTGCGCGCCGCTGCCGAAACGCCGCGTGGCGGTCGCGCGCTCTAAGAACTGTGGCAGCAGCCCCGCCGCGCCCCACCCGGCTTCCGATGAAGCGGCTGCCGCGTCCGCTCCTGCCGCCTGCTCGGTTGACCGCGGCCTGCACCTGGCCAGCGTAGCGTTTGCCCGCCTTCGAGCCGCGCCAGCCAATTTTGCCGAGCTTCGGCGTGAATTCGTCATCCTGCATGCGGCCTCCGATGAACCAGCAGCGAAATCAGAGGCTTGCCCGCCAGACCCTCCTGGACCCGGAGGCAACCTCCTGGGAAAACGATGTGCAGACAAAGACTTCGCGGCCTCCAGGAGGCGCTGCCTTTATCTTGCCTTCCGCGCACCTGCCCCCCCTGGCCCCCGCCCGAACCACGGTAGCCGCTGCCCTCACCTGCGATCCGGCCGGCCTGACCTTGCTCGCTCCGATCCGAGCGGCACCAGGAGTTGGCCATTCGGGCCGGTCACGGAAACACCGTTTCGGAGAAAAAACAGCGACTGCCCGGACGGGATTTCCGGCGCGCTTTTGGAACGGGATTTGCCGGTGAGCGCGTCCATATCGGCGGCCGAAATGCCCGCCGCCTTGATCTCTTCCAGATACGAAACCGTCTCGCTAGGCAGCGGTCGCCCGCGCTGCAAATGCTGCTCGTAGCGCTCCGGCCCGGCGTTATAGGCTGCAAACAGGCCTGGAAATCCGAAGCGGTCATACATGGCGCGCAGATAGGCAGTGCCTGCCAGAATGTTGTCGCGAGGGTCGTGCGGGGCGGCTCCCAGGCCGAGCTCTGTGCGCAACTCCTCGTAGGTGCCTGGCATCACCTGCATGAGGCCAATGGCGCCGGCGCTCGACGTGACCGGCCGCCCATTGAGCGTCGTCTGCCCCCGGCTTTCGGCATCCATGACGGCATAAATCCAGGTCTGTGGAATGCTGAAACGCCGGCTTGCTTCGGCTACGAAGGGCTGCCATCTTGCAAGCTGCGGACTATGGGAGATGACGATCGGCTTCGTGTTGGTCGCGGCGGAACAGGAGCATGGTGCGAGACACGCCATGCTCAGCATAAGGAGGGTCACTCGGTCCATAGCGGCACGAGCCTCCCGATGATGTTTTCGGTCGGCACCGGCCCGAAATAGCGGCTGTCGAACGAGCGATCTTTATCGCTGCCGAGCAGGAAAACCTCGTCGGCGGCGAGTTTTCGGCATGCATTCCACCAAGGCAGCGGACGGTGCTGCGTGTCGGTTGCAAGCCGGCGCGCGGCTATCTCGCCGCCGATGATGATGGCGTCGCCGAAGGTGCAGACATGCTCGCCGGGCAGCGCCGCAAGGCGCTTGACCAGCGGCACGTTGCTGGGCAGATAGAAGCGTTCGGCGGCGAGATCGGCGACCGGTCTTGGTGGGCGGACGAGTACGAGATCACCACGAGCGGGCGATCCGGATGCGACGCGATAGAGGCCGACCGGCGCACTCGCCGAGGCGTTCCAGACCAGCCAAGGCGATGGTTTGCCGAAGGCGGCGAAGCCGATCAGGCCAAGGCCGATTGTGGCAACGACGATCGTCTTGCGGGCTCGAATGCGCCGCAGATGGCTGCCGATCAGACGGATGGTGGGACGCCGGCTCATGAGCGGCCTCCCTCACCGGCCGAGCCGGATTCGTGCGCGCCATCCTCGGGCGCGGTCTCCTGCGCGTGCCCCTTCGACCAGTCGTCGAGTTCGTCGATGTGATAGCGGACATAGCGGCCGTGCTTGCGGAATTGTGGGCCACCGCCTTTGAGGCGCATCTTCTCCAGCGTGCGCTGGGACAGCCCGATATAGAAGGCCGCCTGCGCGGTGTTGAGAAACGGACTGCCCTTCTTGGCGCGGGCTGCGCGTTCGTTTTCGTCGTCCATGATGATCCTCGGTTCGTTACGGGCAAGCGAGGCGAGGATCGGCGAGCGAGATCGTTTTGGGGACGGGCGAAGAGTGGGGGGCGAGTTTTCGCCGCCCCCTTCGGCGGCCTCACGGGTCCTGAGAGAGGCCCTGCGCCGGTTGGCGGCGCAGGGCTTTGCGGGTCGGCCGGTCAGTCGACCGGGTTCCAGATGATGGCGTAAGTGTCGTCGTCATCCTGGCCGGCGGCGCGGCCCAGATTGGCGTAGAGCTTGCGCGGGCCAAACTCGGGGGCCGCAATCGACAGGCTCACATAGTCCTTGCCGGAGGTCTCGCCGGTGCGGATCCAGGCCGCACCCACTTCGACCCCTTGCGTCAGCACCCGGAAGTCGGGATGGGTGTCGGCGCTCTTTGCCTGATTGGGCACGATGTCGATGTCGGCGCGGACGCTGAGCGTCTTGAGCTGGCCCTTGTAGCCGCCGTTTTCCTGTTTGGTGACGTATCCGATTGCGGTCATTTTCAGTCTCCTCTTGGTGCTCGCAGGGGACCATTCCCCTGCGATGGCGGACCGTGATGGGCGCGTCCGGACCGCCGGAACCGGCACGGCCGCAGCGATAGCGGAGGACCCGAGCGAGGAGCTTTTTTGAAGCGAAGCGGCGCGAGGAAGCCGCCGCAGGCGGCGGGGAAAAAAGCTGCCGGCGAGGGTTTCGGGCGGGCCGGATCCGCCCATAGGTCGTCAAGCCAGGCGCAGGGGAATGGTCCCTGAGACACAATGGAGACAGGTTGCGCGATCGGGGGCACAACGAGCAGGCGGCAATATGCGGGGGGCCGGCGGCGCGGGCTCTCTCGGCAATCGGATTGGCAATTGGACCCACGCGCCTGGCGCCTCAGCAAGTAATGCGGGCGGTGCGGGGCTGCCGAAATGGGGCGAATTGGCGTTGGAATTTATCGCACGCGGCACTGGCTCGGCAAGACGATCAATCGGAGCCGGCGCGGCCCGGAGCGGCGCGCGCGTCCTTAGCTGCAGTACTCGAGAAAACGCCGCTCGGGCCCTGATCGACTATTCGCGCACGAACAGCGACTGCTTCCTTGCGCACAGATCGGCGAATAGGAAGGCCTCGCGGCTGGTGTAGCTTTCGGCCGGGAATTTCACCCAGCGCGGCAGCCAGGTCTCAACCTGAAGCGGCCATTCTCGACGCCAGGGTAGTCTCGGTTTGGGACTCGTCCTTCCAGGCGAAATTGCTGTCGGCGACATGCTTGAAGCCGATCTCGGTGAGCATCGAATCGGCGATTTCCTCGTCGCGCAGCGATCGAAAAGGCATCGTCCGGTTGCCACCATATGCCCACGACGCGCACGATATTGTCGTCGCAGAGCGCCCACCTTGCGCGCGAACATGCCGGCGGCAGCAAGGGGTCGCGATTGCCGCCGGCCACCACGCTATTCTCGGTCCGGTGATCCGAGCAGGGCCAACAGCTTGTGCCGCATATTGCCGAATGCGGCGTCAGCCTTGCAGCCGGCAAGGCTGGCAGTCACTGACTCGTTGGCTGCGCGCTGCGGCTCGGGGCGCACCTTGGCGATGCAGATCGGCATAGTTCAGCATCGGGCCGGTGAGTTCCGGCGCCGTCAGAAATGGGCATCTGCTCGCTTTGCGGCGTCGGCCAGTTGAGCATGGTGCATCGTCATGCCGCAATCCCTTCTTGCGCCTCGCCTTCGGCATCGGCCTGAAGGCCAAGCAGGAAATCGGCGGCCTTCGAAGCGAGGCTGGCGGCACGGAATATAGCGCGGTTGTCCTCGCGCAGCACCTTCAGCCATGAGCCGATGTAATCGGCGTGACGCACGGTCGGCTCGATGCCGAGATTGCTGCAGACGAAGGCGGCAGTGATTTCGGCGACCAATTCTTCACGCGCGTAAGCCTTGGAGCCGAACGAGCCGGAGAGGTCGCGAGCAAGCCGCGTCGGGTGGCCGGTCCAGTGGCCAAGCTCGTGAAAGCAGGTCCGGTAATAGTCGATCTGCTGATGGAACGCTGGCTGCGGCGGCACCTGAATGTGGTCGCTGCCCGGCATGTAGAAAGCGCGATCGCCGCCGACCCTGAAATCCGCACCACTGGCGCGAATCAGCGTTTCGGCCTGCGGCACGATCTCGCACTGAGGCAGCGGCTCGGCGGGGGCATGGAGGTGTTCCGGAAAATTGTCGCACTGCGCGACATTGAAGACGGTAAAGCGCTTCAGAAAAGGCACGGCCTGTGGTGCATCGCCCTCGTGGCGTGCGCGCTCCTTCTCGTCCTTGGGGACAAAGCGGTCGGCATGCACGATGGTCGTGCCGCGCTCGCCCTTCCTGACATTGCCGCCCAGGGCAAGCGCCTGCCGGAAGGTCAGCCAATTCTGGCTGGGATAGCTGCGCTCGATGACGGCGCCCCACAGGATGAGGATATTGATGCCGGAATAGCTGCGCCCCGTGGACGCATTCCTCGGCAGGCCGAGGCCTGCTTTTGCGCTGCCCCATGGCTTGACCCATGGCACGGTACCGCGCTCCAGCTCGGCAATGATGCGGTCGGTGATCTCTTGATAAAGGCTGGCGCCCGGGCGCCTGCCCTTGCCTGCGCCAGCCTCTCCGCTGGTGGTACGCTTGCTGTTTGCATGCATCGTTTCATCCTCCGCTCACCAATCGCCGCGCCTTTCCCCGGAAGCGGGGTGGGCGGCGAGTCGCGACCGGAAGGGCCCGCCTAGTAGGCGGACCGCATCCGAAGGACCGGAACGAAGAGGAGGACCCTGCGCGGCACGCGAAGGGTTGCGGGCTGCCGCAGCGGGTCTAGAAGGGAGTGCCGCCCGCCCCGCGCCACCGGGAAAGGCCAACAGACAAACCGCGCCGCCCGCAAGGGCGGCGGCCGTCACAGCCCGAAGGGCTGCCCACGCCAAGGGGCGAAGCCGAATGGCCGAGACCGCCTGAGCTTGCCGAAGAAAAGCGGGCTCGGTTCACGAGCACCTGGTGCGCGTCGTCAGGCGCGCGGGCGCGCGCCAAGTTTTTTCGCACATTGGTCAGGCGGCGCAGTTACGTCGAGAACCCAAAGGCACCGCCGCCGTGCGCGCGGCTTCCTCCGAAAACCAGCGCTCGCCTTTCAACAAATTGAGGCATTGTCCTAGACAATATTCCTGTCCGGATCATGATAGATGCGGCGCGCCCGCTAGGACCGGAGGCTGGACAGAATCTCGCACGGATCAGCGTCAATGGCCGCAGTTATGTCGAGAAACTCGATGACGTCGAGACGCCGCTCTGCGCCCTCGTACTTGGCCACGAAGGATTGGGGACGACCAAGCTTGTCAGCCAGCTGCTCCTGGGTCAGGCCTTTGGCCTTGCGCAGCGAAACCAGCTGGGCCAGAAAACGCTGGTGGCGGGGCGATCGAAGGGATTTGGGCATGGAGGCGAACCGGTCGGGTAAAGACCGGATCAGCGACTAATCCCGGTTTCGGATTATCCCATTTTGGGATATACTGCGTGCGCTCACAGGCGAGGTTCGCAGGCATGAATGGACCAATGGGAACAGATGAGACTCGAAGCTCAACTTTGAGCGATGAAGTCCCCTGGTCGGAGAACCTCACGAGCTACGACAGGGAGCATTTCACGATCTACCTGCGGATCCTGGATGCCTGCGCCGACAATGCCAGCGAAAAGGAGATGGCCGAGCGCATTCTCGGCATCGACCCGTCCATTGACCCGGTCCGCGCCCGCAAAGCTCTTCGCAGCCATATCGACCGTGCGAACTGGATGGTGACGACCGGCTACAAGGAACTGTTCGCCGGCTGATGCACAACGCCCACTGCCACGTGTTTCGAGCAGGCAAGTCTCTGTAGCCAAATTCGGCAGCGCACGGCCGCGACGGCCGGCGCGGCGGGAGCGGTCACAACTGGTTCGCGTGCTGTTTGACTGCCACTTCCAGTGCTTGCATCAAAGGCACAGCCTTGGAGAAGAGGAAGCCCTGAGCGGTTCGGCAGCCAAGCTTGTGCAGGGTTTGCCGATCAGCCTCTGTTTCGACGCCCTCGGCCATGACCTCGATCCCGAGCATGTCACCGAGTTCGATGACCGATTTGACAAGCAGTCGGTCCTCTCGGGACTTGGCCAAGCCGCGAATGAAGCCCTGGTCTATTTTCACCTTGCGTATCCGACGGTCCTTGAGAGATGCCAAGGTAGAAAAGCCGGTGCCGAAGTCATCGAGCGCGATGGAAATACCGGCATGTGAAAGCCGTCCGAGCTTTTCATCCACTCTGTCCGGGTCCACCGGCGATTCTTCGGTAATCTCGATTTCGAACATCGTCGCAGGCAGGCCTCTTGCCGCCAGACCCTCCAGAACCATGTCGTCGATATCGCCGGCTTCCAGTTCGCGAGGGGAAACATTCATCGCCACACGAATGTCACGACAGTCAGCTTTCACCAAGCCGTCGATAAAAGCACAACAGTCGGCGAATACGGTTTGCGTCAGCAGCTGAAGCATTCCGGTTTCGCGTGCGGCCGTGATGATTTCGGGTGGAGAGATGGCACCATGCGTCGGATGGGACCATCTCAGCAAGGCTTCAAAACCGACCACGGTCTCGGTTTCGAGTTTCACGATCGGCTGGAACCAAGGTTGCAATCTTCCCGTCTTTATCGCCGAATGAAGATCCCGTTCGATCGACTGGCGACGTTGCAGTTCCCTGTCGAGTTCGGCATCGAACAGGCAAAATTCGTTCCTGCCATGGCGCTTGGCCGTATACAGGGCGATATCCGCCCGCAACAACATTTCAGTCAGGCTCGGCGTCTGCGCCAAGTATATCCCTATCGATGCCCCGACCCGAACGGACGCGACCTCGATATAGGGGCGAGCAATCTTGGCTATGATATTGGAGGCGAGATCACTGGCAGAAAGCGAAGCTCTCGTTGAGGGAAAAACCAGCACGAATTCATCGCCGCCGATACGAGCGAGCGTTGAGCCTTCGGGTGCTTCCTGCTCTATGCGGCGAGCGATCATGACAAGCAGTTCATCACCGGTCCTGTGACCGTAGGTGTCGTTGACAGATTTGAAGCCGTCCAGATCGATCAGCATTGCCACGAAGGGGCCATCCGCGGTCTTGAACCGACCGATGGCGTGTTCAAGGCCCCGCCTGTTGAGAAGGGCGGTCAGATGGTCCTCCCTGGAGTTGCGCTCCATTTCCGACGCAAATCGCTCTGCCTCATGTCTCAGGCGGCTTGCTTCGCGGAAGCGCGCCTGCCCAACAAACGAAGCTCGGACCAAGCCGCCCATGAAGAGCAGAACGGTGAAAGCCAGAATGTAGCGTTCAAAATTGCCTTTCGCCAAAAGGCACGCCACCGTGATGAGGAGTGGAGGTGTGATGAAGCTGGTCGCCGCCGCGGCATACGAACTGCCATATGTAACCGCACCAGCTGAAATGCCCGCCAGTATGACCAGATGCATCGGTGCTTGTGGTGTTGTGTATCCAACAGTCAGGACGGCCGGGAAGGACCATGCAAACCCTGCCAGAAGGGCAAGGACGCCAAACATGCGAAGGCGCGGCAAAACGCCAAGCAAATCCTGATGGCGCCCCGTTTCCTTTAGCTGAAAACGGGCGAGTGCAAGCCGGGCGGCATTTAGCGCATTGACGACCAGGAACCAGCTTGCAGCGGCAAAGCCGCCGCCAGAAAGGGCCTGCACCGCGCAAATCAGGCCTGACAGGATCGCGCTTATCGGCATCGACACGAAGAGCCCGGCCCTCAGGTCAGCAAGCTGATCCTGACGGATTTTGGCCTCCAGCGATTCTTCTTCCTTTAGGGGTGCCATGAATGGACCAGCTTGCTTGCGTCGTTGTTCGCGAGGACCAAACCTATGCAAGCCCACTGAAGGACGGGTTAACTACCCAGCGAGGGTAACCAGTGCGCTCACCATGCTTCGGGTCACACCTTTGGCTTAGCATTGCCGAATCATCAAGGCTTCGCCCGCGCGCGTGCCTTGATCCGAATCATGCCATGATCGGCAACGTCACCAGGAGACAGCCTTGCCCCGCGACGACGCGCGCCAGCAAGACAAGGAAGCCTCGCCGAGACAGCGTTCCAGAGCGGCAGCGCTCTGTGCGATTCACCGCCTGAGCATGGCCGAAATGCCATGGCGGACAAAGGGAAGATGTTGGGCAAAGCGGAGCCCAGCATGTCTTGCAAGCCGTGCCGCCGGGTGCTCGCTTGAGTAAAGACCGACAAGCATGTTGGTGGCATGATAGAGCGGCGCCGCCGACAGCCGCAGCCGGCTTTCGTATCTGCCGAGCATGTCGGGATCGGCAATGTCGCGGCGGGCGCGACATGCTGTCAGTATTTTATGAGCGAGTTGCTTCTGGCCGCTGAGGCCGATGTTGAAGCCATGCGCGGTCACCGGGTGCATGCCGATGGCAGCGTCTCCGATCAGTGCCGCACTCGGAGCCGAGAACTTGTGCGCCCAGGTCGTGACCAGCGGATAGGCATGGCGGGTGCTTGCCAGGGTCATCTCTCCGAGACGTCCTCGACACCGGTTCATCAATTCCATGAGGAACAATTCGTCATCGAGAGCAAACAGTCTGTCGGCCTCACTTGAGCGCAAAGTCAGAAGCAGCGACGACACGCCTCCCATGAGCGGCAACATCGCGATGGTCTGATGGTGGTCGAACCATTCGACCGCGATCTGGTGATGGAAGCGCTCGTGCCTCACTCGGCAAATCAGCATGGAGTGGCCAAGCGGATGGATGTTTGCGCCAATGCCGAGCAGGTCGCGCATCGCGGACAAACGCGAATCCGCTGCGACGAGCAGCCGAGCGGCCAATTGCCTGCCATCAGAAAGCGTTATGACCGCCTCGTCTTCGCTATTTGTTGCATTGACGACCGAGTTGCCGCACAGCAGCCGGGCATGGTCCTGGAAGTAGACAATTTTGAACAGGGCATCGCGGATCTGACAATTTGGGACCAGAAATCCGAGTGGTTCCCCAGATCGGCTGAGAGCATCGAAGCACAGGGCGAAAGGGCTCGATCCGTTGAGCACGCGCGCGCCATGAAGCGGTGATTTGTCCGATGCGGGGATGGCGTCCCAGGCGCCGAGCTCGCGCAGGATTCTCACTGATGCGTGGGTCAGCGCGATCTCGCGACCGTCGAAAGCCGGATTCGCCAGGCTGTCGAGCGACTGCCGTTCAACCACTGCCACCTTGAGTCGGCTCCGGGCGAGCGATGCTGCGAAGGCAAGCCCGACCGGCCCAGCTCCGACGACAATGATGTCGAATGTTTCCACAGAGCCGGCCATCAGCGTGCCGCCATAGCGGCTATCTGCGATACGAAGCGCTCTTGAAGCATCGCAATCACCCACGGTTTGCCGCTCATCTCCCCAGCGTCGATAGACATGCGTTCTCCGTTCAGAGACGGGTCAATGAAACCACGCCGTTGAAGAGATAACGCTGATCTGGATCAACCAGGGTCGACAAACCCGGCAGCGGCGGGTTCACGGTCGAGTGGTCGATTGCCGTGAAAAGGTCTGCATGTCTGGGCATTCTGAATGGTCGGCTTCCCAACCGGCGTGCCCCTCCTGGCCAAAGGTTCGGCAACGTATATTGGCTGATCCGTTCTTCGCACGCGCGCCGTATCGTCATGACGCGGGCAAGCGCCAGCGAAGACTAGGTCGACTGACGACCAGCATCCGCACAATCGTTGGCGCCGCCAGCCGGTTCAGCCTCGCGGATCTTCCCGATCGATAAGGACCCGCTCGGCGGGGCCGTCAAGATCTTCGTATTGGCCGCTCTTCAAGGTCCACAGGAAGCCCCGGTCCAAGCCCCACCAAAACAGGCAGCGGCCATCGCATTTCCGTCAGGACGGGCGTCTTGCTGCCGACAGCGTGCTCTCCGACCATGACGGGCGCTAGACGCCGAAGGAACTCGCCGAAGGCCTCATGTCCAAGTGATGTGGAAGGGAGCAGAACCAAAGGGACTCTGCTTGGCGTGCCCGCTTTTTTCGCAGCTACGAAACCATCACCGAGAACGGATCCGTACTGAGGAGGAGGCCGTCCTTGACTTGCCCGACGCCGGCAACCTTCTCAGCCGCAACGATCGCTGCCTTCCGTTGACGCTCGTCGACAATCGTCCCCTTCAGTTCGACAACGCCGTCGCTGACCCTCACATCGATCAAGTCACCACCGCTCCAGGTTTGTGGCTGCAGTTCGGCAAGGATAGCCTTGCGGATCAGGTCGTCATCGGGTGGCGTGGTGCCCTGTTTTGAGATGGCGCGGATCAGCACAAGCAGCAAATCAGTTCGCGTGATGATGCCGACGACCCTTTCCCGATCGACAATCGGGACATTGTTGATGCGGTGTTGCATCATCAGGTCGACAACATCTGCAATCGAGGCGCCAGGAGGCGCCGAGATGACCTGTGGGCTCATCACCTGATGGATGATCCGTCCGTTCGAGCGCACATAGTCATGGGCGGTTGTGCCCGGGCCAAGATCAAGCTCCAGCCAGCGCGGACGCACACGCTGGGTTCCGAGTTCCTCTCGGCGCAAGAAGTCGCTTTTGCTTACAATGCCAACCAGGGTGCCGTCGCTGTTCGTTATCGGCAGGCAGCTGACTTTGCTTGAAAGCATGAGCTCGACCGCTTCGGCGATTGTTGCGTTCGCATGCGTCGTGATGACTGGCTTTGTCATTATGGATTGGGCTTGCATCCTCACCCTCCTGATCTTTCGTCGGACGACGATAGGACATCCCGACCCGCGGCGCGTTGATCTGAGTCACTTGGAACGAGTGGTCTTCTCCGCGCCGTCGTCGCCATCGATCAGGATCCGTTCGGCGGCTCCATCGAGATCTTCATATTGACCGCTTCTCAAGGCCCACAGAAAGCCCCCAAGTCCAAGGGCGCCAAGGAAGAGGGCCA
>NZ_JAMYSC010000094.1:0-17516 GCF_040321755.1 Mesorhizobium sp. M0276 | reverse complement strand
TTTTTTTTTCTTGGGTTTGTGGTTTTGTGTTTGGTGTTTTTGTTGGGGTTTATTTTGGTTTTAGGGGGCGGGGGTGGGGATGAATGGTTTGGGGGGGGGGCCGGCCGCGGGATAGCATTCGATAGACTGACGCAATTCCGGACAGAAAACCGTTTCACACTTTTCCTGGAATAGCTCTAAATGACGCCATCGAAAGACATTTCGCGCCTGATCGAGATCATGGCGGCGCTGCGAGCCCCAAAGACCGGGTGTCCCTGGGACATCGAACAGGATTTCTCGACTATCGCCCCGTATACGATCGAGGAGGCCTATGAGGTGGCGGACGCCATCGCGCGCGGCGATCTCGATGACCTGCGCGACGAACTCGGCGACCTCCTGCTGCAGGTCGTCTACCACGCACAAATGGCTGAAGAGGCAGGTGAATTCGGCTTCGGCGATGTGGTCCAGGCGATCACCACCAAGATGATCCGCCGCCACCCGCACGTCTTCGGCGACGAAAAGGCCCGCAGCGCCGGCATGGCCAAGGGCATGTGGGAAAAGATCAAGGCCGAGGAGAAGGCGGAGAAACGACAAGCCCGCCTCGCCCGCGGCCTCGACCCGGAAGATAACGGCAAGGGGTTTCTGGACAGCGTGCCGGTCGCCTTGCCCGCGCTGACCCGGGCACTGAAACTTCAGGAGAAGGCCGCCCGCGTCGGCTTCGACTGGAGCGAGGCAGCGCCCATCCTCGACAAGATCGAGGAAGAGATCGGCGAATTGCGCGAGGCGCTGGCCAAGGGCGAAACGGCCTCGATCAAGGACGAGTTCGGCGACATGCTGTTTGCCGTCGTCAATCTCGGCCGCCACTTGAAGGTCGATTCCGAAGCGGCGTTGAGCGGCACCAACGAAAAATTCCGCTCACGCTTCCATTACGTCGAACAGGCCCTTGGGAAATCCGGTAGCACGCTGGAGAAGGCGACCTTGCCCGAAATGGAAGCGTTCTGGCAGGAAGCAAAAACCGCGAAGTAAGTTCCCTTACCCGTTATTTTTGCGACGCAATCTGCTTTCGATCTCTTCGCGGGCGCTTTGCGTGGCCTTGAGCGAGATAGTGGCGCTGCCGTCGTCATTGTCGCTTCGCGAAACGATATCGCCATTGCGATAGAGCCAGTCGACAAGGCCGAACTGCGCCGGCTCGATCGTCACCGTCAGGTCTTCGAGCTCGCCCGCCATCCGCGTTTCGATGATTGCCTTCAGCGCATCGATACCCTCGCCGGTCACCGCTGAAATGGCGATCGGCGGGGCTTTGCTGGCGTCGGCGCTGTCGGCAAGCAGGCGGCTGCGGTTGCCCTCGTCAAGCAGGTCGATCTTGTTCCAGACCTCGATGATCCGCTTGGCATCACTGGCGTCGACGCCGAGGTCGGCGAGGATGCGCTCGACATCCTCGGCCTGGGCCGCCGTGTCCGGATCGGAAATGTCGCGCAGATGGATGACGAGATCGGCCTCGACGACCTCTTCCAGGGTGGCACGGAAAGCCGCGATCAGATGCGTCGGCAGGTCCGAAATAAAGCCGACCGTGTCCGAAAGAATGATCGGCGTGCCGTGCGGCAGGCGCACACGCCGAAGCGTTGGATCGAGCGTGGCGAACAGCATGTCCTGCGCCAGCACGTCTGCTCCGGTCAGCCGATTGAACAGCGTCGACTTGCCGGCGTTGGTATAGCCGACGATCGCCACCACCGGGAACGGCACTTTCTTGCGCTTGGCGCGGTGGAGGTCGCGCGTGCGGCGCACCGTTTCCAGTTCCTGCTTCAGCTTGATGATCTTTTCCTGCAGCTGCCGCCGGTCGGATTCGATCTGCGTTTCGCCGGGGCCGCCGAGGAAGCCGGCACCGCCGCGCTGGCGTTCGAGGTGGGTCCAGCTGCGCACGAGGCGACCCTTCTGGTAGTTGAGATGGGCGAGCTCTACCTGCAAGGTGCCTTCCTTGGTGCGCGCGCGTTCGCCGAATATTTCGAGGATCAGCCCGGTGCGATCCAGCACCTTGGCGTTCAACTCTTTCTCCAGATTGCGCTGCTGCACCGGAGTCAGCGGATGGTCGACGACGACCACTTCCGCATGTCCCTCTTTGACGATTTCTGCGAACTCCGCGACCTTGCCGCTGCCGAGCAACGTCGCCGGGCGCGGATCGTTGACGGTTACCACCGCGGTATGGATCAGATCAAGGTCGATGGCGCGGGCAAGGCCTACGGCCTCGTCGTGGCGAGCGTCGGCCGAACGCATCAGCCGTGGACGGTTGGTCTCGTCCTCGTTGCGCTGGTGGCGGGTAAGGACGGGCACAATGACAACGGCCCGGGTCGGGCCCTCGGCTTCCGTCCCTGGATGATGCGCTGGCTTTCCGCGAACTGTATCGTTCGCGTCTTTCTCACGTGCCAATCAGGCGCCCTGGCTTTCCTCGCCATCGAACATTTGAACCGGCTGGCTCGGCATGATCGTGGAAATGGCGTGCTTGTAGACGAGCTGGGAGTGACCATCACGGCGCAATAGGACACAGAAATTGTCGAACGAAGTGACCACGCCGGTCAGCTTCACGCCGTTGATGAGGAAGATGGTGAGCGGATTCTTGCTCTTGCGAACTGAATTCAGGAACAGGTCCTGAAGGTTTTGCGATCGTTCCGCCATTGTTCTTGTCTTTCGCCGATCCCCTTCGGTTTGCAAGCCAATGCGCCAAATTAACGGGCGCATGTCAAGCTCACAAACACCGTCTTGTCGTCAGCAACGACAAGCAGAACGAGATAAATTGATGTTCATTCCACCTGTGCGGTTATCAGGCTGGACTTTTTTCCGCAATGTCAAAAAAGGCTTGTCGCAACGAAAGTGTTATCGAGCCGGGGTGCCCATTGGCGATTGTATCGCCGTCGATGGCTACAACCGGCATGGCGATTGTCGTTGCGGAGCTGATGAACGCTTCGCGTGCCGCCTTGGCCTCGGCGACAGAAAAGCCGCGCTCCTCTATCTTCACGCCGAGCTTCGCCGCCACTTCAAACATGGTCGTGCGGGTGATGCCCCGCAGGATGCCATGCTCGGCCGGCCTGGTAACCAGGACGCCATCCCGGGTGACGATCCAGGCATTGGACGAGCCGCCTTCCTTGACGTTGCCGTCGGTGTCGACGAACCACGCTTCCTGGGCGCCGGCTTCCTTGGCCTTCTGCTTCGCCAATACATTGGGCAGCAACCCGACGCTCTTGATGTCGACGCGGTCCCAACGGTTCTCCGGCACTGTGATGACCGCAATGCCGGTTTCAGCGCGTTTTGCACCAGAGGCGGGATCTGCCTTCCTCGCGGTGACCACCAGGGACGGCTTGGTGTCGGCGGACGGGAAGACAAAGTCGCGGCTGGAAACGCCGCGCGTCACCTGGACATAGACCAGGCCGTTGGCGACATGGTTGCGGTTGACCACCTCGCGCAGGATCAGCGGCAGCACGTGAGAGGTGACCGGCCAGGCGATCGACAATTCGGTCAGGGAGCGGTTCAGCCGGGCCAGATGGCGCGGCATGTCGACGATGAAGCCGCGCGCCACCTCGCAGACCTCATAGACGCCGTCGGCGAACTGATAACCGCGGTCCTCGATATGCACGGCAGCATCCGCGTGAGTGACGTAGCGGCCGTTGACATAGGCAATGCGCGGCATTGGCAACCCCTTCGGAATTCTCGGGCTTTCTTATGCGATTCCGCCGCCGCCGTAACCGGCAAATGGTTGGCCCAGGCGCGGCTGGCCGGACGTCGCGTTCAGACGCCCAGCGACTTCAGCTTGCGGTGAAGGGCGGAGCGCTCCATGCCGATGAACTCGGCGGTTTTCGAGATGTTGCCGCCGAACCGGTTGATCTGGGCGATCAGATAGTCCTTCTCGAACTGTTCGCGCGCCTCGCGCAGCGGCAGCGCCATGATGTGCTGATCGGATTGATTCGGCGTGCGCGGCATGACATCGCCGATCTCGGCCGGCAACAGGTCCGCGGTGATCGGCGCATCGATGTTGTCGCCGCGCGCCAGGATCATGAGGCGCTCGACATTGTTGCGCAGCTGGCGGACGTTGCCAGGCCAGTTATGCGCTTGAAGCACCGCCAGTGCATCATCGCCAATACGGCGCGGCTTGATACCGGCCTGGCGCGCGATCTGCTTCATGAAATTGTCGACGAGATAGGGAATATCCTCGCGCCGCTCGGCCAGTCCCGGCACCATGACCGGAACCACCGCCAGGCGGTGATAGAGATCTTCGCGGAAACGCCCGTCGGCGATCATCGCTTCGAGATTCTGCGAGGTCGAGGAGATGATGCGGACATCGACCTTGACCCGCTTGGTGCCTCCCACCCGCTCGAACTGCTGCTCCACCAGCACGCGCAGGATCTTGTTCTGCGTCTCGCGCGGCATGTCGGCAACTTCATCGATGTAGAGGATGCCGCGATGGGCCTCCTCGAGCGCGCCGACCTTGCGCTCGACGCCGTTCGATTCGGTGCCGAACAGCTCGATCTCCATGCGCTCGGGCGTAATGTTGGCGGCGCTCAGCGTTACGAACGGCGCGCCCTTACGCGCCGACAGCGTGTGGATGGCGCGCGCGGCCAGTTCCTTGCCCGAGCCTGACGGGCCGATGATCATCACGCGGCTGTTGGTCGGGGCAACGCGCTCGATGGTCTGGCGCAGTTGGCTCATCGCCGACGACATGCCGATCAGATCGAAGGTTTCGCCACTGCGCAGCTTGAGGTCGGAAACCTCGCGCCGCAGTTTCGAGGTCTCGAGCGCACGCTCGGCAATCAGGATCAGCCTGTCGGCCTTGAATGGTTTTTCGATGAAATCATAGGCACCGCGGCGGATGGCGGAGACCGCCGTTTCGATGTTGCCGTGGCCTGAGATCATCACCACCGGCAAGGTCGGGTGCATCGTCTTGATCTCGTCGAGCAGTGCCAGCCCGTCCAAACGCGAGCCCTGCAGCCAGATGTCGAGGAAAATCAGCCGCGGTGCCCGATCGGCGATCGCCGCCAGCGCGCTGTCGGCATCGAATGCGGTGCGGGTTTCGTGACCTTCGTCGCTCAGGATGCCCGCGACGAGTTCACGGATGTCTTCCTCGTCATCGACGATGAGAATATCAGACGCCATTACCGACCTTTTCAGTTTCTCGTTCGTTTTCAGTCCTGCTATCGCCGCGCGGAGACGCGGCAGCCGCAGGCGGCAGGATGATGCTGATCATCGCGCCGCGTCCGTCGTGGAAATCTGGGGGCGCATCGTGAAGTTCCAACCTGCCACCATGGTCCTCCACGATCTTCTTGACGATAGCGAGGCCAAGCCCGGTGCCTTTCTCGCGCGTCGTCGTATAGGGCTCGAGCAACCGCTGGCGATTTTCGCGCGGCAGGCCTTTGCCATTGTCGATGACGTCGATGCGAATCGCGCCATTCTGGCGCCCGGCTTGAATCCGGATTATGCCGTGCGAACCATCCGTCTGTTCCAATCCGTCGATCGCCTCGGCGGCGTTCTTGATCACATTGCCGAAAGCCTGCGCCATCAGACGGCTGTCGAAGGTGCCCTTGAGCGGCTCGGTGCCGAATACCCGCTCGAAAGTGATGTCGGCGCGGCTGACCTCGACCAGGAACGAGGCCTCGCGCAACGATTCGCGCAGGTCGATAGCCTTCATCTCGGGCTTTGGCATGCGGGCGAAAGCCGAGAATTCGTCGACCATACGGCCGATATCCTCAACCTGACGGATGATCGTGTCGGTGCACTGGTCGAAAACCTCGCGGTCCTCGGTAATCACCTTGCCGTAGCGGCGCTTGATGCGCTCGGCCGAGAGCTGGATCGGCGTCAGCGGATTCTTGATCTCGTGTGCGATGCGCCGTGCCACATCGGCCCAAGCGGAGGAACGCTGCGCCTGAACCAGGTCGGTGATGTCGTCGACCGTCACGACATAGGATTTTTCTTCCGAGCCGTCGTCGCCGGCTTCGATGGTGATCTGCACGTTGAAGGTCCGTTCGGCGCCGGCGCGGTAGAAGGTCACCTGCTCGCGGTAAACAGGCTTGCCGGACTTGCGGCCGATCTCGAAGACGCGGCCGACATGCGGCAGCACGGCCGACAGGTTCTGCCCAAGGGCGGCGCTGGCTGAAATGGCCAGCATCGCCTCGGCCGAGCGGTTGACGATGGTGACGATGCCGTAGGGATCGACGCCGATGACGCCGGCGGTGACGCCGGCAAGCACGGCTTCCGAGAAGCGGCGGCGTTCGTCGATCAGGTCCTTTGCGGACAGGATCTCGTTGCGCTGCGATTTCAGCTCGAGCAGCATCTTGTTGAACGTATCGCCGAGCGAGGCGACATCGCCATCCGACGGCCTGACCGGAACCGCGACATCGAGATTGCCGGTCGCCACCTCGTCGGCGGCTCCGATAAGCTGGCGAATGGGGCGCACCAGACGGTCGGCGACAGCGATACCAGTCCAGATGGCGGACAGGATGATGATCAACGTCAGCGACAGATAGGGCAGCGCGAAGGCCACCTGCGAGGTGCGACGGTTGTCTTCCAGCCCGCGATATTCGTCGGTGTTGGACCTGACGATCTGCCGCGCCTTGATCACTTCCGGATCGACGAGGCGAATGGTGTAGAGATAGAGCCCTTCGATCTCGCGCAGCTTGACGATGGCGCCCATGATGTTGCGCGTTTTGGGCTCGATCAGCACCGGCTTGCCGTCGGAAGCGCTGGCAACCGCCCCTTCGGGCGGCTCGGGCATCGCGAAATCCGTATCGGTCTTGGCGCTCATGACAAACGAGCCGTCGGGCTTGATCAGTGCCGCATGGGCCAGTGACCGGCCCACTGCTTCCTTGTTCATCAGATCGAGAAAACCAGTGCGATCGAGACCGTAGAGCGAGCGCGACGAATCGAGATCGTAGGCCATCGACAACGTCGTTCCCTGCAGGTTGCGGGCATTCTCCTGGACATAGGCGTCGGCGATCGACAGCGACGAATTGACGATCGTCTTGGTGCGGATCTCGAACCAGCGGTCGAGGCCGATATCGAGCGTGATCGATGCGATGATGGCCACCATGATTGCGGGAATGGCGGCGACCAGAGCAAACATGGCGACGATGCGCACATGCAGCCGCGAGGCGGCCTTGCCATGCCGGCGCGCCATCAGGATGCGGTGGACTTCACGCCCGACCAGCGCAATGAGGAACAGGACGAAAGCGGCATTGAGGGCAATCAGCGCCAGCGTCGTCGATTCGTTCGGCGTGATCGGCGTGGCGCCGACGAGGATGGTGAACGAGATCGCCGCCGTCACCAGCGCGCCGACGACCGCGACGACGCCGGGCAATGCCAGCAGCCGGCGACCGTCACGCGTGCCGGGTTCGCTGAACAGCGGTTGTTTTTTTGTCGGTGCCTGCGAAGCCATGTCGCCGTCTAGAGCCATGATTGCGTCGGATGTATGCAACGCATTGTGGCGATTATGCAACAAGTGTGACCGAGACGGAAATCTTTCGCGAGCCGGTCCCCTGAAAAGAGAGCGGGCTCAGATGGGCTCAGCCCTGCCGCGACGATTTGTAGACGTTGACGCCGAGCTCGCGGATCTTCTTGCGCAGCGTGTTTCGGTTCAGGCCCAGCAATTCGGCGGCCTTGATCTGATTGCCGCGGGTGGCCGTCATAGAGGCCAGGACCAGCGGGTACTCGACCTCGGCCAGAATGCGCTGGTAGAGGCCCGCGGGTGGCAAATCGCCGGCAAAGGAGGCGAAATAGCGCTGCAGGAAATGCTCGGCCGCCTGGCCGATCGACAGGTCGTCGGGAATGAGGTTGCCGCTGCCCGGTACCACCGGACGTTCGCCGGTCTTGAGCTCGGCCTCGATGATCTCGGCTGAAATCTCGTCCTGCGAATAGAGTGCGGCGAGCCTGCGAACGAGGTTTTCCAGTTCGCGCACATTGCCCGGCCAGGGATAGCGCTTCATCAGTTCGATGCCGCCCGAGGAGATGCGCTTGGTCTGCAGACCCTCCATCTCGCCGAGCTTGAAGAAGTGGCGGACAAGATCCGGCACATCCTCGGAGCGCTCGCGCAGCGCCGGCAACCTGAGCGGCACGACGTTGAGGCGATAGAAGAGATCCTCGCGGAAAAGCCCCTGGTTGATCAGCGTGCGCAGATCCTTGTTGGTGGCGGCAACGATGCGCACGTCGGTCTTGATCGGTGTGCGTCCGCCAACCGTCGTGTATTCGCCCTGCTGCAGGACGCGCAGCAGGCGCGTCTGCGCTTCCATCGGCATGTCGCCGATCTCGTCGAGAAACAGCGTGCCGCCCTCGGCCTGCTCGAAGCGACCGGTGGAGCGGTTCTGCGCGCCGGTGAAAGCGCCCTTCTCGTGACCGAACAGTTCCGATTCGATCAGATCGCGCGGGATCGCGGCCATGTTGATGGCAACGAATGGGCCGCCGCGACGGCGGCCATATTCATGCAGCGCGCGCGCCACCAGTTCCTTGCCGGTGCCGGACTCGCCCGAAATCATCACCGTCAGGTCGGTCTGCATCATGCGCGCCAGCATGCGGTAGATGTCCTGCATGGCGGCCGAGCGGCCGACCAGCGGCATGGCGTCTGGCTGTTCTTCCGGCCGCGCATCGATCTTCGGCCGCCGCGGCTCGGAAAGCGCCCGGTTGACGATGTTGAGCAGTTCGGTCAGGTCGAACGGCTTCGGCAGATATTCATAGGCGCCGGTTTCGGATGCGCGGATCGCCGTCATGAACGTGTTCTGGGCGCTCATGACGATAACCGGCAGTTCCGGCCGCGCCTTCTTGATGCGCGGCAACATGTCGAACGCGTTTTCGTCCGGCATCACCACATCGGTGATGACCAGATCGCCTTCGCCAGCCGCCACCCAGCGCCACAATGTCGAGGCGTTGGACGTGACGCGCACCTCGTGACCGACGCGTGAAAGCGCCTGGTTGAGGACGGTGCGGATCGCCGCATCGTCGTCGGCGACGAGAATATTGCCGCGAACGGTCATTTGCGGTCTCCTTCACCGTCTTCATCGGCGCCGTATGACGTTTCTTTCCAAGCTGGCATCAGGATGCGGAATGTGGTCCCGCGCGGCGTCGATTCGCATTCGATGATGCCGCCATGCTCGCCGACGATCTTGGCGACCAGCGCCAGCCCCAGCCCCGAGCCGTTCGGCTTGGTGGTGATGAACGGGTCGAACAGGATCGGCAAAATATCTTCCGAGACGCCGGAGCCATTGTCGCGCACGCAGAATTCCAGCGGCAGCGATACGCGGTCCTGCGTGCCCGGAACGGAAACGCGGATGCCCGGCCGGAAGGCGGTCGACAGCACGATCTCGCCCTGAGGATCGCTGCCGATCGCCTCAGCAGCATTCTTGACCAGGTTGAGGAACACCTGGATGAGTTGGTCACGGTTGGCAAACACCGGAGGCAATGAAGGATCGTAATCCTCCATTATCTTGATTCTCTTGGCAAAACCGTTCTTGGCAATTGCCTTCACATGATCGAGCACGACATGGATGTTGACGGGATAGCGATCGATCGGCCGCTCATCGGAAAACACTTCCATGCGATCGACCAGCGACACGATGCGGTCGGTCTCGTCGGTGATCAGCCGCGTCAGCGCGCGATCCTCGTCGGAAGCCGACAGTTCGAGCAACTGGGCAGCGCCCCGGATGCCGGACAGCGGGTTCTTGATCTCATGGGCAAGCATCGCCGCCAGGCCAGTGACCGAGCGCGCCGCGCCGCGATGCGTCATCTGCCGGTCGATCTTGTCGGCCATCGACCGTTCCTGGAACATCACCACGACGGAGCCCGGATATTCCGACACCGGCGCAACGTAGAGATCGACGACCTTCTCGATGCCGAGACGCGGCGACGACACGTCGACCCGGTACTCGTTGACGGGAGCCCGGCGCTCGCGCACCTGATCGACCAGCGTCAGCAGCGGGCTGCCGAATGGAATGAGTTTGGAAAGTGTGTTGCGCGCCAGCATGGTTGCGCTGGAGCGAAAGAAGTCTTCCGCGTCGGCGTTGGCGAAGGTGATGAACCCTTCCTCGCTGATCATGATCACCGGGCGACGGATGGTGTTGAGCACGATCTGGGCGGCATCCGCCATTTCAGCGCCTTGGGCAGCGGCGGCATTCATGCGGCGCTCCGCAGGTTCAGGGGTTGCGGATCGCGCGAAAACACATCGCGCAGCAAGGCAATGACGCGCGCGGGCTCCAATGCGGTCAAAATAGCCTTTCGGCTGTCGTCGTCAGCGACACCATTGGCATGACGATCAAGGTACCATCCAAGATGCTTGCGCGCTTGGCGCAGGCCGCTCTCGAGGCCATAGAGCGCCAGCATGTCCTCGTAATGGGAGACGATGTAAGCGGCCAAAGCTTGCCGATTGTCGGGCATGCCGGGCACAGTCTCGTTCCGTGCGGCCGCAGCAATGCCGCCTGCGATCCAGGGCGCGCCATAGTGCGCACGCCCAACCATGACGGCGTCAGCGCCGGATTGATCGAGAATGTCGGCAGCTTCTGCCGGGGAGCAGACATCGCCATTGGCGACGACAGGAATAGACACGGCTTCCTTGACGCGGGCGATGGCGCGCCAATCGGCCTTGCCTTGATAGAATTGGCAGCGCGTGCGGCCATGTACGGTCACCATCTTGACGCCGGCCTGTTCGGCGCGACGCGCCAGCATCGGCGCGTTGAGCGCGCCTTCGTCCCAGCCGAGCCGCATCTTGACCGTCACCGGCATGTCGACCGCGCCGACAACGGCGTCGATCAGCGACAGCGCATGGTCGAGATCCAGCATCAATGCCGAGCCGGCGTAACCCCCGGTGACCTTCTTGGCCGGGCAGCCCATGTTGATGTCGATGATGTCGGCGCCCTCGCCGGCAGCGATTCTGGCACCTTCGGCCATGTGCGCCGCCTCGCGGCCGGCAAGCTGGACCATATGGACCGGCAGGCCGGAGTGGCGTATGCGCAGGTTAAAACCGGCCCTGCCCTTGGCCAGCTCGCCGCTCGCCACCATTTCGGACACGACCAGGCCGGCGCCATGCGCGTGGGCGCGTTGCCGGAACGGCTCGTCTGATATTCCCGACATTGGCGCGAGAAACACGCGATTGCGGATTCTCACGCCGCCAACGTCAAGCGACGTTGCCAATTTGGTCAAGTTAACCATGCACAAAAACCAAGCATGTTCATTCGTTGCACATTCTCTAGCCAGAACTGCAGCAAAGTGCAACGCGGAATGACGCCACATTAAGGCGCAATTGGGAAAATGCCGGCTTCGGCTTTGGCTGGCGACCAAGGCGCCGTGCGTCCCTCAGCACGGGCAATGGCACGCTTGGGAATTTCATACTTAGCGCACGATCTTTCCTAAAACCGATTACACTTTTCGGGATCGTGCGCTAGGACCAGTCGGCATGACTGACGCAAGTGAAAATCGCGTTTCAAGTGAGGATGGCAAGGTCGCCGTGGTGATCGTTGCGGCTGGCCGCGGCGCGCGCGCCGGACAGGCCAATGGGCCGAAGCAATATCAACACATTGGCGGCTATGCCGTCATCGCACACACGCTGGAAATTTTTCTGTCCCACCCGCGAACCAGCGAGGTCGTCGTCGCCATCCATGCCGACGACCACGAGCTGTTCCGGGAGGCGGCGGGTGCCAACGCCGAACGGGTCATCCTCGTCATGGGCGGGGCGACAAGGCAGGCATCGGTCCGGCTGGGACTGCTTGCGCTGAGAAGCCACGCGCCGGGGCGGGTCCTGATCCACGATGCCGTCCGTCCATTCGTCGACGCGGACCTGATCGATCGCACGATCGCTGCCATCGGCGAGCGCGAGGGGGCGTTGCCTGCCCTGCCCGTTGCCGACACGCTGAAGCGTGAGTCGGCCTCTGGCGTGGTTGGCGAAACCGTTTCCCGCAGCGGACTTCACACGGCGCAAACGCCACAGGGCTTTCCATTCTGGCCGATTCTTGCCGCGCACGAGAAAGCCCATCATCTTGGAAGACTGGATTTCACCGACGACGCCGCGATCGCCGAATGGGCGAATATTCCGGTCAACATCGTTCCAGGCTCCCCTGATAACGTCAAACTCACCTGGGCAAGGGATATTGCGATGGCGGACCAGCGGCTCTCCGGCGAACGCGTGCGCTTTCCCGACATCCGTACCGGCAATGGTTACGACGTGCATGCGTTCGAACCCGGCGACCATGTCACTCTGTGCGGCGTCGCCATTGCGCACGACAAGAAACTGTCCGGCCATTCCGACGCCGATGTCGGCCTGCACGCCTTGACCGATGCGCTGCTGGCGACCTGCGGCGCCGGCGACATCGGCACGCATTTTCCGCCGACCGACCCGCAATGGAAAGGCGCTGCGTCCCGGATATTCGTCGAGTACGCGGCAAGGCTGGTGCGCGAGCGCGGCGGACGCATCGCCAATGCCGATATCACGCTGATCTGCGAGGCGCCGCGTGTCGGCCCGCATCGTGATGCGATGACCGCAGCCCTGTCGCAGATGCTGGCAATTTCACCGGACCGCATCTCGATCAAGGCGACAACCAACGAGAGGCTCGGCTTTATCGGGCGCGAGGAAGGCATAGCGGCGATCGCAACCGCCAGCGTGGTGTTTCCAGGCGAGGTGCCGGAATGAGTAGCAGCGAGCTGGCAAATGCCTTGCTGCAAGCCTGCCAGAAGCGCGGCATCATGCTGGCAACGGCGGAAAGCTGCACCGGCGGCATGATCATCGCCGCGTTGACCGACATCGCCGGCGCCTCCGCCGTCGTCGAGCGCGGCTTCATCACCTATTCCAACGAAGCCAAGATCGACATGCTCGGCGTCTCCGCCGCCACGCTTGAGACGTACGGCGCGGTTTCGCGCGAGACGGCAATCGAGATGGCGAAAGGCGCGCTTGCCCGTTCGCGCGCCGGGCTTGCTTTGGCGGTCACCGGCATTGCCGGGCCCGGCGGCGGTTCCACGGAAAAACCGGTCGGCCTGGTCTGGTTCTGTGTCGGGCTGGGCGGTCAGGCCGTGACCGCCGAGCGCAAGACATTTGCCGACAAAGGTCGCGATTTCATCCGCCGCGAAACGGTCCGGCATGCGTTGGAGCTGGGTCTGCGCGCGCTTGGTCAGGCCGAGGGCGCTGCACCATAGATGACGTCGGCACGCTTCTCGAAAGCCTCGGCGAACATGCGGAAAGCACGGTCGAACATGGTTCCCATCACGGCGCCCAGAATGCGGCTCTTGAACTCGTAGTCGATGAAGAAGCGGACCGTGCAGCCGGCGCCGCCGTCGGGCTCGAAACGCCAGACATTGCTCAGATATTTGAACGGGCCATCGATGTATTTCACGTCGATGGTGTTCTCGTCGGGCTTCAACAGCACCTGCGTCGTGAAGGTTTCGCGGATCGCCTTGTAGCCGATGGTCATGTCGGCGAGGAGAACCGTGCGCCCGTCGCGCTCCTTGCGCGAGCGAACGGTCAGCGCCTCGCAAAGCGGCAGGAATTGCGGATAGGATTCTACGTCGGCGACCAGCGCGAACATCTGGTCCGGCGTGTGGGATACGCGGCGGGTGGCTTCAAACTTCGGCATGAAAACCGGCTCTAAAGCGTGTCGCGGCGACGCAGATTCATGCGACGCGCTTTAGATACTTTGTTCTTATGCATGTGCATGTCGTTCTCCCAAAACGAGGTCACTTTGGGCGACATGCACTAAAGCGATTTCCTGAGAGCCGCTTCGCGTGCAGCGCGCAGCCGGGCGAAATCGTCGCCGGCATGATGCGAAGAGCGCGTCAGCGGGCTTGACGCCACCAGCAGGAAACCCTTGGTCCGGCCGATCGTCTCGAAGGATTTGAACTCCTCTGGCGTGACGAAGCGGATCACCGGATGATGCTTCTTCGACGGCTGCAGATACTGGCCAATGGTCATGAAGTCGACATTGGCCGTACGCAGGTCGTCCATCAGCTGCAGGATTTCGTTCCGCTCCTCGCCGAGACCCACCATGATGCCGGACTTGGTGAAGATCGACGGGTCGAGTTCCTTGACCCGCTGCAACAGCCTGATCGAATGGAAGTAGCGGGCGCCCGGACGAACCGTCAGGTAGTTCGACGGCACGGTTTCGAGATTGTGGTTGAAGACGTCGGGCTTGGCCGCCACGACGATCTCCAGCGCGCCATCCTTGCGCAGGAAGTCGGGCGTCAGGATTTCGATCGTCGTCGACGGCGTCGCGGCCCTGATGGCGCGGATGACGTCGGCGAAATGCTGCGCACCGCCATCGGCGAGATCGTCACGGTCGACCGAGGTGATGACGACATGCGTCAGCCCCATCTGCTTGACGGCGTGCGCGACGCGGGCCGGCTCATCGGGATCGAGTGCCGTCGGAATTCCCGTTGCGACGTTGCAGAAGGCGCAGGCGCGCGTGCATATCTCGCCCATGATCATGAAGGTGGCGTGCTTCTTCTCCCAGCACTCGCCGATGTTGGGGCAGCCGGCTTCTTCGCAGACCGTCACCAGCTTGTTCGACTTCACGATTTCGCGCGTTTCGGCATAACCCTTCGACATCGGCGCCTTGACGCGGATCCAGTCCGGCTTGCGCAGCACGTCCTGGTCCGGCTTGTGCGCCTTTTCCGGATGCCGCAAGCGCGGAGCGTTGGCAATCGTATCGAGGACAGTGACCATCGGGAAACCTGGTTCGTTCGCGATCGCCTGTCGGGCGTTCGCTGTCATGACGTCATCTAAGACTTTTCAACGCAAAGAAAAAGGCCGCGGCGGTGCATGCCGCAACAGCCTTTTTCGCATAGCAGATATCCAGCGCTGTTAACGGCGCACCAGGCGCCCTGCCCAGATCAGCAGGCAGGCACCGATAAAGCCGGTGATCAGGTAGGCAGTCCAGCCGACGCCGAACGGACCGAGATTGAATGCCTGCAGAATGGCGTTCAGTACGATCGCGCCGACGATACCCAAAATAATGTTCATGAAGATGCCGGTGTTGCTCTTCATGACCATCTCGGCAAACCAACCCGCCAGTCCGCCGATGATGATGGCTGCGATCCAGCCCACGCCGTTCACGTCCATACGTCCTCTCCTTGCACGAGTGAAAATGCATCCGGAAACGAACTGCTTTGCCGTCGAGATCCCGCAGCTTGAGCGATTGAGTCTCGTGCGGCCAATCTATCATGCGTTCAGCGCGCGACCATAGGCGTCGAGCACGCTTTCCTTCATCATTTCCGACAGCGTCGGGTGGGGGAAGATGGTGTGCATCAACTCTTCCTCGGTCGTTTCGAGGTTCATCGCCACGACAAAGCCCTGGATCAGCTCGGTCACTTCGGCGCCGACCATATGCGCACCAAGCAACTGACCGGTCTTCTTGTCGAAGATGGTCTTGATGAAGCCCTGGTCCTCGCCGAGCGCGATGGCCTTGCCATTGGCGGCGAACTGAAAGCGTCCGACGCGGATGTCCTTGCCCTCGGCCTTGGCCTTCGCTTCCGTCAGGCCGACGGAGGCGACCTGCGGATTGCAATAGGTGCAGCCTGGAATCTTGAGCTTGTCGGTGGCATGCACGCCAGGGAAATTGGCAATCTTTTCAACGCACACCACGCCCTCATGCTCGGCCTTGTGGGCAAGCATCGGCGGGCCGGCGACATCGCCGATGGCATAGATGCCGGGCACATTGGTGTTGCCGTAACCATCGATGACGATGCAGCCGCGCTCGGTCTTTACGCCGAGCGCCTCAAGGCCAAGATTCTCGATGTTGCCCTGCACGCCAACCGCCGAGATCATGCGGTCGGCGGTGATCTTCTCGACCTTGCCGTCCTTCATCTCGACATGCGCGGTGACCGAGTTGGCACCCTTCTCGACCTTGGTCACCTTGGCTTCGAGGATGATCTTCATGCCTTGCTTCTCGAACTGCTTTTGCGCGAATTTCGAGACTTCGGCGTCCTCGACCGGCATCACTGCCGGCAACAGTTCGACGACTGTCACATCGGCACCCATGGTGCGGTAGAACGAGGCGAATTCAATGCCGATGGCGCCGGAGCCCATGACCAGCAGCGACTTCGGCATCTCCTTCGGCACCATGGCCTCAAAATAGGTCCAGATCAGCTTGCCGTCGGGCTCGATGCCGGGCAGCGCACGTGGCCGGGCGCCGGTGGCCAGGATGATGTGCTTGGCGCCATAGGTGCCCTCAGCCTTGACGCCCTTCGGCACCGGCGGCTGCGGCTCCATCGGCTTCTTGGCCGTCTTGGATACGACGATCTCACCCAATTTATCGCCGGAAGGAGCCTTGGACAGCTTGGCCTCGCCCCAGATGACGTCGACCTTGTTCTTCTTCATCAGGAAGGCAACGCCGCCATTGAGCCGCAGCGAGACTTTTCTCGATCGGTCGACCACGGCCGACGTGTCGACGCTGACCTTGCCGTCAAGTTTCAGACCATAGTCCTTGAAATGATCCGAATAATGCACGATCTCGGCCGAGCGCAGCAGCGCCTTGGTCGGTATGCAGCCCCAATTGAGGCAGATGCCGCCGAGATGCTCGCGCTCGATGATCGCCGTCTTGAAACCGAGCTGGGCGGAACGCACCGCCGTGACATAGCCGCCGGGGCCGGAGCCGATGATAATGACGTCGTAATTCTCAGCCACGGATTTTCTCCTTGATTCACAGTTCCAGCATGACGCGCACGAGTGGCGTCAGCGCCTTGCCGATATTCCGCGTGTTTTCTGCATCCAGGTGGACGCCGTCGAGCGGGGTGGTTTGCGCCACGGTGCCAGCGTCGAAGAAGCCGCAACCAGCCTCATCGGCAAGGGCAGCGTAGAGCGGCGCCAGCCGGGTCGAAGCGTCGTCACCGCCGGCAAACATTTCCTTGAATTCGGCATTGTCGGTGCGGCTGACCACAGGCGGCGAAACGATCAGGATCTGCGGCGCCGGCCAGTCGAACGGATAGTCGTGGCCGCGCACGATGTCGATCAGCCGCTGGATGCCTTGCTTGGCCGCTACCGGGTTGCCATGGATCCATGGTTTCATGTCGTTGGCGCCGAGCATGAAGACGATAAGATCAATCGGCGCATGCGTTGTCAGGATAGTTGGCAGCAGCCTGGCGCCGTTGCGATCGGCACCGGCCAGATGATCGTCGAAAGCCGTGGTGCGGCCATTGAGGCCTTCGGCAACGACTTCGGCGGCATCGCCGAGCCCCGCCTGCAGCACGCTTGGCCAGCGGTCTTCAAGCGGGTGGCGGCCACCTTCGGCGTTGTAGCCCCAGGTCAGCGAGTCGCCGTAGCAAAGAACCGTCTTCATGCGCCCACCTGTGCGTTAATCAAACCGCGTCTCAACCCCCAGCGCACGAACAGCCAATCATGAGGCGAAAAGGCCGGTGAAGACCTCTCCCTTCCTAGACAAGCATGCCCATCGGGTTCTCGATCAATCGCTTGAACGCGACCAGCAATTCGGCACCCAGCGCACCGTCGACGGCGCGATGGTCGGTCGATAGCGTCACCGACATCACGGTGGCGATTTTGATCTCGCCGTTCTTGACCACTGCCCGCTCCTCGCCGGCGC
>NZ_JAMYSC010000093.1:0-17554 GCF_040321755.1 Mesorhizobium sp. M0276 | reverse complement strand
CGATATTCGTCCTCGGCCCGCGTGCGTAGGCCTTCGAGCGGGTCTGCGAGCATGTCGGTTGCGGCAAGCGCGCGCCTTTTGGCTTCCCTCCCTTGGCCAAGGCAACCCTGCCCCACCGAAAACGATCGCCACCTTTGAAGTAGCAGCGCTGGAGGAGAACCGCTCGATGGCGACAAGAATGTGGTCCAACAACGCCCGCCGCCCCATTCACGGCAGCGACGGGCCGCCCCAGGATCAAGGGACTTGCAGGAGCGTTGGGGCCCCTGCCGTCAAGGAAACTATCAGGAATGTTCCGGATCTGGCCAGGCGACGATCAGACTGGCTTTGACGCTGGCCTCCCTTTGTACGATTCGTACCCAGCCTTGCATGGCCGATTCAGCATTCATATAAATTCGCAATGTCCTCATGTTGCGGGGAGGCAATGCGATGGATAGCGAGATACTCAACGGCAAAGGTCGTCCTTGCATCGAAGTGATTGAAGCCTGCGGCGAATGGTTCGTCCGTGTGGTCGAGGAAGATCAGGAACGGACCCAATCATTCGAACTGGAATCGGTCGCTCTCGCCTTCGCTGAAGGCCAGCGGATACGCCTGCATCTAGACAAGTTTGCCCGGCTGTAGGCGTGACCGACCAGCGCATGACCGGCGGGCTAGTTCGTCGGTCAGGCCCGGCGCCTTGTTGGCATTCCTCTGTCAAAAGGTGTCGGGCCGCATGGCCGGGCGGCACGCTCGGATGCAAATTTGGAGTTGGATTTGCGCTAAATCACCACTAGCTAATCTGATCACTTAAGATCATACTGCCGGCAATGATGGATGGCAGGCTACCGCCCACCCCCGCCCAACAGCCTGCCACTTGCCGGCGACGCCGTCCCCAAGACGACCGCCGGCTTTTCATTCCCCCTGTATCGCGGCGGATCTCGGTGATGGCGTTTGGAAGATGTCCTGCTATCCATTCGTCGAGAAAGTTGACTCCGTGCGTGCTTATCGACGCACCTTCTTAGTCTAAGGCTAAGTTCCTTCCCTAAAATCCTGCACTGACGCATGACGAAGCTTGTGCTCGCAGCGTGTCAGGTCAAGCGGCCTCGCCGCACACGCGTGGAGGAAATGAGGGAGCACGGGGGGTCAGCGCGCGTGCGTGTTATCCGATCACCCGCTCAGAAATTTCTACCAAACAGTCCCGACCTACATTAGACTTCCCTAATGGTATCCATGCGGTACGACATTAGGAAAGAACGCGACGAGTCCTGGACGGTATTCGACGTCTTCACCGGGCAGCCGGCTGTGTACGAGGGCCACGAAGCCGTCGACCTCGACATGGGGTATGCCGATGATCTGCTGGACCTCCTGAACGCCGTCGATCTGAAACGCAGGGTCGCCCGAGGTGACCTCTGATTGGAACCATACCGTCCCGAACGAGTTTGACGCTCTGGGGTGGAGTATTTCCCAATCATGGCTGAGCGTTATCAATCAGGGCAGATGTCGGCCGCGAACGCTGTTCGGCGGATGATTGCGTCCGATGAGACCCGTCATTACCTGCACAAGGTGTTAGATCTGAAGATCGAGGCGGAACTGCCTGGCGCCATCGGGGCACTGCTTGCTTTGCTTGATCTGAAAGGACGAGACGAACCGTCCGAAACCCCCTGAGCCCCCGTAAGGTCCATCCCCTCGGCTCGGTACGTTCCGAACATTGATTTATTTGTGTGATTGACCCCTAGATGAATGCTTGGGTTTCTTCCCTGGGGAGGGAGGAGGGCTATGACGGCTCAAGCGTTCCGTCCTACCGCCAAAGAGGCGATAGAGGCAGCTATCCATCACGTCCGATGCGGCAGCATCGTCTCGGTCAAGGAAGCCGTTGCGGCAGTCCGATTATCAAATCCGTATTTGCGAGAGACAGACTGTGAACTGGTCGAAATCATTGTCGACCGGGCCACGCTCCACGGGCAGTTCGTGTGCTTCGATCTTAAAGAGCCCTGATGGCCCGCCATTGGTTCTACCCTCCAGCCCCCGTGAGCTGCGAGCGGGCAGGGATGTGCCACCACGTCAACAACGTGGAACGCGCCGCCGAGGAACTCCTGAAGTGGACCAAGCGTGGCCCTAAATGGAACTATGCGGTGCGCATCTGCATGGCCTGCCTGGCTGATCAGATGCCAACTCAGGAGGCCCGTAAGGCATTCGAGAGTGCTGCCAACGAGGAAGGGATGTTCCTTACTCGTCCGTCCATGCCTCGAACCCGCCCGTCGCGGTCTCCTGACCCGGTGGCTTATGCGGCGTTCGATTTCCTCGTCGCGTCGCGCAATTCGGCTTTCCAGATTGGCAATACGCTCCGTCAAGAAATAGCGTCCAACGGTAAATTCTCCGCCACCGAACAGCACGGCAAACGTGGCAAAGGCTGCCGGGTTAGCCACCACCAGCGCGGTGTTACTTCTATCACAGCGATAAGGTCGTGCATCGAGCATCGTCACTCTCAACCGAGCACGGGCGGCGTAGAGTCAGAACTGATTGCCACCCCTCCCGGACGCAGATGGGCAAGTTCGGTGGGGTCGTCAACGCCGACCGCCTGGGCCTCAGCCACCGCGATTGCCGCATTACGCCGCCGCCCTATGGCACTGGCACGCGTCCGGCGGCACGGTGCCTTTATTGGCCGATCATTTGAATGGGTGATCGAGGTCACCGAGTTCGAACCAGGACGCTTGGTTCGGATGAAGTATGTCTCCGGACCATTTGCCGGCGGAGTGGACTATTCTATCCTGCCGGTTGGCGAGGGATCCGAAGTCGTCATCCGCAACTATGGCAACGCAAACTTCTGGTTCCCATTCATGGCGGCAATGATGAGAGCGTCGGTGCAGGCGGGACGGCTCGAGCGCCTGGTGGCGTAAATCGGTCGCGCCAGATGGAGCAATCGGCGCCGCACTAATGTGCCGTCTTTCGGGGACGCCAGTCCCTGACCACGCGCATCGCCCAGCATGCCAGAACTGTTTGCGCCATTCGAGGTCACTGACAAGAGCTCGAGCGATTTTGTCGGACCGCCAAGCAATGCCCGGATAGTGCCGTGCTCACTCACATATGCGGATGAACAGGGGGATAGACTTGACGCCCCCTTCAGCTGCGGCTTTGATCGCTTGAATTTTGGGGGGAAGAATATGGATCGGGCGCTTCCAATAACCGCAGGAACTTGGAAAAAACTCGTCGATTGCAATCGCATTTCAGTTGACGCCGGATGGGCTTCATCTGGAGTTTTCGCGCCGGGCATCGGCCCCGAATACGATCCCGGCAGTAAGCTTGCACTGCTTTATGTTGGCAAGAGCGCAGGGCCGCTTGGCAAGTTGGTTGCCTCCAACCATGATCAGGCGGCAAGTGTTTTCGCGTCCACCAAGTGGATGGTTGAGAGGAGAAACAAATCTGCCTTTTGGCAGATGCTGGATTTGATTGATCCCAGTCGCCGCAAGGTCGCGTGGACGAACATTTGCAAAATGGACGAGATTGGCGGTTCCAGGCCGCCGCCTGCGCATCGGTGGCGCGGGCTTTCGGAACCTCATTTCACGGCATTGAAAGAGGAGATCGCGTCCCTCACCCCACGCGTCATCCTGTTCGCAACTTCTGGATATTGCGGCGACGCGGTTGCTTCCTCGCTGGAGGACCTTGGCTATACAAGAAAGGCACTGAGATTTCGCGATGGCCACACCAAGTTAACTGCCACTTCCGAGGGCGCGTTCGCAATCGAGACGCGCCATCCTCAAGGCTGGCCCACGTCCGAGCGGGACCGTGTGGTCGACTTAACCAGGAAACTCCTGCTTCGCTGATATTGAGCCAGCGTAAATCATCCGAGTTGATCGAGACAATCCCAGCATGTGGAGCGGCTGACGACTGGATGCCGCTTCGCTATTCGGCGGCCGTCCGCGGCGTCGAGACGATCCACCTGCTTTTGGTGACAGGCGCCGATCCGGCGTTCGAAACCCGCATCATAGATCACTGCACGACTACCATCGAGAATGCCCATCGCTGGCTCTGAAGCCGGAGCGCCCGGTCGGAAGCGACGTCGATGTTGGTATCAGCGCAATTGCCTCACGCAATGCGAAAACGTCAGTGTTGATAGGGCGATACGCATCAGTATTCGATGTAGCCGCTTTCGAATCCAGCGAGCTTCGTCAGGCCTTGTTGGTCTAGCACGCGAACATGGCCTTTGCGGAATTCGAGGACCTTACGCTCGCGCAGTTCCCGCAGCATTCGGTTGACGTGAATTGGCGTGAGGCCGAGAGCGTCCGCCAGATCGTGCTGGGTGAGAGGGCATTCATAGCTGTTACGGGTGACGGAGCCGATTCGTTCGAGACGCGCCCTTAGCTCGAGGAACAGATGCGCCGTACGTGCCAAGGCGCTGCGTCTACCTACATTGGTGAGATGTTGAGCGATAACCGCTGCGCGGTGTACCAGCGTTTCGAGAATAAGGGAGAAAAGATGGGGCGACTTCATCGCAGCTGGGAAAAATGTCTCGGTGGAAGTCACCAAAACCGAGAGCTCGGTTTGAGCCATAAACGTTTCAAGAGCGTTGCCCGGGATTGACTGAGGCAGAATGATATCGCCTCTCAGGGCGAAATCCAGAATTTGTCGCTGCCCGCCCGCGAGTTCATGAGAAATGCAGCCCCAGCCCGACTCGACTATGAATACGCGATCGCAGGCCTCGCCCTGGCCGACGATGACCGTCTCCGCTGGATAGCGCTTCGGCGTGAACCTCAACGCCCTGATAAGCCCCATGTCATCGTTGTTAAGTCCGACGTAGGATGGAATACGTTCGATTCCGAGCAACGACGGCTGTGAAGTGTATGCCATGTACTACCCCCGCCCAAGAGTAACCTCCCAGCTACCTCCCCAAAGGAATGTACATCAAATTTGATGCGGTGAGTAACGCGCTCATCGCCGACGCGCCAGTTGCAGCAGACAGGCACCGTCGATCCCATGCCTGTCTGCCCGCGAGAAGTAGTCAAGCGCGCGCTCGAACTCTCGGCGACCGCCATTATCTTGGTCCACAAGAAGCCCGCGCGATATCCCACTCGCGTGCCCCGCCGCATCCCGGAGTTCGCGCAAGGTCCGCTATTCATAGATTGGGAAAGGAAATAGTCGCCGTGAGCCTTTCAGTTCATCAAGGGCCGAGCTGGATGGCGGGAAAAGGCATCGGCGCCTGGCATATGCCAGGCTCGTGAACGGGTGATTGGCCTTGGAGCAGCGGACGTCGCCGCTTCTCGCCATCCTCACCTTCGCTACGCTGGGCTTCTAGCTGGTCAGTCCATGTTCAGACGACCAGGACAGGGGCAAAACCGCCGCCGGGTGTGCGGAAATTGGTGGTCTGGCCTTGATAGAGGCGCGCGGCGGCGACCAGCACCTGGCCATCGTAAGCATAAAGCCGCACGTCCATCTTGCGCGGTGTGGGTGCGCCATCGATCTCGATCATGCGCTGCACCGGTGCAGCAAATGCCTGGGCCACATAGCCTCCCCGGGCGATCTCGGCCCAACCCCCTTCGTCACCTTGTCGCCTCGATAGACCGCTTTGCTGCCATGACCGGAGAGTGGCTTGAATAACATGTTCTTGCGCGATTGCCACATGGCATCTGCATTGTCGGGCGTGACCAGCGTAGTCCGCGGAATACCATCGAGCCGCGAGCGCATCTCCGGCGAAAGGCCCAATGCTTCCAGCGCCTTTGGATCGGACAGCAATGTCAGATCGCGCTTGCTCGCATAAAGCGCATGGTTGTGCGGATTGGGCGTGACCACGACCGCGCCGTCCTGATAAGCCGCCCTGAGCGCTGCATGCTCCGGCCAATCAAGGGTAAAATCGACCAGGCGGTTGTAGACGAGGTCGATCTCCTGTCCGCCGAGCCCTTCATCTATCTCGGCGCCAAGCACATGGTGACTGGATACGACCACATCCGGTTCCTGTTCGGCGTGATCTTCTTCCTCTACCGGATGAAGCACATCGGCATCTATGTCAGCCTGTTTGCGCTCGGCCACTCCACGACCATGCTGCTTGGCGTCTACTTCAACGTCGGCATCAACAGCTACATCGACGCGATCATCGGCCTGTCCGTGGTCTACAAGGCACTCGACAATATGGGCGCATTCCAGCGATGGCTCGGCTTCCAGCCGAATACCAAGGTCGCGACGCTGGTCTTCGGCTTCTTCCACGGATTCGGTCTGTCGACGAAGATAATCGAATACAACATCTCGCCTGACGGCCTTGTGCTGAACCTGCTGGCCTTCAATGTCGATGTCGAGATCGGCCAACTCACGGGCCTCGGCGCCATCTTGATCGTGATGGGCTACTGGCGCCGGACACGCAGCTTCTGGCGCCACGCCTATACCGCAAACGTCATCATGATGACGGCTGGTTTCCTGCTGATCGGATATCAGCTCACCGGCCTGTTCGTCGCAGCATAAGGAACCGCAATCATGTACAACACCGACCTTCCCAGCCGCGCCGATTTGCCAACGTCAGCGCAGCTGAAGCGCTCCACCATGATTGCCGCGCTGACGGCGCTTGCCGTGCTCGTCACGGTCGTCATGCTCCGAGTATGCGATGGATCCGACCGGAGCAGGCAGATTGCTCGGCCTCACCAGAATGGGCGAAATCAAGACACAGCTGGCAGCTGAGGCGGCAGCGGACGAAATGGCCACGGCGAAGGCCCCGGCCGAGCGGATGACGCAAATGGTCCCTCCGGCCGAGTTGATAGCGCGCATGGACCGAATTGAAAATCTCCTCGTTGCCCTGACAGCCGAACAGCCCGAGTCGCAGCCATCCCAACTGGGGAGGCCGTTGCGCAAGATAATGTGACAGCTGGAGAGATCGCTCCTGCCGAGGCTCCGGCCATTGCTGCAGCGCCTGCCACCGAAGCAACCTCGGAAGCCCCGATCCGGCCCAGATGGAAGGCAAGACGAGCTATCCTTCACGTTGGCGCCAGGCCAGGGTGCCGAAGTCAAGCTCGTGATGCGGCAGGGCGCCATATAAGAACGGAAGCCGATCCGTCGGCTTCCGCAACAAACTTGCAGCCGCTTGACTGGAGATGAGAGCGGGTTGATTGACGCGTATCGCTGTCCGGTTGCCCGCGTCATCATCTGTGAAGAGTCGCTAAAAACCCTTACGGCAAAGGTTCTCCAGATCCACTTTTCCTATTCCTTCGATGCCGAGCGCAGGAAGGATATCATTGTCTGCCTTAAGATCGCGACCGTAGGCTGCAGAGAATATCGAAATTCCAGCCTCATGGAGGATCGCTGGGTTTCCGCTGATCTTCCCCAAGAGTGCCGTCGGCAGCAGCCCGAAGGGAACGTCCTCCAGAACATAGCGGCTTTCGATAGTTGACGGGCCCAAGCCGCCGCGGCCTTGGCGATCCATCTCCTGATTCATTTCCGAAACAGTGGCCATGGGGACGTGAAACGACAATGAAAAATGCTCTTCAACCGTGCGCACGGCAATTCCAAAACGGGCGGCGATCGCCAATCGTTCCGCATCCAGAGCCTCGATAAAGCGGCCGACAGCCGGCGTGACGTTTCCGGCCTGGCTCCACTGCTCTCCCTTTTCCATGCGTGTGAGATTAAGAAGAGCGATCCCGAGATGGTTCTGCGGATTGAGGTTGCTGAGCGCGATAGCAAGCATGCCGTCGCGCTTGACGAAACGATCTCCAAACAGGGTCGTGCAAAGTCGGAACCCTTGGTTCATCGCGTCGAACGGGAGCGTCGCGACATCGACCTTCTGGCGAACACTGGCAACGTGGACTTCTGTTGGCCCGGACTGACGGCCGGTCACCAACGTCGTGCCCCAGACGACGATCGGCAGGCGAACCTTGCGTTCCGCCAATTGCCTGGAGAGATACAGCGCGCCGAAAGAACTGTGAGAGCTGATGATTACCGGCATTCCCTCCCTCAGATAAGGAGCGGCAGCATCCACCACTTTCTTGTGCCCATTAGCCGGCAGCGCGACCATCACAACGTCTGCTGCGGCAATAGCCTCTTTACAATCCTTGGCGATACGCGCCGACACCGTTGCCTCGACAGCGCCCGTGGCCTTTAGCAATTCGCCGGTGGCCAGTGCCTTGGTGCGCTCTCCCGACGGCGACCAAAGCATTGGATCGTGTCCCGCCTCCGCCAAGCAGGCAGCAAGGCCGTAAGCAATTGCGCCGGCCCCCAGAATACTCACCCGCATAGGATTTCTCCTGTTCCAGTCTTTACGATCGCAGCGGGGCGAACGCCATTGCATGCACGGCCAGCAGGCAGGCACAACTCGATTGAAACCTATCGCTTCCTTGAGCCTCGCTACCCAGGAATCGCTCCACGGGGTTCAGCTGGAACGCGTTCGAGCCACATGGCCGAGACGACCGACGACGCTCCGTGGGCTTGCGTATCATTCCGACCGTATGGCGAATCTCCGAGGCGTCTCCGGCCATATTTCATTTCCGCCTTGACATATATCAAAACTGCATGAGACGATCTTACTCATACACAATGCGCATGTAGGCGTAAATGGAAACACGAGATCTCCAGGCCTTTCTTGCCGTTGCCGCCAACGGCAGCATCACCAAGGCTGCCGCGATGCTCGGGTGTTCCCAGCCTTCGGTCACACGCACCATTCAGGATCTTGAGGCGGAGCTCGGCTTCGAATTGCTGCACCGTGTCGGTCGCCGGGTGCAGTTATCCGAGGAGGGTGTGGCTTTCGAGGAGGAGGCGCGGCGCTTGCTGATGTCCTTCACCGAGCTTGCTGCGCGGGCCAAGATGATTGCCGCCGGCCGAGGGCGGATCCTGCAGATTGTTACCACCTCCGCGATCGGAACCGGCTTGATCCCGACGGCCATGGCCGAACTCAGAGGTGTCGAGCTTCCGCACGAGACGCATCTCGGGCAGTTTCTGCCCTCGATCGTCGCCCAGGAGGTGCGCAGCGGACGTGCCGAGATCGGGTTTTCAAGCTTGCCGCTCGATACGCCTGGTCTGGATGTGCTGCGGCTTTATTCGGCGCCTGATGTTGCTGCCGTGCGGGAGGACGATCCGCTGGCTGAACTTGACGTCATACCGCTTTCCGCTTTTGCCGGTCGACGCGTCGCCACACTGCTCAACCCCCTACGTTTCCAGTTGCATGTCTCAAAGGCCTTGGCGGCCAGGGGCATCGACACCGGGCCAGTGATCCGGACGAATACTGCATATGGCGCGTTACAGATCGTGCGTCAGACCGGTGCGGCCGCCGTCATCGATCCCCTCACCGCTTATGGCGTCGCCTTGCCCGATGTCGTCATCCGCCCGATCGACGCAACCGTTCTCTTTTATTGGGGCGTTGTGGCTGCCGAAAAACGTCCGCTTCGTCCAGTCGCGCAGGCGTTGATGGATGCGGTCGAGGCGGTGGCCGAACGGTCGATCGTCGGCTTCAAGAAACTCGATCCGGCCCTGGCTGGCCAATTGGTGAGCGATCCTGCGTCCGGCACAAATTACGGAACGGGAATATGAAGCATACCCCCGCCGCGCCAACGTCGACAGGTCTTGCTGCGCTCGAAGCACAGCTCGCGCAGGATCTCGACTTTCTCGAACTGCCCGCCAAGCCATGGGTTCCGGCGCGTTCACACGATGGCGTGCCGGTCCGCGATGTCGTGGTCATCGGCGCCGGCATGTGCGGACTTGCTGCCACGGCAAAGCTGGTGCTGACCGGGATAAGCAATGTCGTGGCTTATGATGCGGCTCCGGCCGGGCTCGAGGGACCATGGGTGACCTTTGCCCGCATGCAAACGCTTCGGTCGCCGAAAACCCTGCACGGTCCGTCGCTCGGCCTGCCGCAATTGACGTTCCGCGCCTGGTTCACGGCGCAATGGGGCGTTGAGGCCTGGCGGTCGCTGGATAAAATCCCCAAGGGCCAGTGGATGGATTACCTGGTCTGGTACCGCAAGGTTCTTGGCCTGCCGGTGAGCAACAGCGTGCGCATGACCGGACTGACAGCCGTGGGAGATCTGATTGCGATCGATATCGATGGCGCGGAAACCGGCCGGGTTCTCACCCGTCGTCTCGTTCTGGCCACCGGTCGGTCCGGGTTGGGCGGTTTTGCCGTCCCCGATTTCCTCAGCGGCATCGATCGCGCCTATTGGGCCCATTCTGCCGACGACATCGATTTCGATGCGCTGAAAGGCAAGCGTGTGGCGGTGATCGGCGCTGGTGCTTCGTCCATGGACAATGCCGCAACGGCACTCGAGGCGGGAGCCGGCTCTGTCGACATGTTGATCCGGCGCAAGGAAATGCCGCGCATCAACAAGCTGACCGGCATTGGCAGCCCGGGTGTTGTACTCGGCATGCATCACTTGCCCGACGCCTGGAAGTGGAAATTCTTCGATTATACCGCCTCGACCCAGACACCGCCGCCCCGTTCATCGACACTTCGCGTGTCTCGGCACCCCAATGCTCGGTTCCTTCTCGACTGCGGCATAGTTGCGGCGAAGGAGGAGGCCGGGACCCTGCTGGTGGAAACCACGCAGGGGCCGATGCGCTACGACTTCCTGATCGCGGCAACCGGCTTTTCAAATGACTTCAGCGGCCGGCCGGAATTTGCGGCGATCGCCCCACATATCCGCACCTGGTCGGATGGCCGATATAGGCCGGATATGGGGCCGGCTCGTGCAGGCATGTCGGACGCGCCGGATCTCGGTCCCGCCTTCGAGTTTCGCGAACGCGTCCCCGGCTCCTGCCCGATGCTGGCGCATATCCACTGCTTCAACGACGCCGCCATGCTGACCCATGGCAAGGTCTCCGGCGATATCCCGGCCGTCACCGCCGGGGCCGACCGTCTGGTCCGCGGCATTGCCGCATCGCTGTTTGCCGAGGATGTCGAAACCCACTTCGCCAATCTGATCGCCTACGACACGCCCGAACTTCTGGGCGACGAATGGGTCGATTCAACACCCTTGCTGCAGAGGGAGGCCGCGTGGTGATCGACGCAATTGACAAAGCCGCCGGTCTTTCGCCGGACGATGAGCTTTTCAGAGCGCGTCGGTTTCGGCCGGAATTCGTGCAAGGGGCCGAGGAATGTCGCATCTCCGTACTGCACCCCGCCCACGACCAAGGTTTGGCGCCGATTTTGCGAGTTGCTCTTGCTCGTCGCATGGCCGCCCTGAATGGCGATGCTGCCTTGGTAGAGCAATTTGACACGCAATTGGCTCAGCTTGATGCGACAGGGCAGCTTCTGGCCGTGGCCCAGGGCGAAACTGCTCTGAAAGAGCCATTGGCGACTATCGCCCGGCACGCCGACCTGGTCACGTTGACGCCGAAAAAGGCGCAGGCGAGCGACATCGCCCTGCTTGCCCAGGCCGGATTGAGCAATCCTCAGATCGTCGCGCTCTCCGAACTGATTGCCTTCGTCAATTTCCAGACGCGGGTAGCGACCGGTTTGCGATTGATGAGGTCGTCATGATTTCCTCGGTGCGCCTGAAGCCGCTGAACTGGCAGCCATACATCGCGCCGGTCGAGCTGTCCGAGGCCACGCCGGAACAGCTCGATGCGATGAAGGTTACGCCCTCCGCCAAGAAAGTTTCGGAATATGTACGGACCCTTGTGCATGATCCGGAAAGCTATCTTGCCCGCACCATCTTGTTCAACGCAATCATGTACGTCGAGGGTGGGCTCGCTCGTCCCGATCGCGAACTTGGCGCGTTGGGAGCCTCGATCGTCAATGGCTGCAAATTCTGTGCCGTTGTCCACGCCCGCAGGCATGCAGAGCTGACCAAGAGCGACCAAGTGGTCACCACGCTGTACCTCGACAAACCCGAAAAGCTTGGGCCGCGCGATGCGGCAATCTACAGCTTTGCCCGCCGCCTGTCGGCGGCGCCGTCGGAAGCGACGGCAGACGATATCGCCGCGCTGCGATCCGTCGGCATGAATGATGTCGAGATCATCGACCTTGTCCACGCCATATCGATCTTCGGCTGGGCAAACCGGCTGATGCACGTTCTCGGCCATGCGCAGACCGGGAAATGACATTGCGCACCGTCACCGCACCCATGCCAGGCGTCTCCAATCAGAGCCGGCTGAACCGATGGCTCATAGGGATAAGAGGGAACCAAAATGCAGATGAGTTTTTGGCTACTCCGCAATCATCCAGCTGTTCTGGCTGTCCGTCCCTCCTCTAGGAAATGAAGGACACCAATCAGAAATGCTCGAGCTCAAAGACATAAGACTGTCCTATGGAACCACCCAGGTCCTGAACGGCGTCAATCTTTCGGTGAAACGCGGAGATGTGGTGTCGATCATCGGCCCTAGCGGCACCGGCAAGACCACGCTGCTGAAGTGCATCAACTATCTGGCCAGGCCCTCATCCGGGACTATCGCGTTCGATCAGATCCAGATGGACTATCAGCGAGCCGACAAGAATGCTGTCCAGGCGATCCGATTGCGGACAGCAATGGTCTTCCAGCAGTTCAACGTCTTCAAGAACATGACGGTCATTCAGAACGTCATGGATCCGCTGGTCGTGGTGCAGCGCAAATCCAAGGAAGAGGCTCAGGAAATCGCGCTCAGAGAGCTCGACCGGGTCGGCCTCTCCTCCAAGCGAGACAGCTATCCATCCCAGCTCTCGGGCGGCCAGCTTCAGCGTACAGGCATCGCACGTGCGCTGGCAGTTCGGCCGGATGTGATGCTCTTCGACGAGCCGACGTCATCGCTGGATCCTGAACTTGTTGGCGAAGTTCTGAAGGTGATTAGAGACGTCACATCGTCTGGCATCACTTCGCTCCTTGTGACCCACGAGATGCAATTTGCAAAAAGCATCTCTAACCGCATCGTTTTCATGGATCGGGGCGTCGTTGCCGCCGATGGCAGCCCGGCTGAGATCTTCGATTCACCGTCCAGCCCAAGGCTTGCTCAGTTTCTCAGTTCTGAACACTCACTCCAATAAGAAGGGAACATAAGCAATGTCTGCAATCAAATTCAGTTCTTCCCGTCGATTCGCTCTAGCAGTAGCGGGCGGCATGGCAATCGCCCTCGCAAGTGCGGGGTCCAGCTTTGGTGAGGGCGTGCGGACCATCAAGATCGCAACGTCCGCAGAATCCAAGCCGCTGGCCTGGGGGGCGATCGGCGTCGAACCACAAGGATATGAACCCGAACTCCTCAAAGCGATCAACGCAAAGCTGCCGCAGTACAAGTTCGAAATGGAAGGTGTCTCGGACATCGCTCAGGAAACCGGCCTTGCCACCGGGAAGTACGACATCGCGGTCGGCGGCTACTACAAGTCGCCCGAGCGCGCCAAGCAATTCATCATTCCGGAAAACCCGATGGGGGCCAGTCTGATGAAAATCTACAGCAAGAAAGACAGCGGCATCAAGGAAATGAAAGACCTGGTCGGCAAAAGGATCGTTCCGACCACAGCCGGCGGTGGAACCTACAAGTTCATCATGAATTGGCAGAAAGAGAACCCCCAGTACAAACTCGACGTCACGGCGTCGAGCGCGGGCATCCCTTATCCGAACCGCCTGGACGAAGTTCAAAACGGCAAGTTCGACGCATTGGTTCTACCGTCTAATCTCGGTGAACAGGCCGTTATCGACAATAAGAAGCTCGATATTGTCGCCTCAGATCCCGTTTACAGCAACAATACCTACATGCTGATTCACAAGTCGGATGAAAACAAGGTCCTGGCCGAGGACGTCAACAAGGTGCTCAAGCAACTCAAGGACGACGGCACGATCGACAAGCTCTCACAGAAGTGGTTCGGCGAGGACATCGTAAAGTACATGAAGTAACAAGACCGCCCTCACCGCATTTGGATAGTCAACGGCGAGGCTAAATCGCAAGAAGGAGCGTGTCAAAGTGGATGTTTCTGCTATGATTCCCGAGTTGCTCTCGGCGTTGCCGCTGACGCTCGCCATCACGTTTACGGCCCTCATTGCTGGGTTCTGCCTGGCTCTCCTCGCGACAACTCTGCGGGTTCACAGGGTGCCAGTGATCAGCCACCTGGCGGACCTCTACGTATCCTATGCCCGCAGCGTTCCTGTCGTCCTCCAGTTGTTCGTCGCATTCTACGGGCTTCCCTTGTTGGTGGTTCTGTTCGGCTCCGAAGACTTTTTCTCGCCGACGATCGCCGCGATGGTGGCATTGAGTTTTTACCACGGCGGCTACCTGTCGGAAGTCCTCCGCCCTGCATACCTGGCCGTCGATCGCGGCCAGCATGATGCGGCCGACAGTCTTGGATATACCTTCCGCCAGAAAATCACTCGCGTTGTCGGCCCGCAAGCGGTGCACTTTGCGTTGCCCGGCTACGGGAACTCCGTCATCTACCTGATCCATAACGTTGCGCTGGTGATGTACATCGGGGCGGCGGACGTCATGGCGACTGCGCATTTGATCATGGAGCGCGACTATAATCAGTACCAGTTCGAAACGTACCTCGTGCTGGCGGTCATCTATTCGGTGATGTGCCTGATTGCCTGGCTCATCGTGCGCTTCTTCGAGCTTCGCTCCCCCATGCAGGCACCAGAGGCAACGGCAAAAGCTCAGATCAAGAACGCGCTCATCGCGAGCGCCTGAACGGAACGAGGGTATTCGACCATGTTTGATACCGACATTTTGCTCCAAGACTCGCAGGAAATTCTGGGCGCCGTACCCGTAACGCTTGCCATGGCGTTCACGATTTTCGTCCTGTCGACGATCGTCGGCAGCCTTTTTGCGCTCGTCGAATATAGGCGGATCCCGCTACTGCGGGAGCTTGTCGTGACCTATAAGGTCGTGTTCAAGGGCGTCCCGATGGTGATCGTTATTTTCCTGGCCTATTTCGGTCGTCCCCCAGCGCTCCAGTTTCTGTTTTCATTGGTCGGCATAGACTTCAACGCCCACGAAACGCCCAACTGGGTTATCCTTGTCATTGCGATAACCGGCTGTGTCGCCGCGTTTCAGGCGGAGATCATCAAAGGAGCCCTCAACGCCTTTGACACGGGTCAGTCCGACGCGGCCTATTCGCTGGGCTATACGAAGGGCCAACTGTTTCGACGGGTGCTGTTTCCCCAGGTGGCCCTCACGGCAATTCCCGACCTGACCACCTCGATGATGGTCATCATGAAGGCGCTCTCGCTTGGATTCGCCATCGAGGTCGTCGATATATTCGCGCAGTCCCAGCTGACCGCAGCGTTGAACTTCTACTACCTCGAAGCCTTCGTGATTGCCGTCGTGATCTACATGGTGATCGCCTATGTCGTCACACAGATCGCCGACAGGCTGGAGCAATCCCTGCGGGTGCGGACCTGAAGGCAAGCCTGTGGCACAGGATCGCCAGGCTTCGGATATCGAGCCGCACCTGGGAGACAATTCTTTTGGGAATGAAGAGCTTGAGGCGAACCTCAAATAGCCGATGTATGTACTGGTGATTTGACGCGATCCATAGACAGCGTTCCTCCGCTATCACAATCCCGACGCGACGATGTGCATGCTCGGACAGGCGTTCGCCGCTGCTCTGTTCTGCAGCTCAGGCTTAAACCCATCGAACCGAGCGGGCTGAGTGTTGCCTTCGGGAGCAACGCTCATCATCGGCGCAGCGGAACGCCATCTGGTCGCTCGTGTCGCCCTCAGTGGCTTTCTTGGGCTAGTCCAACGTCGGGACGGTGCCGGAGGCGCAAACAAGCGACAGCACCGCTGGGGCGATTGTTCGCCTCCCTCGGCCAATGCCTGTCCTGCCAACTCGTCGATGATGATCAGGCAATCCGGCCCCTCTCCGAGTGACAGGGTCATGGACGGCGTGACCGTAGCGGAGCGCGATGCCCAAGGCTGAACGGCAACATGGCGCAACTTTCAGGCCTCATCTTCAGCCAGTTTTCGCAAGTCGTTCAGACTAATTCTTCCGCCGACTGCGGCAGGAGGGGAAGAACGGACATCTTGAGCCCCCCTGCCCCGTCCTTAAGGTAATCCATAGCAACTATCTTGGATGCACGGTGAACACTCATGGAAAATGTTCGGGATTAAGCATCCGATACTTCGCCTGCTTTTTAAGCAAGCAGCACGCCCTCCTCAATGGCAGCGAGCCTGAAGCACCGCCGGGCCTCCTGAGGTGTTGCTCGATCACCCAGAGCGGCCCTGCAAACGTCCGTCGCAACCTTCCACTTAGGGCCACGTTTGGTCCACTTGAAAAGATGCGCGGAGGCTGCCTCGACGTTGTTGACGTTGTAGGTCGTACCGGCGCTCTTGCCGCTGATAGGGACCGGAGGGTCGAACCAGTGAAGGCTCATCAGACTTGTCTGAGATCGAAACACACGAATTGCCCATGGAGCGTGGCTCGGTCCATGATGGTCTCGACCAATTCACAGTCGGTCACTTGTAGATCGGGGTCAGCTTTGCGGACTGCGGCAACGATGTCTCGGACTGAGACGATGCTGCCGACCGGGATGAAATGGATCGCCGCCTCGACCAGCTCCCTTGCGGTGGTCAGGGGCTTCAAGACCGCTTGAGATTTCATCGCACCCTCCCACGTGGGAGAACCCAGCCGGTCATCTGATGGGTCACGAGATGAAGAAATCAATGCACCTCGACCTTCAAATCTAACACTTGTAAAGGTAATGACGGGTTTCATCGGACGCAATCATCTGCCGAACAGCGTTCTCGGCCGACATCTGCCCTGATCGATAGTGGTCGGCCATGATTGGGAACTACTCCACCCCTAGCGTCAAACTCGTTCAGGACATTATGGTTCCAATCAGAGATCACCTCGGCCGACCCTGCGTTTCAAGTCGATAGCGTTCAGGATGTCTACCAGATCGTCGGGCATACTCCATGTCGAGATCGACGGCTGGGTAGCCATCGAACACAGCCGGAAGCCCGGTGAATAGGTCGAACACCGTCCAGGTCTCGTTCGATTCCTGCCTGGCGTCGTACCGCAGGGATACCATAAGGGAACTCTAATGTAGGTCGGGAATGTTTGGTAGAAATTTCGGGGCCCAACCGAGAGAGAAGCAACGCGCGTCGACCCCGTGCGCCCTTTCTCTTTCACCACAGGACCCGGGGGCAGCCGACCAGAGCTTTGACCGCTTTAGGAGACGCACGGCGAACCTCAACAGCAATTCATCGTTGACGCCTATGTCGCGACTGAGAAATGGAGACCGGGGAAGGCCTTCGGGATCGAGGAGGTTGAGGCTGATGTTGTTGTGGCTGCGTTCAGCCAGCACCTGGACCGCAATGTGCTTCGGCAGCATGGGCTGACGCTGGCGACGTACCTCGAACACGTCGACGAGGCTGATTACCCGGCGCTCCGCAGGGGCTGCGGCCAACTGCGAATGGCACGTCTTCCACGGGCATGCCCAAGCCATAGCAGCGGCCCGGAAGACCGGCACAGCCTTCGCCGACTGACCACCTTCCCTGCCCCCGATATGCATCGCACCAAGAGGTGTGTCGGGGGCGGGCCTTCAAAACCGTCAGAGCACTCAGCGGTTTGACCGTGGGGCGGCTTCGAACCCTCCGCTTCCCTCGGACACCCGAAAGGGCAGGCAGTGACCTGTAAGATTTTGTCATCCGCACATTTGAAGCCTATGCTTCCCACATCGGCCGCCAGCGCTTCGGACGCAGCCGACAGTAAGAG
>NZ_JAMYSC010000092.1:0-17583 GCF_040321755.1 Mesorhizobium sp. M0276 | reverse complement strand
ATCTGGAGGCCAGCACGACGGCGCGCTTCGAAGCGTCGGCCAAGACAGGCAAGGTCCGCAGGTTCAAGGAGTTCGTTGACGGCGCCCGCGACGCGGCCGGGCCGGCAGCACTCAGGCGACTATAACGGGCGCAGAGCCGACCCTGCGGCTTCCAGACATTGCCGTGTACAGCTTCAGACCCTCAAGCCGAGCCCGCAGGGCCTCGCTTACCTTTTACGGGGCGGCGGTACGTCCAAGCCGCTTCAACAGTTAAGAATTTCGCAAAGACGATACCCCCGGATCGTCGAGCTTCCGTGCCACTTCCCGCATTCGCCGAGGCGGTCAATGACCCGCCCTTCACAATAGTTATCCGGCAAGCATCTGGATGCGAGAGATAATGTTGCCGGAGGCATCTCTCATGGCTTCTACACCTGCCTGAACGCCAGAACCGCGTTCGTGCCGCCAAAGGCGAAGGAGTTGCTCAGTGCCACGCGCACCTTGCGCTCACGTGCCACATTGGGCGTGACGTCGAGATCGCAATCGGGGTCCAGCTCACGATAATTGGCAGTCGGCGGCACGACGCTCTCACGGATAGCCATCACGCAGGCGATCAACTCGAGCGCGCCGGACGCGCCGAGGCAATGCGCGTGCATGGACTTGGTAGAAGAAATGGACATTGAGAAGGCGTGCTGACCGAAGACGCGCTTGATCGCCGCCGTCTCGATCTGGTCGTTGGCCTTGGTGCCGGTGCCGTGCGCGTTGAGATAGTCGACATCCTCGGCGTCCAGCCTGGCATCGGCAAGGCAGGCCCGCATTGCTGCCTCCGGCCCCTCGACAGTCGGCGCGACGATGTCGGACGCATCGGCGGAAAGGCCGGCACCGGCAATTTCGGCAAGGATGGTGGCGCCCCGAGCCAGGGCATGCTCGTAGCTTTCCAGCACCGCCATGCCGGCGCCTTCACCAAGCGACAGGCCCTGGCGATCGGCCGAGAATGGCCGGCAAGTATCGGGCGAAAGCACGCGGATCGCTTCCCATGCCTTCAGCACACCCCATATGAGCGGCGCTTCGCTGCCGCCGGCAAGCATCACGTCGGCCCGGCCGTGCCTGATCTGGTCCACCGCGCAGGCAATCGCATGGTTTGCCGAGGAACAGGCGGACGTGACGCCGAAGACCGGCCCGCGCAGGCCGAGACTCATGCTGACCTGGCCGGCAGCGGCACCCGGCATCGCCTTGGGTACAGTCAAGAGAGCGGCACGCTTACCGCCCAGAAGGATGGCGCGGTAGGTTTGCTCGATCGCATCCCACCCGCAGCCGCCAACGCCCACCGTCGCACCGAAGCGATAGCTATTTCCGTCTTTGGAGGAAAGTCCGGCCTGACGCATGGCTTCGCGCGCCGCAAGCACAGCGAGCAGGCTGAAGCGGTCCATGGAGATGAGTTGCTTGCCGTCGATGTCATGCTCCGGCAGCGCTTTGATCTCGGCACCGATCCTGACCCTCAATTCATGGAGCTCGGAGTTGACGATTGGGCCGATGGCGGAGCGGCCTTCTCGCATCTCTGTCCAAATGGCGGCGGCGTTGGTCCCAAGCCCGCAAATCCCGCCAATCCCAGTAATCACGACGCGCCTGTCCATTCACACCCCCTTAGCGAGCAAGCTGCGCACGGCTTCCACCATGTCCCCAACATTCTGGAGATCCGACCATGCCTCGGCCGTATTCATCTCGATCTCGATGCCGTAGGCCTGCTCCAGGTCCCAGAGAACGTCCGCCAATCCCAGTGAATCGATACCGAGCGAAGTCAGTCTCGTGGCAGCCGTTATCTCGCCGCCTGTGGCAGGCGCTATGCCGCCCTCCGACGCGGCGCGTTTCTTGATCATGGCGATTATTTCGTTGGCGAGTTGATCTGCCATCTTGTTCCTTTCCAGCTTGCGTTTTCGGCGTCGTTCAAAACCCGAGTCGCGTCGCGTTGCCAAAATTGCCCCTCATAGAGCCTGTGCGACCGACCAAGCCCAATGCCCATAGGAACCGGACGAGCTCCGGCTTCTGCGGCGTCAGCCCGATGACGAAGAAGAGTCGCCGGCCTCCCGGTTTTGCGCCAGCACATCAAGAATCTGCGTGTAAATGGATAGGAACCGTCGTCAAACGTCAGCTAAACGCTGCGACGGTGGGTGCTGTCAGCGTATTCACTCGGCACCTCATATGTAATCGAGATGTTTCATAGCTCCGGACCAGCTGCGATCAACTATTGTACCGGTCCGCCATTCGTCGGAGAGTTCGACATGATCGGAGCGCTGCCTCTCATTCCCAGTACAATCCCCACCGCACGCGACAGATTTCCTATTTCGGGCTCTTCTCAAGGGACTTGCCACGCGATACAGGCAGTGATCGGCGCACGTGAGGTCCTGCCAAGTCCATGCGACATTCCGGAAAATTGGTAAAATCGTTTGTTTCAATCAAATTCATCCACGCTATGGATAGCTAAGACATGCGTTTCAAAGGGCTCGATCTGAATCTTCTCGTCGTTCTCGACACGCTGCTGAGCGAGCGCGGCCTCACGGCGGCGGCACGCCGCATCAACCTAACCAAATTCATGGGGGTTGGTGGATGTGGCGCAAGCCGTTGAAATGACGTAGGATTTGGTTGCTTAAGCCGATCCGAACCATTTCCCGGAGACCACACCCACCATGAACGATCTTGCGCTGCCGCTGAGCGGTTTGTCATCAGTCGGCGGCAAGTCCGTCGTCGCCCGTTTCGACGGCGGCATGCTGTCGTCCAACAGCGGCGTTCTGGCCTTGGCCGAGGTGGAAAAGCGGTTGCGCGTGGCCGAGCGTCTGGCGCGTTGCATCGACGATCCGCGCTGCCCGGACCAGGTCGTCCACAGCCTGGCGGACATGATCGGCTTTCGCATGAAGATGATCGCCGCCGGCTACGAGGACGGCAACGACGCCAATCGGCTGCGCTGCGATCCGGTCTTCAAGATGGCCCAGGATGCGCTGACGTCCGGTCGGGATCTGGCGTCGCAATCGACGATGTGCCGGCTGGAGAACCTGCCCGGCGTGCGGGAGCTGGTCGCGATGGGCGGGCGATGGTCAATCTCTATTGCGCCTCGTTCCGGCAGGTGCCGAAGCGGATCGCACTCGACATTGACGACATCTTCGACGCTGTGCACGGAGGCCAACAGCTTCGCCTGTTCAATGCCCACCATGACGAGTACGGCTTCCAGCCGATCTTAGTGTTCGATGGTGCGGGACGGTTCGTCAGCGCGATCCTGGGACCGGCCGAGCGGGGCTGAGATCCGCCCCCACCTGCGCCGCCTGGTGCGGGCGATCCGGAGCAACTGGCCGAACACCCGGATCCTGCTCGGCGGCGATAGCCATTATTGCAACCCGCAGGTCATCGACTGGTGCTGCGCCAACGACGTCGACTTCATCTTTGGCCTCGCGCCCACCACGACCCTGCGCAAGCATGTCGCGGATCTGGAGGCCAGCACGACAGCACGCTTGGAAGCGTCGGCCAAGACAGGCAAGGTCCGCATGTTCAAGGAGCTCGTTGACGGCGCCGCCAGCTGGAGCCGCGTCGAGCGCATCATCGCGCGGGTCGAGGTCGGCGCCCAAGGTGCCGATACCCGCTTCATCGTCACCAACCTTGCAGGTGGCAAGGCCAAGGCGCTCTACGAGAATGTCTACTGTCGGCGCGGCGCGGCCGAGAACCACATCAAGTCGTAGAAGACGCATCTCGCCGCCAGCCGCACCTCCTGCACAGAGCGACGGCTTCCGGCTGTTTCTGCATGCCGGCGCCTACTGGCTCATGTGGGCTTGCGCGCCGCGATGCCGAAACGCTCGAGCTTTGCAGTCGCCCAATTCGAGATGCTGCGACTGCGCCTCATCAAGATCGCCGCGCGTGGTCGAGATGAAAACCCAAATCCGCCTGCACCTGCCGACATCCTGCCCGGACCAGCGCATCCTGCGCATCGTCCTCAGTCGCATCCCGCGACTCGCGACATGAACGATGGGGCGCAGACCTCCCGAAACAAACCCGCTGATCGCAACCTGCAAACCCCCGCCTGCCATCACGACGGAGCAATCCCGGCGCCTGACGAGGCGCGTGGAAAAGCACCGCAACGGCGACCACAGCGTCGCTTCAGGCCGTCAAAAGCTTATCGCCGTGCATCAAGGCGGCTAGATGGCAACGAGGCTTATGCCGCCCGTGCATCGCAGCTAACATATGCATGAGGGGTCGTCCCTTCAAAATACTTGATACATTTGCGCTTGCGTAGCTCCTTGCATGCGCTCGATGCCAGGAGGAGACCTCTGTTCTAAACGCTCGCATCGATGCAACGCCGTTGACACCATCATCGGGCGACCGCTTTGCCGCGGCCGCCGCAGCCCTTTTCGAGCATGACGATCATGCCGGCGCCATCGCAATGATGCACTTGCAAATTCAGAGATGCATTCTGGCCAAATGCTAGGTGCCCAGCATATGTCCGGCATCCCGCAACGCCGCTACGAAGAGACGGGCATTGCCGTTGGCATCCATCTTGGCCTGCATCGACAGGGGCATCCTGTGCCAGCTCTCCAAGGCCGCAATGTAATGTGAGAACATACCGTTAACGATGCAATAGTGGGTAACTAGGCCGTGTCCGTCTAACGCCAGCACGCCGAATTGGCCGCCGTGATATCGGATGGCTGCGACCCGCTGGACCTGCGCGTCACCGTCGATCCGCACGTCGAAAAGCAGGATGCCGCGGCTCCTGGTGGCTATCTCGGCGGCTTTTTCAGCGAAGCTCAACGAGAGCGAGCGGACGCTTTCGACTGCCATGTGTAAAACCATCAAGTTCAGTTCATCCACTGCCATAAGGTACCTGTGCGCAAGACATGGGTGATTGCAATCGACGACACCGCTTGTTCACAGATGTCGGCTCACGACCGGTTATTCAGGGTTCGCCGGTCATCCATTGAGGGCGTGCTCATCAAAATGATCCTGAAGTGGAATGCGCTGCATCTACGAAACGCGAGGAGCAGGCCAGCCAAAGCTGTCGCGACAATTGATCTCATGATCTCATAATCCATCCCGATATCTGGATTTCGGCATCGCTGAACATCCCTGGTAAGTGAGCTGTTTGCGGCAAGCCCATCTCAGCTTTGTACCCCGAAACCGTTGCAATGGCGTCGCTCGGCGCTCGGGACCGCCAGGCTCTGCTCGTCGAGAACTTTGTCCCCGAGAAGCGTTCGACTTTGAGCATTCCGCTGAAGGGTGACGTCTCGCCAGTCCGTGTCCTTGCAGCTCACCGCGAAGGCTTTTTTGCGCATCGCACGCAAGCGCACGAATTGGTCTCCGTTCACTTCACAAAAGGGTTTTCCTGAAGTACTGGAGCGCAGAGAAATCTCCGGTCGCAGCCTACCCGGTTAAAACAAGGACCCAACGATGAAGACTCTCGTCGTCTGCTCCGGCGGATTGGATTCCGTTACTCTTGCCCACAAGGTGGCAGCGGAGCACCAGCTTACCGGCCTGCTATCGTTCGATTACGGCCAACGGCATAGGAAGGAATTGGGCTTCGCCACCCTTTGCGCGGAGCGCCTGAGTGTCCCGCAGCGAATCATCGATATCCACGAGATCGGCGGCGGCCTTTCCGGCTCCGCGCTGACCGACAATGTGGACGTGCCCGACGGGCACTATGCCGAAGACACGATGAAGATAACGGTGGTGCCCAACCGGAACGCCATCATGTTGGCCATTGCCTTCGGCCTCGCCGCAGCGCAAGACGCTGACGCAGTGGCGACGGCCGTGCATGGTGGGGATCATATAGTCTATCCCGATTGCCGTCCGGCCTTCATCGACGCTTTCCAGATGATGCAGGACCACGCGCTCGACGGCTACGCGCAGATTCGCCTTTATGCACCCTATGTGAACCTGACGAAGGCGGACATTGTTAGGGATGGAGCCACATACGGCACGCCGTTTGCGCAGACCTGGTCCTGTTACAAGGGCGCCGAGCGTCATTGCGGGAGGTGCGGGACCTGCGTCGAGCGGCGTGAGGCGTTTCACATCGCTGGGCACCCGGACCCAACCCAGTATGAGGACTCCGACTTCTGGCTCGGAGCGCTGCGAAGGACCACCGCGTAATGTTCCGCATCACCAAGGAATTCCACTTCTCAGCCTCGCATCAGCTCACCTCATTGCCACCCGATCACCAATGCGCGCGCCTGCACGGACATAACTACATCGTCGAAGTGGAGCTTTCAGCGGATGGACTGGACGATCACGGCTTCGTGCGCGACTACCACGACTTGGCGCCATTCAAACGCTACATCGACGAGAGCTTCGACCATCGACATCTCAACGACGTGCTGGGACACGAGCAAGTCACGGCGGAATATCTGGCCAGACATTTCTACGACTGGTGCAAGGCACGCCTGAGCGAAACCGCGGCCGTGCGGGTGAGCGAAACGCCGAAAACCTGGGCGGAATACCGGCCATGACGAATACTCATCCCGCAATCCGCGTTAGCGAGATTTTCGGGCCGACGATCCAGGGCGAGGGCGTGCTCATAGGTTTGCCGACGATCTTCGTCAGAACCGGCGGGTGTGACTATCGCTGTTCCTGGTGCGACAGCCTCCATGCTGTGGACAATCAATTCCGCCATGAATGGGAGATGATGTCCGTTGGCGCGGTGTGGAAAAATGTGCTTGCCCTTTCCGGTGGCCGCCCGCTGATGGTGTCGCTATCAGGCGGCAATCCGGCCATCCAGCCGCTCGGCGCGCTCATCGACCGGGGCCATGGTGACGGTTACCGTTTTGCCCTGGAAACCCAAGGGTCGCTTGCCAGGGACTGGTTTGAGCGGCTTGACGTGCTGATCCTCAGCCCAAAGCCGCCGTCAAGCCAAATGACGACAGATTGGGCCGCTGTCGAGGCGTGCCTCCAGGCGGCACAAGGCAAGCCCCAAGTCGTGCTCAAGCTCATTGTTTTCGACGAAAGGGACTACACCTACGCGAAAGACGCCGCTGCGCAATTTCCGCAACTTCCGATCTATCTGCAGCCCGGCAATCACACGCCGCCACACCCCACAAATGATGACGCGCCTGTCGACCTTGACGGAATATTGAAGCGCATGGAGTGGCTGGTTGACAGCGTGACCCGCGACAGATGGTTCGAGGCCCGCGTGCTACCGCAGCTGCACGTTGTGCTCTGGGGTAACAAGAGAGCCGTCTAAGCCAGGCCCTTTCCACTGGAACTGCGCCGGCAGAATTCGGGTGAACGGGTGGTTCAGGTCGAAGGGAGCTGTCGCCGACAACCATGATCTGACAGGCAGGGCTCGAGCGGACGATATCGTCGCTGCGCCAAGACGCGTCTGGTCCGCTCCGAATCTTGTCTCGATACGACGGTCGCCGATCAACAAACGTACCGCGGTCCACGACGAGTGAGAGCCATGACCGTTCCTCTGCGGTGCTCACACTGCCGCCGAGTGCCTGGCCGTTCCAGTTTCGAAATATTTGTCGAACCTGGCCGCGATGCTTCGGACGAAAGGGCGACTTTCAGCCGGCACAACGAATCTGTCGCCATCAAGTTCAAGCAATCGAACCGCATCGTGGAGGGCCATGGAACTCGACTGAAGGAGGAGCCTCTGGCCGGCTTCGCCGAAGCGTTCCACCAGATCGATCGCCGAGAAGGCGAAGTCGCACATCAGCCGCTCGATGATCCAGCCACGGAGCCGATCGTCGTCCGAAAGCGCGATACCCCGAACAGCGGCCAGCCCGCCATCCGCGACCATGCGTCCGTACTCGGCGGTCCAGGCCATGTTTTGGACGTAGCCCTGGCGAAACTGGCTGATGGATGACGGGCCGAGCCCGATTAAGGTTTCGCAGCAATCGTCAGTGTAACCCTGAAAGTTCCGGTGCAGTGTTCCGGCGCGGGCGGCAAGGGCCAGAGCATCGCCTGGTTTGGCGAAATGGTCGAGCCCGATTGCTTGGTATCCTTGGTCAAGAATAGCGTGGGCTGCCAGTTGTGATTGGGCAAACCGCTCCTCCGGCCCTGGCAACCAGGCCTCATCAATCATGGTCTGATGTTTCTTGAACCACGGCACATGAGCATAGCCAAAAAGCGCTATCCTGTCGGGTTCCAAGGTCAGCGCCTGCGCGACGGTGGAGGAGACGCTCTCCCTCGTCTGGTGCGGCAAGCCGTAGAGCAGGTCTAGATTGACCGATTCGACGCCGCGCGAACGAACACCGTCGACTACCGCTTTCGTCTGCAAAAAGCTCTGCTCGCGGTTGATTGTCTTCTGAACCTTCGGATCGAAGTCCTGGACGCCGAGGCTCGCACGGGTCATGCCGGTTTCGGCAAGCGCATCGAGGCGGGCCTCGTCCGTATCGTTCGGATCGACCTCGACACTGATCGTCGCACCGCCAAGAAAATCGAAATTGTCCCGCAGCACCGTGCCCAGCATCATGATGTCCACGGGCTCCAGCATCGTCGGGGAACCGCCGCCGAAATGAACCGCGCGAACTCGCCCCTTGCCGGCAACAAGGCCGCCAACCGTCGCGATCTCCGCATACAGCGAGCGCAGATAAGCGGCCACCGGCTCGTAGTGGCGCGTCTGTTTGGTATGGCACGCGCAGAACCAGCAGAGCCTGTCGCAATAGGGAATATGCAGGTAAAGCGATATCTCGTCACCACCTTCGAGCGCCTCCAACCAGCCTCGGTAAACGACGGCATCGACCCCCGCATGGAAATGGGGCGCAGTCGGATAACTGGTATAGCGCGGGACGTTCTCGCCAAGTCTGGCAGCTAGCTTTTGTCGCATGTCGTGGTCCACCGTGTTTGCGTCGCCCGAACTGTGGATGCTTGGATGAGCCTAAGCCCTGATTTCGATCAACCTTCAGCACGGACAAACTGCCGCAAGGATTTTTCTACCGTGGATTGCTATCCTGCCCGTACTGGACCGGTAGAGCGATCGAATGACATTACGGCAGGATATTCACAGTTCCGGCATTCCCGTTCTTTGCCTGCCTTGCGAGGCACGGCGCCGCGGTGTCTGTGGCGCGCTCGAGCCAGACGATTTGGCTCAGCTCGCCAAGACGTCGTCGCGGCACAATATCGAGCCGGGGGTCGAACTGATCGGCGACGCCGAGGCGGTCGACTGTTATTCAAACGTGCTTTCAGGCGTGGTGAAGCTCACGAAGAGCCTTTCGGACGGCCGCCAGCAGATCGTCGGTCTCCAGTTCGCGCCGGATTTTCTGGGACGGCCCTTCAAGATGAAAAGTGCGATCAATGCGGAAGCGGCAACAGCTGTCTCGCTATGCTCGTTTCCGAGAGCGGCCATCGAACGGATGATGAAGCAGTCACCCGAATTTGTGCATCGCCTGCTCAAGCAGGCGCTGAACGAACTTGACGAGGCCCGCGAATGGATGGTGACTCTGGGGCGCAAGACCGCACCAGAGAAGGTGGCGAGCTTTCTCCTCATGATTGCCCGGAACATCGACTCCAATGTTGACCCGGCGGCTAGGTCGGCGTGCTTCGAGCTGCCGATGACGCGTGCCGACATATCTGATTTCCTTGGCATCACAAACGAGACCGTGAGCCGTCAGCTGACCAGCCTGAGAATGGACGGCGTGATTCGGATCGAGAACAACCGCCGCGTCACCGTGGACAGCATGAGCCGGCTGGAACGGCGCTGCGGCGGCCGAGGCGCAATAGCCGTTTGAATGACACGAAGCTGCATGGCCCACGCCACTTACTTCATTCGGGGCAGGGCATGCTCGCGTTGGGCTCAGAAGACATCGCGTAGCGACAGCCCGTTCTCCATCCGATCGTATACGCCAGTTGCGTTTCGGCTCGTCGGCGAAGCATCCACACTTGGCCGAAGTCAATATGCCTCATACGCAGGCGAAAATCGCCGTCTCCCCAAACCATAAATGTCGCGAAGGCAGCGCAACGCTGGCGCTGGCTGTTCCAAGGCATTGAAACGATCGACGTTCGGTAAGGCATCGGCCTGCTTACCAGCGTCACAGAAGGTGCGCTTCCCCACACGCCCGCGGTCGCCTTCTACCCGGGCCCCGACTGGGGACGCCGGGCCTGTCCATAGACCGTCGGCCGGTGCTGCACTTCCACATTCGACACAGTCTGATCGCACCGAACTCGATGCTGCTCGAAGCAAAATGGTGCGGCTCTGACATGGATCAGGGCGAGCAGGCGACGGCTGCGCAATAAGGCACCGCGGTTTGGCATCCGCCGGAATTGGAAATCGGGGCTTGCGATGAAATTCGGCAAAGAAATCGTGCTTCTAAGCCTGTTCGCATTCGCGGCTTTGGTGGCCGCTGGCGCTGGGGTGGATGAACCCTTTCGCCAGCATATGTGGGTCTTATTCTTCGCCTTGGCTGGCTTCACTGCGATCCTGTTGCGCAACACTGAGTTCAAGCCTGCCGCGCCGATCGACCCGTCCGCTTACATGGACGGGCCAATCCGCTATGGCGCCATCGCCACCATGTTCTGGGGTGTCATCGGCATGCTTGTCGGCGTGGTCATCGCGCTGCAGCTTGCCTATCCCGATCTCAACATCCAGCCCTGGTTCAACTTTGGCCGTTTACGGCCACTGCATACGTCGGGAGTCGTCTTCGCCTTCGGCGGCAACGCGCTGCTCTGCACGTCTCTCTATGTCGTGCAACGCACCTGCCGCGCCCGGCTATTCGGTGGCGATCTCGCCTGGTTCGTGTTCTGGGGTTACCAGCTCTTCATCGTGATGGCAGCGACAGGCTATCTGCTCGGCATCACCGAGAGCCGCGAATATGCGGAACCCGAATGGTATGTGGACATTTGGCTGACCATCGTCTGGGTCGCCTATCTCATCCTGTTCCTCGGCACGATCCTGAAGCGCAAGGAACCCCACATCTACGTCGCCAACTGGTTCTACCTCTCCTTCATCGTCACCATCGCGATGCTGCACGTGGTCAACAACCTGTCGATGCCGGCCTCCTTCCTGGGCTCGAAGAGCTATTCGGCTTTCTCCGGGGTCCAGGACGCTCTGACGCAATGGTGGTATGGCCACAACGCCGTGGGCTTCTTTCTGACCGCCGGCTTTCTCGGCATGATGTATTATTTCGTACCCAAGCAGGCGAACCGGCCGGTCTATTCCTACCGGCTGTCGATCGTCCATTTCTGGGCAATCATCTTTCTCTACATCTGGGCTGGACCCCATCACCTGCACTACACCGCCTTGCCCGATTGGGCGCAGACGCTCGGCATGGTGTTCTCGATCATGCTGTGGATGCCGTCATGGGGCGGCATGATCAATGGCCTGATGACGCTGTCGGGCGCCTGGGACAAGCTCCGCACCGATCCGATCATCCGCATGATGGTGATGGCCATTGCCTTCTACGGCATGTCCACCTTCGAGGGTCCGATGATGTCGATCAAGACGGTCAACTCGCTGTCGCACTATACCGACTGGACCATAGGACACGTCCATTCGGGCGCACTCGGCTGGGTCGGCATGATCTCGTTCGGCGCGATCTACTTTATGGTGCCGAAGCTGTGGAACCGTGAACGACTCTATTCGCTGCGGCTGGTCACCTGGCACTTCTGGCTGGCGACGCTTGGCATCGTTGTCTACGCCGCGGTCATGTGGGTGTCCGGCATCATGCAGGGCCTGATGTGGCGCGAATACGACGAGCAGGGCTTCCTGGTCTATTCCTTCGCCGAAACGGTCGCCGCCATGCACCCCTACTATGTGATGCGCGCCATCGGCGGAGCCATGTACCTGTCCGGCGCCCTGATCATGGCCTGGAACGTCGCCATGACCATCCTGGGCTACCGGCGCGAGGAGGATCCGATGCCCGGCTCCGTTCCCGCCCTCCAGCTTGCGCGATGATGAGACAGAAAATGAGGTTGATGAACAGACACGCGGTCATCGAGAAGAACGCTACACTTCTTCTCCTCGGGTCGCTGCTGGTCGTGACAATCGGCGGCATCGTCGAGATCGCGCCGCTCTTCTACCTCGACAACACGATCGAGAAAGTCGAAGGCATGCGGCCTTACTCGCCGCTCGAACTTGCCGGGCGCAACATCTATGTGCGCGAGGGCTGCTATCTCTGCCACAGCCAGATGATCCGCCCGTTCCGTGACGAGGTTGAGCGCTACGGCCATTACAGCCTGGCGGCCGAGTCGATGTATGACCACCCCTTCCAGTGGGGATCGAAGCGCACCGGACCGGACCTCGCCCGGGTGGGCGACCGCTATTCGAATCTGTGGCAGGTCGAACACCTGACGGATCCACGGAACGTGGTGCCGGAATCGATCATGCCGAGCTATGGCTTTCTGAAGGACACGCCGATCGCGGTGAAGGACTTCTCGACGCATCTGGTCGCAAACAGGCGTGTCGGTGTCCCTTACACCGATGACATGATCGCTAACGCCAATGCCGATCTGATGGCGCAGGCCGATCCCAACGCTGACACGTCCGGCCTCGAGGCCCGCTACCCCAAGGCCAGGATAGGCGATTTCGACGGTGATCCGCAGCAAGTCACCGAAATGGACGCCCTGGTTTCTTATCTCCAGATGCTCGGCACGCTTGTCGATTTCAAGAACTACGATGAGACCGCCGGCTACCGCTGAGGACAATGGCGATGACGTACAATTTCATGCGGGAGTTTGCCGACAGCTGGGGCCTGCTTGCCATGGCTCTTTTCTTCATCGGATCCGTTGCCTTTGCTCTTCGCCCCGGCAGCCGCAGGCAAGCCGGCGAAGCAGCTCAAATTCCTCTGAAGGAGGACTGATCATGAGCAGCGATCACATTGACGAGGTTTCCGGCATCTCGACGACCGGCCATGAATGGGATGGTATCCGCGAGCTGAACAATCCGCTCCCGCGCTGGTGGGTCATCACCTTCTACATCACCATTGTCTGGGCGATCGGTTACACAATTGCCTACCCGGCATGGCCGCTGTTGCACTCCGCGACAAAGGGCGTACTTGGCTATTCCAGCCGCAACGAAGTCAAGAACGAGTTGTCCGCGGCCGAAGCGGCAAAGGGCAAATATGTCGCCGCAATAGAGTCGAAAAGTGTTTCGGAGATTGCTGCGGATGACACGCTGCGCGAATTCGCCGTCGCTGCCGGCGCCGCCGCGTTCAAGGTCAATTGCGTGCAGTGCCACGGTTCCGGCGCCCAGGGGTCCAAGGGCTTCCCCAACCTCAACGATGACGACTGGCTGTGGGGCGGCGAGGTGGACCAAATCCAGCAGACAATCACGCATGGCATCCGCTTCGCCTCCGACCCGGCTACGCGCCTGTCGGAAATGCCGGCCTTTGGCGACATCATCACCGCCGATCAGATCAAACAGGTCAGCACCTACGTTGCCAGCCTGTCCGGCACTGTCGGCGATCAATCGTTGGTCGCGCCCGGCGCCAAGGTCTTCGCCGAAAACTGCGTGGCCTGTCATGGCGACAATGCAAAAGGCAACAAGGAACTCGGCGCTCCAGATCTGACCGACGCCATCTGGCTCTACGGATCTGGCGAAGCGTTCATCGCCGCCCAGGTCACCGCGCCGAAACAGGGCGTGATGCCGGCCTGGGGCGCGCGCCTCGGCGAGATCAAGGTCAAGGAACTGGCGGTCTACATCCATTCGCTTGGCGGCGGAGAATAGGAGCAGAAGCCTATTCTCGTCCTCCCCCTCCCGCCAAGCGACGAGGCCCGGCGCAAGCCGGGCCTCGGCATCATCCAGAACCGATGAGTCGGCTTCCGGCGAAATCGTCGCTGGTGACTGGAGCTTCTCGTGCTTGATAACACGCAAATAGAACGGATCGAACCCACGTCGGTAAACTCCGCCAAGGTGCGTCAGCCAATGTATGCCGCGCGCAAGAAGGTCTTCCCGAAGCGGGCCTCGGGCAGTTTTCGCCAGTTCAAATGGCTGGTGATGGCGGTGACGCTCGGCATCTACTATCTGACGCCGTGGCTGCGCTGGGACCGTGGCCCTTTTGCTCCGGATCAGGCGGTGCTGCTCGATGTCGCCAACCGGCGCTTCTATTTCTTCTTCATCGAGATATGGCCGCAGGAATTTTACTATGTGGCAGGCCTTCTGGTTATGGCCGGCGTTGGACTCTTCCTGATCACGTCGACTGTCGGCCGTGCCTGGTGCGGCTACACATGCCCGCAGACCGTGTGGGTCGATCTGTTTCTGGTCGTCGAGCGGGCCATCGAGGGCGATCGCAACGCACGCATGAAGCTCGATGCCGGTCCCTGGACCAGCCGTAAGGTCGTGCTGCGGGTATCGAAACACGCCATCTGGCTGGTCATAGGCGCGCTGACCGGTGGCGCCTGGATCTTTTATTTCGCCGACGCGCCAAGGCTGCTCGGCGAACTCTTCACCGGTACGGCAGCGCCTGTCGCCTACATCACCGTCGCCGTGCTGACGGCGACGACCTACACGTTCGGCGGGCTGATGCGCGAGCAGGTCTGCACCTATATGTGCCCCTGGCCGCGCGTCCAGGCAGCCATGCTCGACGAGAATTCCCTGACGGTCACCTACAATGACTGGCGCGGCGAACCGCGCACGCGTCATGCCAAGAAGGTCCAGGCCGCCGGACAGCCGGTCGGGGATTGCGTCGACTGCAATGCCTGCGTCGCTGTCTGCCCGATGGGGATCGACATTCGCGATGGCCAGCAGCTCGAATGCATCACCTGCGCGCTCTGCATCGACGCCTGCGACGGCGTCATGGACAAGCTCGGCAAGGAGCGTGGGCTGATCTCCTACGCGACCCTCTCCGGCTACAACGCCAACATGATGTTGGCGACTGCGGGCGGCTCCGGTTCAGTCAATCCGTCGCTCGTCAGAACGGATGACGGCCTGTTTTCAGACAGGGTGGCTCATTTCCATATCCGCAAGATCTTTCGCCCGCGCACCTACGTCTACATGGCCATGTGGTCGCTGATCGGTCTGGGCCTGCTCTATTTGCTGCTGACGCGCGACCGGCTCGAGATCAATGTCTTGCACGACCGCAACCCGCAATTCGTGACGCTGTCCGACGGCTCCATCCGCAATGGCTATACCGTCAAGCTGCTGAACATGATCCCCGAACCAAGAACGGTCATCGTCACCATAGCAGGCTTGCCAGGCGCAGAGATGAGCATCGTTGGTGTCGACCTCCCCGCCGGTCGCTCTTTTGCGATCCAGGTCGAACCCGACCGGCTCAAGATGTTGAAGGTTTTCGTGCGCCTGCCTGCTGCTCAGATCCATGGCGAAGCGCAGACCTTCACACTCCGGGTCGAGGACAAAGCGAGTTTCGAGTCGAACGAATACACCGCCACATTCAACGCGCCGGAGATCGCCAGATGAACGCCACCACGCGAAAGTCCCGCGAATTCACCGGCAGGCACATGTTGGCCATCATCCTCGCCTTTTTCGGCGTGGTCATCGCGGTCAATCTGACGATGGCGACGCTTGCCAACACAAGCTGGACCGGCCTCGTTGTCGAAAACACCTATGTCGCCAGCCAGCAATTCAACAAGAAGGCTGAGGAAGGGCGCGCGCAGGCAGCCCTCGACTGGACCGGCAAGCTGACCATCGCACGGGGCGAGGTCCGCTATGGCCTCACCGACGCCGTCGGCAAGCCGGTTCCCTTGTATACCGTGAAGGTGCTGTTTCGCCATCCCGCCTACGAGAAAGAGGATGAGTCCGTCACGCTCGCCCTCGCTTCGGGCCAGGAGTTTGCAGCACAGCACATGCCGAAGGACGGCGTCTGGATCGTCGAAATCGACGCCGATGCCGGCCTGGCCAGACCTTATCGCGATGTACGCAGGATCATGATCTCCCATGGAGCGCTGCAATGAGCTGTTGTGCACTTGGTGCTGAAATGGCGCTGGATCTGGTCGGCGCCACCTCGGTCCTGCCATCCAGCCAGGAAATCAGGCTGGCCAGCCGATCGCTTGGCGATGATCTTCGTCAGACCGACCTTTCCGTACCGACTGTTCACTGCGGCTCCTGCATCCAGACCATAGAGACGGCGTTGGGGAACCTCGATCACGTCGAGGCCGCTCGCGTCAACCTGTCAACGAAGCGGGTATCGGTCCGGTGGCGCGGGGGCGAGGTTCCACCCTTCGTCACCGTGCTTGAGAGGCTAGGTTATCAAGCTCACCTGTTCGAGACCGAGATCGATGCAAAGGACAAGACGCTCTCGGAGCTTATCCGCGCCGTCGCTGTTGCGGGCTTTGCGGCGGGTAACATCATGCTGCTTTCGGTCTCGGTCTGGTCCGGTGCCGAAGGCGCGACACGCGACCTGTTCCACTGGGTCTCAGCGCTGATTGCCATCCCCGCGCTCGCGTTTGCCGGCGGCACCTTCTTCCGCTCGGCCTGGAATGCGTTGCGCCACAGTCGCATGAACATGGACGTGCCGATCGCGGTGGGGGTCTCGCTCGCTTACGCAATGAGCCTCTACGAGACGATCAACCATGGCGATCACGCCTATTTCGACGCGTCGGTGTCGCTGCTGTTCTTCCTGTTGATCGGCAGGACGCTGGATCACGTCATGCGGGAGCGCGCCCGCACCGCCGTGAAGGGCCTGTCACAGCTGGCCTCGCGTGGCGCTATGGTGCTGCGCGCCGCCGGCGCGCGCGACTACCTGCCGGTTGGCGAGATCGAACCGGGAATGCTGCTGCTGATCGCGGCAGGCGATAGGATACCCGTCGACGGCGAGATCATCCAAGGGGCGTCGGATCTCGACTGCTCGCTGGTTTCCGGCGAGAGCACGCCCCGAAACGTAGCGCCAGGCGAACCCGTGCAGGCTGGCGTGCTCAACCTTACCGGCTCGCTGACGATCAAGGCGACAGCCGCCGCGAAGGATTCGTTCCTGGCGGAAATGGTTCGGCTGATGGAAGCTGCCGAGGGCGGCCGGGCACATTATCGCCGGATCGCCGATCGCGTTTCAGCGCTTTATGCCCCCGTGGTTCATCTTACCGCCTTCGTGACGTTCCTCGGCTGGATGGCGGCGAGCGGCGACTGGCATCGGGCGATGACCATCGCCATTGCCGTTCTCATCATCACATGCCCATGCGCGCTCGGCCTCGCCGTGCCGATCGTTCAGGTGGTCGCCGCGCGGCGCCTGTTCGAGAACGGCATCATGGTCAAGGACGGTTCGGCCATGGAGCGCCTGGCGACGATCGATGCCGCGGTGTTCGACAAGACCGGAACGCTCACACTCGGAAAGCCCCGGCTCGTCAATGCATCGTCGATCGATCCGGCCATGCTGGCCATTGCAGCCGACATGGCGGCGCATTCGCGCCACCCGTTTTCAAGAGCCATAGCCGGCTTTGCCGCGCCTGGCAGGCAGCGCAAATTCGATGCCGTCACCGAGCACCCGGGATTCGGCATCGAGGCCGCTGCCGCCGGAAACATCTGGCGGCTGGGTCGACGCGGATGGGCTGGATGGAAAGCCCGCACCGGCGGCGAAGGCCGACACGGCTATGGCGGGACGGTTCTGACGAAAGACGGGATCATCGTCGCGACCTTCGATTTCGAGGATGCGCCGCGTGCCGACGCCAGGGCAGCGATCGAGCGATTGAAGGATGCCGGGGTGTCGGTGCGGATGCTGTCGGGGGATACGGCGGCCGCCTGCGGCGAAGTCTCGA
>NZ_JAMYSC010000091.1:0-18277 GCF_040321755.1 Mesorhizobium sp. M0276 | reverse complement strand
AGAGAGAAGACGGACAAACCCCGTTTTACGGGGCATGCACATGCGGCATTTCGATTCACTCAAAACTTTCCCCGGACAGCCCTGCTCCGGAGGGGGGAAAGGTGGCGCTGCGAAGCAGCGACGGATTGGGGGAAGCCGGTCATCAAACGCGAAGCCGCTGACAAGTGGCGCGATTGAGTTGGTCTAGTCTAATATCCGCGTGGATTAAGTCACGCTCTGGTAGGCCGTGTTCACTTCACCGAGACACTAGGGCCACCCTCGACGGCCAGCACCAGACGGCGGTTGGTGATCCTTGCCAGTTGCGCCAGGCGTCCGGCCGGCCGCTCGCCATAGAGATCGGCCAGCGATGCCGGCAAGACCAGCGCCAGCACGCCATTGCCGCGCTGTTCCCATTTCAGCCTGGGCATGATGCCCGGCATCGACGCCGTCAGCAGATAGACGACGCGCATCATCGCCGCCAGCACCCTGGCCCGCTCCAGATAGCGCGGCGTCGCCAGCGCCTTGATTTCAGGGGCGATGGATTCGTTGAAGATGCCGTCGTGACGGTAGGCGTTGGCCAGCGCCAGGAAGGCGCGGCCGGGATGGTCGACACCGAAGAAGGACGCGTGCGCGATGATGTTGAGCGACTGCTTGCCGCGGTATTCGGGATGCGCGCGCCAGCCGATGTCGGCGAGCAATGCCGCCGCGTGGCGATAGCGTGCCTCGTCCTCGGTCTCGTCGATGCCGAAGGCGGCAAAGGTCCTTGCGGTCCAGTCGACAAGCTCATGCGAATGGGTGACGGAGCGGGAGCGCAGGCGGGCGAGTTCCTCCGAGGCCGAAATCAAAGGATCGGCCTTCTGCTCTGCCTTGTCGAGCAGCGAATAGAGAAAGCCTTCGCGGACGCCGAGCGCCGAGACGATGATCTTCGACGGGTGCATCGCCGCCATGATCTCCTGCAGCACGATGGCGCCATAAGGCAGCAGCGAACGGCGGTTCTTGGAAACGCCTTCGATCCCCTTGACCTTCTCGATCTCGGCCTTGGCCACCTGCTTGAGGAAGTTCGACGCGCTTTCGGCTGATATCTCGTAGTGGTGCATGACGCCAAGCGGATAGTTGGTCATTTCCATGTGCAGCCGGGCGAGATTTCGCCAGGTTCCGCCTACGGCGTAGAAGGGCCTGCCCCGACCGCCTTTCAACAGCTTGGCCCTCGCGAGTTCGTCACGCGCGATCTTGGCCGCCTGGGTCAGCGAGTTCTTCGCCATGTCCTGCAGGCGCAGGCCGCCCAGCGGCAGCGTTATGCCGTCACCGATCGCTTCGCCGTTGACATCGACCAGTTCGAGGCTGCCGCCACCCAGATCGCCGGCGATGCCATCGGCCGGATGGAAGCCGGAAATGACGCCAAGCGCCGAATAATAGGCTTCCTGACGGCCGCTGATCACACGGATCTCGGTCTTGAGCACATCTTCGGCGCGGTGGATGAAATCGGGACCGTTGATAGCCTCGCGGGCGGCGGCGGTGGCCAGCACATACATCTGTTCGGCGCCGGCCTGGTCGGAGAGCGCGCGAAAGCGGCGGAACTCTTCCATCGAGCGCGTCACTGCCTCGGGGTCGAGCTTGCCGGTCGAAACGATGCCTCGGCCGAGACCGGCGAGCATCTTTTCGTTGAACAGCATGGTTGGCGAGCGCGACAGCCCCTCGTAGACGACGAGACGGATCGAATTCGATCCGATGTCGATGATGGACAGCGGTCGACGGTCCTGCAACCGGCCTTGGGAATTAGACAGCATCAGCCGGACGCTGCGGCGTTCTTCTTGCGGCGCTTGAATTGCGCGATGCGCTTGGGCGCGTGCGACTTCAGCGCGTCACCCCGTCCCGACAGGCTCGGATTGGTCATGAAATATTCCTGCGCGTTGAACGGTTCCTCGCCCTCCTCCAGCACCACGCGCCGGGAAGTTCCATCAGCCAATACGTCGAAACTTTGCTGATTGTCCATGATGTTGCCAAGCATGATCTGGCCAAGGATCTGTTCATGCACAGTTGGGTTGGTGATCGGCACCATGGTTTCGACGCGGCGGTCGAGATTGCGCGGCATGAGGTCCGCCGACGAGATGTAGACGACAGCCTCGTCCGACGGCAGGCCGTGACCGTTGCCGAAGCAATAGATGCGGCTGTGCTCGAGAAACCGCCCGACGATCGATTTTACACGAATGTTCTCCGAAAGGCCCGGAACCTGCGGCCGCAGGCAGCAGATGCCGCGCACGACAAGGTCGATCTCGACTCCGGCGCGGCTGGCATCATAGAGCGCGTCGATGATGATCGGGTCGACGAGCGCGTTCATCTTCATCCAGATGCGCGCCGGCTTGCCTTCCACAGCATAGGCAATCTCGTCGGCAATATGCTTCAAGATGCGGCTTCTCAGCGTGAACGGCGAGATCGCCAGACGCATTTCGTCCGTCGGCTCGGCATAGCCGGTGATGAAATTGAAGAGCTGGGCGACGTCGCGTGCAATCGTCGGATCGGTGGTGAAGAAGGACAGGTCGGTGTAGATGCGCGCCGTGACCGGATGGTAGTTGCCGGTGCCGAGGTGCACATAGTTGCGCAATTTGCCGTCCTCGCGCCGCACCACCAGCGACATCTTCGCATGTGTCTTCAGTTCGAGAAACCCGAACACGACCTGCACGCCGGCACGCTCCAGGTCGCGCGCCCAGCGGATGTTGGCCTCCTCGTCGAAGCGCGCCTTGAGTTCGACCAGAGCCGTAACCGATTTGCCGGCCTCGGCCGCGTCGACCAGCGCGCGCACGATCGGGCTGTCATTGGAGGTGCGGTAAAGCGTCTGCTTGATCGCCACCACTTCCGGGTCTGCCATCGCCTGACGCAGGAACTGCACCACCACATCGAAGGATTCATACGGATGGTGGACGACGATGTCCTTCTCGCGGATGGCGGCGAAACAGTCGCCGCCGTGCTCGCGAATGCGTTCGGGAAAGCGCGGATTGTAGGGGGTGAATTTGAGATCGTCGCGGGGAACGGCGACGATTTCGGAAATCTGGCTGAGCGCCAGCGGACCGGTGAGCACGCTGATGCGGCTCGACGAGACGCCAAGCTCGCCAGCGACGAAATCGCGCAGTTCCGCCGGCATCAGTATGTCGAACTCGATCCGGATCACCGAACCGCGGCGGCGCCGCTTCAGCGCCGTCTCGAACAGGCGCACTAGATCCTCGGACTCCTCCTCGACCTCGATATCGCTGTCGCGGATGATGCGGAACGTGCCCGAGCCCTTGACCTCATAGCCAGGGAAGAGCTTGCCGATATACAGGCCGACCGCTTCTTCCAGCGGGATGAAGCGGACATGGCGTTTGCGGTCCGGCAGACGGATGAAGCGCTTGAGCGCCACCGGCAGGCGCAGCAGCGCGCTCATCTCTTCGCCGTTCTTGCGATGACGCAGTTGCAGCGCCATCGAGAAGCCGAGATTGGGGATGAACGGGAACGGGTGCGCCGGGTCGATCGACAGCGGTGTCAGCACCGGAAACACCTGCTCCTGGAAATGGTCTTCCAGCCAGATTTTCTCGTCCTTGGTGAGCGCGTCGCGGGTAATGGTCTCGATGCCCTCCTTGTTGAGCAGCACCGTGAGCGCAGACAGGCTCTTCTGCTGGTCTTCCTGCAGCCGCTCGACCTCGCGCAGCAGCTGTTCCAGCTGCTGTTCGGGGGTGCGCCCGTCAGGACTTTTCAGCACGATGCCTTCGCGCACCTGGCCGGCGAGGCCGGCGACGCGCACCATGAAGAACTCGTCGAGATTGGCGGCCGAGATCGACAGGAAGCGGACACGTTCCAGCAGCGGATGATTGAGGTTCAGCGATTCTTCGAGAACGCGCCGGTTGAACTGCAGCCAGGAAAATTCGCGATTGACGAAACGATCCGGATTGCCGCCTTCCGGGCTTGCCGCCTCGACGTTGATGAATTCGCTCTGCACCGGCTTCAGTTCGTTCATATTCCGCTTTCCACACAGTCTGCCGGCTAGGGCGCCGCGCGTCCTCGAGGACGCGCAAAGGACGCTCTACCACTCCAAGGCAACGCATGATCCCTTCCGAAAACCGAAGTCGGTTTTCCGGGTCATGCGTTAACCGGCTTAACTTATCCTCTGACAGGCTTTTGCGACAGTTTCATTTCATCGAACTTGCAAAGACGCCTGTTATGATCCAGATGCAGAAGAGACTGCGTTAAGGAGACGACGATGGCAGGCGGTTCCATTCCCCATTTCCAGAACGATGCGGGCTATCCGGCTATCGACATCGGCGTCAAGGAATTCATGTGCACGGGCGCCAACCCGCCTTTCGATCACCCGCATGTGTTTCTCGACATGGGCGACGACAATGAAAAAGTCTGCCCCTATTGCTCGACGCTGTACCGCTATTCGCCCAAGCTGAAGGCGACGGAAACGCTGCCGGCCGGCTGCATCTATATCGACCAGGCTGCCTGATTCTTTTCGCGACAAGCTCGATGAACGACTTGCGTTCCCGGCAAATTCTCATCGCCGGGGCGGGCGTCGCCGGGCTGACCGCAGCGCTTGCTTTCGCCAAGCACGGCTATTCCGTGCAGGTGTTCGAACAGGCTCAACGCCTGGAAGCAGTAGGCGCCGGCCTCCAGCTTTCTCCCAACGCGACGCGCATCCTGGGCCAGCTTGGAGTGCTCGACCGGCTGCTGCCGGCAGCGGTGCGGCCGGAAGCCGTGGTCTTGAAGGACGCAGCGACGCTGCGCGAACTGGCACGCGTGCCGTTGGGGCAAGTCGCCGAGACGCGCTGGCAGGTGCCCTATCTCGTCGCCCACAGGGCCGACCTGCAGAGTGCACTGATGGCGCGTGCCGGCGAGATCGACGATATCAAGATCGTCACTGGCGCCCGCCTCCACGGCATTGCCACCGGAACCCATGGCATCACCGCGACGGTCGAGATCGGCGGCAAATCCATCGCGGCCGAGGGGTTCCTGCTGGTCGGCGCCGATGGCGTCTGGTCCTCGGTGCGCGGGCTTGTCGACGCGGCCAAGGGGGCTGCCTCGCCAAGAAGCCGCTTTTCCGGCGAACTGGCCTGGCGCACGACCATTGCCGCGCAGAGTGCCGCAGGGCATGCGTTCGCGGCGATCGGCGCCCCGGACTGCGTCACCACCTTCCTGCACCGGGGCTTCCATATGGTCGCCTATCCCGTCAGCGGGGGTGACGCCTTCAATCTCGTCGCCTTCACCAAGGGCGAACGCATTGCCGAAGGCTGGTCCGGCCATGCCGATCCCGGCATCCTCGCCGGCGCAGTGCGCGGCACCGCGCCTGGCCTTGCAAGACTGGTGGAAGGGGCTGGCCCGTGGCTGACCTGGCCGCTTCATACGGTCGACCAGAAGCGACCCTGGACAATGCCGGACGGCATCGCGCTGATCGGCGACGCCGCACATGCGATGACGCCGTTCGCAGCGCAAGGCGCGGCCATGGCGATCGAGGATGCGGCGACACTTGCCGATATCATTGCCGACTTCCCTGCCGATCCTCTGGCCGCGCTTGCCGTCTGGGAGCAGTCACGGCGGTCGCGTGTCGCGCAGGTCGCACGCCGCGGCGCCATCAACCGCCTTGCCTGGCATGCCGCGGGCCCAGTGGCGATCGCGCGCAATCTGTTCCTGATGATGCGCTCTCCGGAAAAGCTCGCCGCTGATCTGGACTGGCTCTATGGCTGGCGGGCTCAGAAGATCATTCGACGCTGAACTTGGGCCTGAATGGCGGCCTTTGAGGCACGGTTAGTTATACAGCCGCATCGACAGGCCAAGCGATACGGGCAGCGGGTTCCACCAGCCGGTGCGCAGGCCGGCGGCGCGCAAGGCAGCCGCCATCCAGGTGTTGCAGCCGACCAATGCATTGAAATGGCCATTGGCTTCGTAGAAGCCGTCGAACCTGGAATAGGCTGCATCCGGGACAAGGATCGGACCCTTCGGACCCCGCTGAAAACTCGCATCGATGAAATCGAGCAGCGCCGCGAAGCGCTCCTCGCCGATGTCGAAGCCGGCAACGTCGGGACCCTTGACGATGTCGCCGGCGACCTCGACATGCATGACCGACGCATCGACGGTCAGTGCCTTCATCACCGGCACCGCCTTCAACTCAGACCATGTCGGCGTCTCCAGATAGAAGGCGCGGCCACCCCAGCCGAAGACGATATAGCGCACCTCCGGGCTATCGGCGGGTATGCCGGCGTCGACCAGGAAGTGGAAGCGCTGGCGCACGGCATCGTCGATCGGAATGGCGATGTCGGTGTGGATCGGGTTCTTCAACACCAGGATGCGGTGCGTGGCGGCGGGTGCTGCCGCGGCGGCCGACCGCCACAGCGGCCGCGGCACCAACGCACCCAGCGCAGCCGTCAGCGTCACCACCGCAACCACCAGGCCGAGAAATCGCCAGAGCCGCTTCATCGACGGCAGCCCTGCGATGGCGCTCCGGCGCAACACATCTGCCTCACATCCTGGCGATCCATACGAAAAGAGCCCGGCCAAAGTTTCGGCCGGGCTTCTTGCGTCCGTGGAAAAACGATCAGTGCAGGATCTGTGACAGGAACAGCTTCGTGCGCTCGTGGCGCGGGTGGTCGAAGAACTCGGCCGGCGTGTTCTGCTCGACGATCTGGCCCTGGTCCATGAAGATCACGCGGTTGGCGACCTTGCGGGCAAAGCCCATCTCGTGGGTGACGCACAGCATGGTCATGCCTTCCTCGGCAAGGCCAACCATGGTCTCCAGCACTTCCTTGATCATTTCCGGATCGAGCGCCGAGGTTGGCTCATCGAACAGCATGATGCGCGGGTTCATGCACAGCGAGCGGGCGATCGCCACGCGCTGCTGCTGGCCGCCGGACAGCTGGCCGGGATATTTATGGGCCTGTTCGGGGATCTTGACGCGCTTGAGGAAATGCATGGCGATTTCCTCTGCCTGTTTCTTCGGCGTCTTGCGCACCCAGATCGGCGCCAGCGTGCAGTTCTCCAGAATGGTCAGATGCGGGAACAGGTTGAAGTGCTGGAACACCATGCCAACCTCGCGGCGGACCTCGTCGATCTTCTTGAGATCGTTGGTCAGTTCCTTGCCGTCGACGATGATCTTGCCCTTCTGGTGCTCTTCCAGACGGTTGATGCAGCGGATCATCGTCGATTTGCCGGAGCCCGAAGGGCCACAGATGACGATACGCTCGCCGCGCATCACTTTCAGATTGATGTCCTTCAGCACATGGAATTCGCCATACCATTTGTGCATGGCGATGATGTCTATGGCGACATCGGTGGTCGAAATCTGCATCTTGGCGGCGTTGACCTTGATCTCTTCCGCGCTGACGGCATTTTCGGTGGCCATGACGGGTTCCCTTTGTTCTTTTGTTTAGCGTTTGTGGCCGGTGTCGAGCCGACGTTCTGTGAACATTGAATAGCGCGACATGCCGAAGCAGAACAGCCAGAAGATGAAGGCCGCGAAGATCAGGCCGGACCTGGCCGTCTGCGCCGTTGCCCAGTTCGGGTCGGAGAAGTTCTGCTTCACAATGCCGAGCAGGTCGAACATCGAGATGATGATGACCAGGCTGGTGTCCTTGAACATGCCGATAAAGGTGTTGACGATGCCCGGGATGACCAGCTTCAGTGCCTGTGGCATGACGATCAAATACATCTTTTGCCAATAGCCGAGGCCGAGCGAATCCGCACCTTCATACTGGCCCTTGGGGATTGCCTGCAGTCCGCCGCGCACCACTTCGGCCATATAGGCGGCGGCAAACAGCGACACGCCGATCAAAGCGCGCAGGAATTTGTCGAACGAGACGCCCTCCGGCAGGAACAGCGGCAGCATGACGCTGGCGAAGAACAGCACGGTGATCAGCGGGATGCCGCGCACCGTCTCGATGAAGATGACGCACAGCGTCTTGATGATCGGCATCTTCGACCGACGGCCGAGCGCCAGCACGATGCCAAGCGGCAGCGAAACTGCAATACCGACGAAGGACAGGCTGAGCGTCACCAGCAGCCCGCCCCACAGCGAGGTTTCGACATGCGGCAGGCCGAACATGCCGCCGACCAGCAGGATGAAGGCGACGACAGGCAGTGCAAAGAACAGCAGAATGGCATTCAGGCCTTTGCGCGGCACCTTCGGGATGAGCATCGGCACCAGCAGCGCCACGAACAGGATGGCGACCAGGATCGGCCGCCAGCGCCCCTCGATCGGATAACGCCCGACCATGAACTGTCCGAATTTGGCATTGACGAAAGCCCAGCAGGCGCCAGTCCAGCCCTCCGGCTGGACGCCGCCTTGCGCCACGGTGGCGCATGCGGTCCGGTCCGGCCCGGTCCACACAGCATTGATGAACGCCCAATTGATGATTTGCGGCAGGATCATCACCACAAGGGCGATGCCGGCGATGGTCATGATGGTGTCGCCGGTGGAAGCGATCAGGTTCTTGCGCACCCACGCTTGGAAACCCGCAACGCCGGCAGGTGCTGGCTCAGCCAGCGCCATTTCGCTGCGCACCCAGGACATGTCATGTTCCTGCATGTCCTTACCTCACCTCTCCACCAGCGCCATCTTGGCGTTGAACCAGTTCATCACAAGCGAGGTCAGAAGGCTGATGGCCAGATAGATCACCATCATGATCACCACGCCCTCGACGGCCTGGCCGGTCTGGTTCAGCACCGTGCCGGCGGTGGCAGTCAGGTCCGGATAGCCGATGGCGATAGCGAGCGACGAGTTCTTGGTCAGGTTGAGATACTGGCTGGTCAGCGGCGGAATGACGATGCGCATGGCTTGCGGCACGACGACCAGCCGCAGGATCGATCCGGGCCGCAACCCCAACGCGCCGGCAGCTTCCGTCTGGCCCTTGCTGACGCCCCTGATGCCGGCGCGTACGATCTCGGCAATGAAGGCGGCGGTATAGCAGGATAGCGCCAGATACAGCGATAGGAACTCCGGCCTGACCTGGAAGCCGCCGGTCAGGTTGAAGGTCGATTGCTTGGGGTAATCGAAACTCAAGGGGAAGCCGCTCAACACATAGGCGAGCAGAGGCAGCCCGACGATCACCGCGGCGGACGTCCAAAACACCGGAAATTGCTGGCCGGTCGCCATCTGCCGTTGCCGCGCCTTGCGCGCGACGAACCACGCCATGGCGATGCCGACAAGCAGAGCGACGAAGATAAGCCAGGAGCCGTCGCCCCACACGGCGCGCGGAAAATAGAAGCCGCGCTGGTTGAGGAAGGAGCCGAACGGCAAATTGATGCTCTCGCGCGGCGGCGGCAGCACGGCAAGCACGCCGGAATACCAGAAGAAGATGACCAGCAGCGGCGGGATGTTGCGGAACACCTCGACATAGACCGTGCAGATCTTCCTGATCAGCCAGTTTTGCGAAAGCCGGCCGATGCCGACAATGAAGCCGATGATTGTCGCGGTGATGATTCCGACGACGGCGACGATCACGGTGTTGAGGAAGCCGACCAGGATGGCGCGGCCATAGGTCGAATCCGATGAATAGGCGATGGCGCTCTCGCTGATGTCGAAGCCGGCGCGGCCCTTGAGGAAGCCGAAGCCCGACGCGATGCGCAGCCGGGTCAGATTGTCGATGACGTTATGGGCAATCCACCAGACGCCAGCCACCAACACAACGACGACCACCGCCTGGAAGAATATGCCCCGGACCCTTGGATCGTTGATGAAGGAACCTCGGCTGGGCTCCTCGCGAAGAACTTCCTGCGATGCCATTCGACCGTCCCCTGGAAAGAGAAACCGGGAAGCAGACGACCTGCCTCCCGGATCACATTTCGATCAGCGGATCGGCGGAGAGTACTGCAGGCCGCCCTTGGTCCACAGTGCGTTGATGCCGCGGGCGATCTTCAGCGGGCTGCCCGAACCGACATTGCGGTCGAACATTTCGCCATAATTGCCCACGGCCTTGACGATGTTGACGACCCAGTCGTTGGAGACGCCGAGATCGGTACCGATCTTGGTATCGGCTTCCTGGCCAAGCACGCGCTTGATCTCCGGGCTGGGCGAGTTCTTCATTTCGTCGACATTGGCCTTGGTGATGCCAAGCTCTTCCGCCTGCAACAGAGCGAAATAGGTCCACTTGACGATGTGGTACCACTGGTCGTCACCCTGGCGCACGGCCGGTCCGAGCGGCTCCTTGGAGATAATCTCGGGCAGCACGACGTGGTCGGCCGGCGAGTCCAGCGTCAGGCGGATGCCGTAGAGGCCCGACTGGTCGGTGGTGTAGACGTCGCAACGGCCGGCGTTATAGGCGGCGTTGACCTCTTCCAGCTTTTCGAAGACGACCGGACTGTACTCCATCTTGTTGGCCTTGAAATAGTCGGCCAGATTGAGCTCGGTGGTGGTGCCGCTCTGCACGCAGACGGCGGCGCCGGAAAGCTGCAGCGCGGAATTGACGCCGGGCAGTTTCTTGGCGTTGATCATGAAGCCCTGGCCGTCATAGTAGGTGGTACCGACGAAATTCAGGCCAAGTGCCGTGTCGCGATTGATGGTCCAGGTGGTGTTGCGCGACAGGATGTCGACCTCGCCTGACTGCAGCGCTGTAAAACGCTCCTTGGCGCTGAGCGGCGTGAACTTGACCTTGGTGCCGTCACCAAAGACGGCGGCTGCGACAGCGCGGCAGAAATCCGCATCGATGCCTTGCCAGTCACCCTTGTCGTCCGGCGCCGAGAAGCCGGCCAGGCCTGTCGAGACGCCGCACTGGATGAAACCCTTCGCCTTGACGGTGTCGAGCGTGGCCGCCGACGCGGCCGACGCCATCAACCCAAGCGTGGCGGCGCCAAGAATGCCGATAGCAATATGTTTCATGACCCACAGACCCTTTTCTCTGTTTTCAGGGCAAACCCTGACTTTTTTCCCGTGTGAATGCTGTTCCCGTTCCGGCCCATTCCCGGCACCCCGCATCGTAACCGACGCGCCACCTCCCATTCACGAATGTCATCGAAGGCGATAATTCCTGTGAGGTCAAGGGAAATGACCTAAACTGAAAGAGTTTGAAACCGATTGCCGCAAATGCCTGAATTGCAGACAACGCGCCCGCGAATTAGTCAGCAGCGCAAACAAGCCGGCAAAGCTCATGCAACGCAAATGCAGGCCGCGGCAGCCGCAATTCATCCCAGGCAATACCTAGGCGTTACTGACTCGCCACAATGGTATCCAACACATATTGGGCGGTTTGCGAGCCAATACCGCCCTGAGACAAGGACCGTTTCAAAGCGCCCGAAAAACGAGCCAGGTTCCGATAGCAGCCATCGACGCGCCGGAAACGCGCGGAATCAACTGGCCGGTCGGGACCGTTTTCTCCAGCAAGACAAGGATGGCGATGCCGGCGATCCACAGCACGTTCATGACGCCGCCGACGAACAGCAGAGCCATCAGCGCCCAGCAGCAACCGAGACAATAGGCGCCATGATCGACGCCGAGGCGAAGCGCGCCGAGCGGAGCGGAGCGGAACCCGCCATGGCTGGCCAGGAACGCGATCGGCGCCTGACATTGACGCAAGCAGACGCCCTTCATCGCTGTCCATTGATAGAGGCCAGCGGCGATCAGAACGAAGCCACCGAGGATCGCGCTGTCGGTCGCCATCGACGGATCGAGCAGGGCAAAACGGGCGAGCAGCCATTGCGCACCGGTCGCCACAATGCTGAACACGACCCAGACAGAGAGGTAGCCGGCAAAAAACCACCCCGTCGAAGCGATGGGCCGGCCGGCCGCCCGCGCCTTGCGAGCGACGCCGGCATAGAGCAGCAGCATCGGCGCGACCGAAGGCGTCATCATGCCGACCATCATCACCGCCCACATTGTGAAGATGAAAGCGAAATCCGCCGGTACCCAAGCCCGGAAACCGGGCGCCACGGTGGCGCCCATGCGGCCCATGTTCGACATGTCCACTCCGGACATGTCACTGCCTGCGCCGTCCGGCAAGGGGGAGCCGGGCAAGACCATGTGGGCGGCGAGCCACAGAACGTAGGCCCAGGCAAGCACGGCAATCACGACGAGCGCGGCCGTCACGACCGCGCGGTCGCGCCGCAGCACCGCCTCAAGGGCCGTGTCGGTCATCGGATCAATTCAATGCACGATGCCGCTCTGCGTGAGATGCAGATTGGCGAAATGGCTGTGCGAATCGGCCAGTTCGAACTTGATAGGGCCCGTCGTCTTGGTCCAGCCACGCCCGACTTCGGCGATCGCGTATTCGAAACCGTGAGGCAGGTCGATGCGCGCCCGGTGTTCCGCGCCGGTGACCGGATTCTTGATCGGCTCGCCATGGCCATCCGTCACACCCTTGACGTGCAACCGCCCGGTTCGCGCCTCGACGTCGACGTTGAAATCGATCGGGGCGAAGATCGGATCGTGGAATTTCTCCAGCGTGGTCGAAAAGACCTGGAATATCGTCGCACCTGGTTCGGTGTCCAGACCGCCCAGTATGCGAAGCAGCGCTCCGCGCTGGGCTTCGCTTGCCCTCTCGTCGATGACCACCGCGGCTTCGCCCCTGCCCTGGTGTATGGCGCCGGGCCAGCGGAAAATCCCGACGAACCGCAATCCGTCGAGCTTGGTGTCGCCGTGATGGCCGCTCTCGATTTCCATGCCAGCAACCGCCTCGCAGAAACCGTATGTCGGCATGGCGTTGAACTGGCACGGGCAGCCATAAGCGCAATTGCAGTTGATGAATTCGCGCGCCTTCATGGTCCATTTGACGTCGGGCATGGCATTCCTCCCCTTGCCGCGCTCACGCTTCGTGAGCGCGATCCGGATCGTGGAGGACCAGAAGGTCAACCGGCAACAACCTTCCGGCAGCATCTGATCGAAGCAATCCGGCGATTAATATTAGCAGACAATTATATATCTTTGGCAGCCGCCCACAATAGGCCGATCGGCGGAGATAGGGCTCCGAACTCAGGTTAGCAAAAGACCTGACGACAGCCAGTTGGGCGGTGTCGGCAGCCTTTGTGTCGGTAACTTTTCACGATAGGAATTTTTTCTTGACTCCGTGACCTCAGCTATGGTACATATTTGTCCATGGTGCCGATTTGCGCCAGTGACCCGCCGTACAGGCGGGTTTTTCGTTTGATGCTCCGTCAGCAGGCGAAGGCTCCGAAGGAACCCGTTACCCCGAGTTCGGAGCCCTGTCGGCGGAGACCGGCGCATCTGCCGGCAACGCACCGCCGGGGTCGCGCCGCACCCCAATCGCCACCTTTTGCCGCGACGAATTGGCATATTCGAAGTCCATCCCCTGGCGGCCGGTGGCTGTTGCACGGTCCATGACGCCGCACTATGGCTAGCGGCTTGTCAAACAAGGCGACGCAGAATGGCGAAAGACGGCAGCGGGCACGTTAGCGGCGAGATGGGCATCAACACGCGGCTTGCCCATTCAGGCAACAATCCGCATGACTATTTCGGCTTCGTCAATCCGCCGGTGGTGCATGCCTCGACCGTGCTCTATCGTGACGCGGCGTCGATGGCGGCACGCAGCCAGAAATACACCTACGGCACGCGCGGCACGCCGACGACAGATGCCCTTGCCCACGCCATAGACGCGCTGGAAGGCTCGGCCGGCACGGTCGTGGTGCCGTCGGGCCTTGCGGCGGTAACCGTGCCGCTGCTCGCCTTCGTGTCGGCTGGCGACCATCTGCTGATCGTCGACAGCGTCTATCACCCGACCCGCAACTTCGCCGACACGATGCTGAAGCGGCTGGGTGTCGACGTCGAGTACTATGCCCCGGAGGTCGGCGCCGGCATCGCGGCGTTGATCAAGCCCAACACCAAGGTGGTGTTCACGGAATCGCCAGCGTCCAACACTTTCGAGGTGCAGGACATCCCGGCCATCGTCAAGGCGGCGCACGCCGCAGGCGCGATCGTCATGATGGACAACACCTGGGCGACGCCGCTGTATTTCCGTCCGCTCGACCATGGCGTCGACATTTCGATACATGCGGCGACGAAGTACCCGGCCGGCCATTCCGACGTGCTGCTTGGCACGGTGTCGGCCAATGAGAACTGCTGGAAGCATCTTTATGAAAGCTTCTGCACGCTTGGCTGCTGCGCCGGGCCCGACGATGTCTACCAGGTGCTGCGCGGCCTGCGCACCATGGGCGTGCGCCTGGAGCACCATCAGCGCAGCACACTCGCCATCGCCTCCTGGCTGGAAGGCCAGGAAGGCGTGGCGCGCGTGCTCCACCCTGCCCTTCCCAGCCACCCGGACCACGCTTTGTGGAAGCGCGACTTCTCCGGCTCCAGCGGCATCTTTTCCATCGTGCTTGCCGGCGGCGGCCAAAAGCAGCAGCACGCCTTCCTCGACGCGCTGCGTATCTTCGGCCTCGGTTATTCCTGGGGCGGCTATGAGAGCCTCGCGGTGCCGGTCTGGCTCGGCGACCGCGTTGTCGCGAAAGCGCCCTATGAAGGCCCGTTGATCCGCCTGCAGATCGGCCTCGAGGATGTCGACGACTTGAAAGCCGACATTTCGCGCGGCCTGACCGCCGCGGCGACTGCCTGAACGATCAGAAGTCACGGAATTCTATTCCCACAAACCGCGACTTCGCGGATCAATTTGGCTTTCAAATCCCATGAGGTCGCGCCATTGCGTTGCGATCATCACGATTTCTACTTCCCCTGGAATACGGCAGAGTTTTTCGACGTCATGGCCTTCCGCCTCTTTGTTCCCATTCTTGCCGGCGCGACGCTGCGCGAACGCCTCGTCGCCTGTATCGGAGCGACGGTCGGGATTGCGCTCACCGGTGTCATCGCCAGCCTCGTGCTCGGCAACGGTCCGCATGTGCCGCTGCTGGTGGCGCCGATGGGAGCGTCGGCCGTGCTCCTGTTCGCCGTGCCCGCCAGCCCGCTGGCGCAGCCATGGTCGATCATCGGCGGCAACACGATTTCGGCACTGGTCGGCGTGATCGTGGCGCATTTCATACACGAAACCGCCCTTGCCACCGGCATCGCGGTGGCACTGGCCATCGCCGCAATGTCGTTCACGCGTTGCCTGCATCCGCCAGGCGGGGCGGCCGCCCTGACCGCGGTGCTGGGAGGACCCGCCGTCATCAGCGCCGGCTTCCTGTTTCCGTTCGTGCCGGTGGCGCTGAACTCGATCCTGCTTGTGGCGCTCGGCTACGGCTTCCACAGACTGGCCCGGCGCAATTATCCGCATGTGCCGGCTGCAGCGCCAACGAATAGCCACGGCACCAGCGATCCGCCGGCACAGTCGCGCGTCGGCTTCCGGTCCGAAGACATCGATGCCGCGCTTGGCGCACTCGACGAGACGTTCGATATCGATCGCAGCGATCTCGACCGGCTGCTGCGGCAAGTCGAATTGCAGGCGATGGTGCGCGCGCACAAGACCGTTCTGTGCGAGGACATCATGTCGCGCGATGTGATTTCGGTCGACGCACACACCTCAGCCGAGGCGGCGCGCCAGTTGCTGCTTGACCACAACATCCGCACCTTGCCGGTCGTCAACGCGGAGGCAAGGCTGGCGGGCACCGTGGGATTGCGGGAACTGACCCAGGCCTGCGGTTCGATTGCATCCGTGATATCGCCCGCCGCGACCGCCGGCGCCGGTTTCGCCGCCATGGGCCTGCTGCCGGTGCTCACCGACGGCCGCAGCCATGCCGTCATCATCGTCGACGACGACGAGCGGATTCTTGGGCTGATCACCCAGACCGATCTCCTGGCGGCAACGGCGCGCCTGCGGGCTGCTGACAAGCCTTCATTGGATGCGGTAGCTTAACCCCGCCGGACCCGGAGAAAGATCGTCGGGAACCTTTTGCCGGCAACAGCGTCCAATCTCTCAATCGAGGTTCCGGTCCAGAGATCGGGTTGAGGAAACTGGCCATGCCTGCTGTCTTGACGGCCGTGTCTTCTGCATCGGGCGACGTGCAACTCGTGCGGCGCGCCCTGGCGCGCGAGGGCGATGCCTTCCGCACCATCATCAAGACGCACAATCAACGGCTCTACAGGATCGCGCGTGGCGTCGTGCGCAATGACAGCGAGGCCGAGGACATCGTGCAGGAGGCCTATGTCAGGGCGTTCGCCCATCTCGATGCCTTTCGCGGCGACTCATCGCTGGCCACATGGCTGTCGCGCATCGTCATCAACGAGGCGCTCGGCCGTCTGCGCAAGAGGCGCCGAACGGTGGCAATGCCGGAAAGCCCGCAAGCCGAGATCATCCGGTTCCCCCTCAACCCCAGCGACGATCCGGAACGGACGATGGCGCAACGGCAGATCCTCCAACTGGTCGAACAGGCCACCGACAGCCTTCCCGATGTCTACCGAACCGTGTTCGTGGCACGCGTGATCGAGGGCCTGAGCATCGAAGAGACCGCCGACCTTCTCTGCGTGCGGCCGCAAACCGTCAAGACAAGGCTGCACCGCGCCCGCGCCCTGGTGCGCAAGGCGCTGGACGACCAGATCGGGCCGGTGCTGCTCGATGCCTTCCCCTTCGCCGGCCGGCGTTGCGAAAGGCTGACCAGCGCGGTCATGCGGCGGCTCGGGCTGGAGAACTGACCCCGGCGGATTCAGTTTATTTTGACGGGAACGTTTGCCGCCGTCCCGCATCCAATGATCGTCAACCGAAAAACGCTGTCCGGCGCGATCCCCGCGTCCGGGCGAAGGAGATGCCATGCTAATCCGACACACCGCTGCCCTGGCCGCCCTGCTGCTGCTCGGCACTGCCCCGTTCGCACAAGCCGCCGACAAGCCTACCGACCCGCAGATCGCACACATCGCCTACACCGCCGGCGTGCTCGACGTGGAGGCCGCCAAGCAGGCGATCAAGAAGTCCAAGAACAAGGAAGTCGTGGGCTTCGCCAAGGACATGATCCGCGACCACGAGGCTGTGAACGTGCAGGCGCTCGATCTGGTCAAGAAACTCAAGGTGACGCCGGAAAACAACGCTACCAGCAAGGCGTTGACCAAAGCGGCGGAGGAGGAGCGGGCGAAACTCGCCAAGCTCAAGGGCGCGGCCTTCGACAAGGCTTATGTCGACAATGAGGTGGCCTATCACAAGCAGGTCGACGGCGCTCTTGAAACGCTGCTCATCCCGTCGGCGCAGAATGCCGAATTGAAGAGCCTGCTGGAAACCGGGCTGAAGATTTTCCAGGGCCATGAGCAGCATGCCGAACACGTCGCCGGCATGCTGAAGTAAGGACCGGGAGCATGCCGAAACGCCCTCTGTGGATTGCGATGATGCTGGCCGTCGGCATCATTTCGGCGCAAGCTGAAACGATCCGGGTCACCATCGACAAATTGGTGTTCTCGCCGGCCACCGTCGGGGCCAAGGTCGGCGACACGATCGAGTGGGTGAACAAGGATATGTTCGCCCACACGGCCACGGTGAAAGGTGGCTGGGAAGTGATGATCCCGCCGAAGAAATCCGGAAGCCTGACGTTGAAGGCGGCGGGACCGGTCGACTATTTCTGCCGCTTTCACCCCAACATGAAAGGCCGCTTGGTGGTGGCGCCCTGATCCGACGCCAGCGAGGCTCGCCTGGTCTCCTCAGGCCGCGCGATATGTGCCCATGCGCCGCCATAGCGCGGCTCGCGCCGCTCGATCCAGGCATCGAGCCCTTCGCGCAAATCGGCGGTCGAGGCCATGCGGGCGAACTGCTCGGCCTCGACCAGCAGGCCGTCGGTGATGCTCTGATTGAGGCCGCGCGCCACCGCCGTTAGGATGCTGGCGATCGCCGGTTCGGAGTGCCGCAAGCCTTGGCGCGCTAGATCGTACTGCTGATCGACGGCTCCTTTTCGATCATGCTGATCCACCGCAATCTCGATTATATCGAGGCGGCCGGCCGCGCCGCAGCGACGCTTGTGCGGGCGCGAACTTCAAGCAGCCAGGTCTAGAACCCAAACGCCAGCCATGCCGTGCCCATACCAAGCGTGACCAGCGTCAGCGGCAAGCCGATCTTGAAGAAGGCGCCGAACGACAGCGGCGTGCCGGCGGCCCGTGCCTGTTCGGCGACGATCAGATTGGCGACCGAACCAAGCAGCGTGAAATTGCCGGCCAGCGTCGAGCTCATGGCGACGACCAGCCAGGCGCGCTCGGGATTTTCGAGGCCGGGTATGAAGGGCCGCAGCGCCAGCACGGCCGGGACATTGCTCATGATGTTGGAGAGCACGGCGGTGAAGCCGGACAGGCGCCAGACATCGTCGAGACCGAGGTTCTTTGCCGAGGCGATCATGTCTGATGTCAGCAGCGTCTTTTCGGCGCCGGCGACGACAATGAACAGGCCGGCGAACATGAACAGCAGCGGACCGTCGATCTCGCGGTAGATGCGTT
>NZ_JAMYSC010000090.1:0-18327 GCF_040321755.1 Mesorhizobium sp. M0276 | reverse complement strand
CGGTCAATCCGAACCGACCAAGAGACCGATCCTGCCTCAATCAGATGGCCTTCATATATGAATAACTTTCCCCGGACAGTCCTGCACTTGGGGGGAGATTGGCTGCATCACCGTCGGCTCCTAGAGGTCACCTCAGAACAAAAACGCGGCCGTGGCGGGGTTCGGACCGGTGCGGCCGGAGGCTGAATCCATGCCGCGGATCGTCTGCAGATCCTGCGCATCCAGCTCGAAATCGAAGACGTCGAAATTGGCGGCGATGCGGTCCTGGTGGATCGATTTTGGAATGACGATCAGCCCCTCCTGAAGATGCCAGCGGATGATCGTCTGCGCCGCGGACTTGCCGTGCTTCCTGGCAATGCCGGCAATGGTCGGATCGTTCAGCAGCCGACCGCTGCCCAGCGGGCTCCAGCTTTCGATGCGGATGTCATGCCTGGCATGGAAGTCCCTGATACTGCGCTGCTGGAACTGGGGATGCAGCTCGATCTGGTTGACGACGGGTGTCACGCCGGTCTCGCCGATGATCCGCTCGAGATGGTCCTGGTTGAAATTCGAAACGCCGATCGACTTGATGCGGCTGGACTGCCTAAGCTCGACCAGCGTCTTCCAGGCCTCGACATATTTGCCCTGGCTGGGCACCGGCCAGTGGATCAGGAACAGGTCGATCTGCTCGATAGCGAGCTTGTCCATCGTCTCGTCGAAGGCGCGCAGAGCCGCATCGCGCTGGTGCGCGCCGTTGCGCAGCTTGGAGGTGATGAAGAGGTCGCCCCTCGGCACGCCGGCGCTGCGGATCGCCTCTCCGACCCCTTCCTCGTTCCGGTAGCCCTCGGCGGTGTCGATCAGACGATAGCCGGCCTCGATCCCCCAACCCACCACTTGCGCCGTGATGTCCTGATCGACCTGCCACACACCAAGGCCGAGTTGGGGAATGGCGGAGCCGTCGTTCAACGCAATTTTTCCAGGCATGGTGGGCTGTTCAGGCATGGTGGGGGATCCTTTGCAAAGATGGTCCAGGCGGTTCGCCCGGTGCCCGCCCTATCTAGGTTCGATAGCGGGCGGCAGCCAGTCGGCAGGGGACAAATTTGCCACGTGCGATCTGCGGTCCTGATCTTTGCGTCGAAGGATTCGGCCTCACCGCGGCCGGCGCACCGCCCGCACCACCCCGGCAGAGGTGCTGCCGCAGAAGAGCCGGTCGCCGCCATCGGATTCCAGTCCCGAGACGCCCATGCCGGCCGGCATGTCGAGCTTCTCCAGAACCTTGCCTGATTGCGGGTCGACGCGGCGCAAATCGCTCTGGTCGCCTTCCCAGGTGGCGTGCCACAGCTCGCCATCGACCCAGGTCACCCCGGTGACGAAACGGTTGGATTCGATGGTGCGCAGGATTGCCCCGGTCTCAGGGTCGATCTGGTGGATTTTGCGCTCGCGGTATTGCCCTACCCAAAGCGTCCCTTCGGCCCAGGTCAGCCCGGAATCGCCGCCACCGCCGGGCGCCGGAATGGTCGCCAGCACCTGACCGGTATCAGGGTCGATCTTCTGTATCAGGTCGTTGGCAAGTTGGAAGAAATGCTGACCGTCATAGGCGGTGCCGGCATGCGCCGCGACATCGATCGAGCGCAGCGCCTGCCCGCTTTCCGGATCGAAGGCGTTCAGCTTCTCGCCCGAGGCAAACCAGACATTGTTGCCGTCAAAGCTCACTCCATGCACCCTTTCCACACCGGGAAACGGCCCGTACTCGTGCAGGACTTCGGCCGCTGAATGTCTCATGTCTTGATCCTCGATGTTGGTCGTCATCGCGCCGGTCATGTTCCAAGGTGTGTCGAGATTCAGGTCAGGCCGCGCCGAAAATGGTGGCTTCCGAGAACCGGAGCGGAGCGTACTTTTCGTACGTGAGCACCGGAAGCGCAGGAAGCCGCCATATGCAGGCCGGCCTCACCTGAATATCAGCACATCTTAGCCGTTCGGCGGCGGGGACGGGAGTAACAACGTCGTCGTGAATCCAGCCACCGGCGGCGTCATCCAGCGGCGCGCCCGTCCGTGCCCGAAAAACTGCACCTTGCCGGCCTCGCCAAGCTGCTCCAGCGCCCGCTGCACGCTGCGCTGGCCGATGCCAAGCGCCAGTGCCAGCGCAGAGGTCGCCCAGGCTTCGCCATCTGCAAGGAAGGCCAGCACCGCCGCGTGCCGCTCCTCGATCGGCCGCGCCAGCACCAGCACCTCGCGCTCGTGGCGCGGCGCCAGTGCGAAGCCTTGGCTGGTCGCGCCGATATCGGCCAGCCCCCGCAGTTCGGCGCGCAGCCGGCCGATCTCGACCCGCAGCCGCGCCCGATGCGATTCATCGGCGTGCCTGCCGCCGAAGGCTTCGGCGATCAGTCTCGCCCGCGAAACATCGACAGGCCAGGCTTCGGCGAGTGTGCGTGCCAGCGCAAACAGCACCGGGCGCGTTGCCAGCGAGACCGTTGCTTCCCGCTGGCGCACGACATAGCGGAAGCTATCGACCACCAGCGCCGGCGACGCCTGCAGCGCCTCGACGTCCTCGAGCAGCAAGGGGCGCTGCTCACCACCAGCGATCAGCCGCGCCGCCGGCGTGTCCAGCGCCAGGAATGCACTGTCGACCTCCGCGATCAGACCCGTAATGCCGGCCCGGAGGGCGGCATGGCGGGCCCACTCCAACGCCCTGCGCGCCGGCTTCGTCTTCAGGCGCCGCATCGCGATGCCGGCGACGGCAAGCTCGTGCGCGGCTCGCGCGGCAGGCGGCAGCGGCGCCGGGTCGAGCCCGGCCAGCACGTCTTCGGCCTCGTCGAGACGGCCGATCAAAAGCAGGCGCCGTACCTTGAGGTGGCCGGCATGCGCGGCGTTCAGCCGGTCGCCATGCTTTTCCAGCGTTGCGCGCGCCGCGTCGAGCGCCTTGTCCGCCCATCCCAGATCACGCGACACCAGTGCGATCTCGGCTTCGGCAACGACGCATCTGGCACGCGCCACCGCCTCTTTCGGGCCGAAGCCACGCGCGGCCCGCCGCAGCAGCGCCTTGGCGCGATCGAGATCGCCGAGCTGCGCCATGGCAATGCCGCGCAGCGCCAGCGCCGGCGGGTCTTCGCGCAAGGCGACACGATCCAGCGCGCCGAGCGGGTCGCCCCCGGCCAGCGCCAGTGCCGCCGCGGTGATCAGCGAGTCCATTCAAATCCCGTCACACTTGTAACTCCCACCCCCCGGCGCCGCACGCCCTAACTTAAGTCATGGCCGCCAACCAGCAAGCCGTATCGGCAGCGGCACAACAAGGGAGAACCACGCGATGAAGGACACTGTCGAGGGCACTGAATGGATGCGCCACCCCTGCTGCGGCGGGCCGGCTCTTTCAAATCCCGTCACACTTGTAACTCCCACCCCCGCGCTTGACCGCCTTATTCTACCTCACAGCAAGCAACCACACGTCGCAACGGCGCGACAACAGACTGGCAAAGGAGACGACCAATGACCAAGCAGACCGCAATGAAGACCCCGCCGATCGTTTCTAGACAGGATTGGGAAGCCGCCCGCGAACAGATGCTGGTGAAGGAGAAGGCCACGCTGCGCGCCAAGGATGCTTTGGCCGCCGAGCGCCGGCGCATGCCGTGGATGGAAGTCGACAAGGCCTATGTGTTCGAGGGGCCGAACGGCAAGGCCAGCCTGCTCGATTTGTTCGAAGGCCGCCGGCAGTTGATCGTCTACCGGGCCTTCTTCGAGCCCGGCGTGTTCGGCTGGCCGGAGCATGCCTGCCGCGGTTGTTCGCTCGGCGCCGACCAGGTCGGGCACCTCGCCCACCTCAATGCCCGCAACACCACGCTCGCCTACGCCTCGCGCGCCCCGCAGGCCGACATTGCGCGGCTGAAGCAGCGGATGGGCTGGGAGATGCCCTGGTACACCATTACGGATAGCTTCGACAAAGACTTCGGTGTCGACGAATGGCATGGCCACAACGTGTTCATCCGCGATGGCGACCGCATCTTCCGCACCTACTTCATCAACAGCCGCGGCGACGAGGCGATGGGCACCGTCTGGAGTTATCTCGACGCGACGCCGCTCGGCCGCCAGGAGATCTGGGAGGACTCGCCCGAAGGCTATCCGCAGACCCCGCTCTACAGCTGGTGGAACTGGCACGACAATTACGACGCCGGGCCCGACAAGACATGGGAAGAAGTGTCGGCAGCCGGCGAAGCGGCGTTCCGGGACAAGGGCGAGTAAGGGCTCTCCAGCTTGGTTCCTCGCCCCACGAAAGTGGGGAGAGGAACCCAAATCCTGGAAGGTCGCGCGCGCCCCACCACATGCGACGCCCCGGCGCGCACCCATGCGACGCTGGCATCACAATTTAAGGATGAGGACCATGCACGATATCCATACAGCCACCAGCGAAGCGATCCCCGAAAACATCAATGCGTCCACCCTCGGCATCGCCGATTGGCTATGCCTTACCGCAGCCCCGACCTTTGCCGTCATGGCGCTGCTTACCTGCATCTTCAGCGGCGATGCGGCCATGCTGTGCACGGGCTCCTCGCCGCTCACCGGCATGGCCCCGATGTATCTGCTGATGAGCGCCTTCCATCTGGCGCCCTGGCTGCGGGTGATTTCCGGCCGGCAGGTCCGATAGGTCGAGCGCGTCGCCCCAATTTTAGACACCCCACAGGTCGGAGAAAGACAATAAGACTGGTCAGGCTGAGAGCGCCGGGCGGTGGGATCTCCATCGGCAGCCGGGCGGACCAGCATCGCCGCCGTGTTCACGCACTACGAATCCCGGAAGCATTTCGGCAAGGTATGCCTCGAAATTTGAGGAGCCAGCAGCTCCGACGGCGGGACGACAAGACACCCACTATCCATCAGCAGAAGCTAATTGACAGTCCAAGAGAAACGGCGCTCACTGCCTGGCACGGGTGGATCGCAGCATCAGGCGGGCGACATCGACCGCTGGCGTCACCTGAAGCAATTCCCGGGAAAAAGCACATAGCGCTTTCCCTTGAGAATTGCGTAAAACCAGGGAGGACGCCATGCCAACCGTTATCGGCCATCACAACATCACAAAAGACAGCAAGCACTGGCTCAGTTCACCCAAGCGTAAGGAGCTTTTTGGCTCGCTTGGGATCACCAACATCCGCACTTTCGTCGATCCGCAGAACCCGAAACACGTGGCCGTGATGATGGACGTTCCGGACATGGATAAGATGGCCGCTTTGATGCAGAGTAAGGCAGCAGCCGATGCGATGGCCTATGATGGCGTAGCGCCGGAGTCGCTGGTGATCCTGGTCGAAGCGAAAGGCTAGTTGCGTCGTTCGTTCCAGGGCTTGCGGGATTTGCAACGTTGGCGGCCGCCGCGAGCTGCCGCGCTGCGGAATTGCCGGGGCGAGCGCCGATCACGCGCCGCGCTGTCCACCTGGAAGGACGTGGCGGTGGTCGGCTCCGACCTGATATTCGAAGAGCATGGCGAGATGGAAGCGAGCGGGCTGCCGGGCGTGCTTCAATTTTTTTCCGTCAAAGGAGCGGACGCGTCCTGACGGCTCCTGTTTCCTTGCCCGGTAACAGCCTAATGCAGGTGTCGGGCATCATACAGATTGCCGCAACGAAGCGCTTCAGGTCGCGATGTCATTGACCGGCAGCCAGGGCTTGGGAAGATCAACCTCCCCAAGCCCGCTGCGCAACTCGATCTCGATGTCGCGGCAGATCTGCGAGATCGGAACATCGTTGGCATTGCCCTCGAAGGGATTGGCGCTGCTTTCGCCGACCTGGTCGAGCGACATGTAGGCCCAGCCCAGGAGCGTGCTGAACGGGATCGTCAGCCAGATCGCGATCGGGCCGAGCATGCCGCCCAGTTTGCCCATGTCGGCAAAGACCGGAACCACCCCGAACGGCAACAGAGTGCAAAAGATCATGACGAACATGGAACTGACGATGGCGTATTGCCTTGGATAGGGATTGTTCTTGATACGATCGCAGCGCGCCTGCTGATCATGGAAATCGCGGATCAGCTTGATAAGTTCGACATAGACCTGCGGAGGAATTTTTACGTCCTTGAGCAACGCATTGACCTGGACCGACTGCATTTCCAAAAGCGCTATCGCCGGCTGAGGCGACTTCAGGACGTCCTCGGCCTGTTCGGCCAACAACGGACGCAGTTCCTCGGCGACCGAACTCGCATCCTCATGGATGCGGTAGCGACGCCGGTATTCGACATTGGCGGCCCGCGCCATGGATTCCCACGGCATCGGCCGGCGTAGGGCGAAGCGCAACGCCGTCATCCAGGCGATATGGCGGTAGATGAGCTGCTTTGCCGTCGGCGCATCGATGAAGTCCCTGCAGAAATTGGACCACAACCGGCTGCTCGCCGTGATTTGCGTAAAGGCCTGCAGCGCGTCACTGCTGCGGGTGAACACCTGCGAATTCTTGAACCCGGCAACGAGTGATACGGTGGTGCCGAGCACGAGCACCACCGGCCATGGCACCGAGAAGCCGGCAATCCCCGGTTGACGGTAAGCAGCGACAGCCAGCCCGCTCACGACCACCATGTAGATGACGCTGCGCCGCGACCAGAGCGCGAAATCTATCAACTTGTAGGAACGGCCCACATACATCGGATGCCCCTCAAATCATGGACAGGTCTGGTTGTCGCGCGGCCGGAATCCGGCCGCTCTCACCGTCCCTTTACAGCCCCGAACCGCAACCCGTCCATCAAGAGCTTGACCAGCCGGCGCGAACGGTCGCGCCATTCCGGCGTGTCGGGCGCCGAGTAGATGCCGGACAGTGCGTGCAGCACGTCGGAGGCGTCGACGTCGCCGCGGATGGTGCCGTCGGCCACCGCGGCTTCGACCAGTTGCCGAAGCGCCTGCGAGACCCGGCCGGACGTGTCGGAAAACAGCGTCGAATTGGTGTTGAGCAGGATGCGCAGGCTGGTCGCCAGGCCGCGCTTGGTGGCGATGTAATCGACGAAGCGCTGCATCCACTGTTCCAGCGCGACATCGGACGGGTGTTTTTCGGCGAGCTCGCCGGCGGCCGCGCACAGCGCCTCCACCTCGCGCCGGTAGACCACTTCGACAAGGTGCTCGCGCGTCGGAAAATGTCGGTAGAGCGTGCCGATGCCGACGCCGGCCTGGCGCGCTATCTCTTCCAGCGAGGCATCGATACCGTGCTCCGCAAAGACGGCTGCCGCCACTTCGACCAGCCGGTCACGGTTGCGCTGCGCATCGGCGCGCAACGGCTTTGCCTCCGTGCCTTCGGCCTTCTCTTCAACGATGACGGACGGCTCCACGGCCACTTTTTTCTCCACTGCCGAAATATGGGGCTTGAACCCATCCGGGTCAGCCCCCACGTAATAAACGGAGGCGCCTCCGTTTTAGTGGAGCACCTTTATCATATAATCAGGGGAACCGATATGTCACGTCTTTCGAAGCCGCAAGGTCACTGGAGACTGGCGGAGGCCGCGAAGAGCGTTATCTCCCCCCTCGAGGGGGAGATGTCGCCAAAGGCGACAGAGGGGGTCGCCTCACATAGAGCGCTAACCTTCATTCGCCGCAGGAGGTTGCACCCGGTCGGACCGACCCCCTCTGCCCTGCCGGGCATCTCCCCCTCAAGGGGGGAGATTAGCCATCGCCTGCCCATTCATCCCCATCCGCGTCAAGCAACTGGAGCCAGACGCCCATGACCAAGACAACAATTCCCGTCCATCTCGATATCAACGGCCACCATCACGAGTTGCAACTCGAGCCGCGAGTCACGTTGCTCGACGCCTTGCGCGACCGGCTCGGCCTGACCGGCACCAAGAAAGGCTGCGACCACGGCCAGTGCGGCGCCTGCACCGTGCATGTCGACGGCGAGCGCGTGCTGGCCTGTCTGATGCTGGCCGCGCAAGTCGAGGGCCGCACCGCCACCACCATAGAGGGGCTTGCACGCGAGGGCGAACCGCATCCCGTGCAGGCTGCCTTCCTCGAACAGGATGCCTTCCAGTGCGGCTATTGCACGCCAGGCCAGATCATGTCGGCGGTGGCTTGCATCCGCGAGGGCCATGCCGGCTCGGATGACGAGATCCGCGAATACATGGCCGGCAATCTCTGCCGCTGCGGTGCTTATCCGCACATTGTCGCCGCCGTTCGCCAGGCTGCATTGGAGGTCGCATCATGAGGGGTTTTTCCTATCTGCGCGCCGGCTCGGTCGATGCGGCAAGACAGGCAGCCGCCCTGCCCGGCGCCATGCTGTTCGCGGGCGGCACCACGCTCATCGACCTCGCCAAATGCGGCGTCGCCGAGCCCGAGACGCTGGTCGACATCACCCATCTCAAGGGCCTGAACGGCATCGAGCTCAGCGAGCGCGGCGCCACCATCGGCGCGCTTGCCAAGATGAGCCACGTCGCCGACCATGACGGCATCAAGAGCCGCTTCCCCGCCGTCTCGGAAGCGCTGTGGCAGGCGGCTTCCGCACAGATCCGCAACATGGCAACCATCGGCGGCAATCTGATGCAGCGCACGCGCTGTCCTTACTTCCGCGATCCGGCGAATTTTCCCGCCTGCAACAAGCGGGAACCCGGCAGCGGCTGTTCGGCCATCGGCGGTGTCACACGGGGCCATGCGGTGCTCGGCACCAGCGAAGCCTGCATCGCCATGTATCCGGGTGACCTCGCCGTCGCGCTGGTCGCCTTCGATGCGATCGTGCATCTCGGCGATCGCCAGGTCCCCGTGGACGACTTTTTCCTACTGCCCGGCACAACGCCGAACAAGGAACACGCTATCGAACCGGGCGAGATGATCACCGCCATCGAGATCCCCGGCTCGGCCTCTGCCCGGCGTTCGACCTATCTGAAGGTCCGCGATCGGCAATCCTATGAGTTTGCCGCGGCCAGTGCCGCCGTCGGCATCGAATTCGAGGCCGATGGGCGCACCGTCCGTGACCTGCGCGTCGCGCTTGGCGGCGTCGCGACCAAACCTTGGCGGGCGCGAGCCGTGGAGGACGCGCTGAAGGGCAAGGTGCTGGAGCCAGATGCCGTCCGCGCTGCCAGCCTGCTCGCGATCGAAGGCGCCGTCGACCATGGCGCCAACCATTACAAGCTTGAACTGGCGCCGCGTGTCGTCGCGCGCGCCATCCTCAAAATGGGAGAGACGGCATGACCGTTCACAACATCAGACATGGTGATGCATCCGACGGCGCGCTGGCGGAAGTCGTCGGCGGCCGGCTGTCGCGCGTCGACGGCCCGGCCAAGATCACCGGTGCTGCCAAATACGCCGTCGAGCAGCAGCTCGAAGGCCTCGCCTACGCCGTGCTGGTCGAAAGCACGATTGCCTCGGGCAAGGTGCGCGAGATCAACGCCAATGCGGCTGAAGCAGCACCCGGCGTGCTGCAAGTGCTGACGCCGGACACCATCATCAGCCTGAGGACCGCCTCGGACTGGTTCGGCACGCCGCCGCCCGACAAGCCCTATTGCCCGCTGGTGCGCGACATCACTTTCTCCGGCCAGCATGTTGCCGCTGTCATCGCCGAAACCTTCGAGCAGGCGGTCGCCGCGGCAGCCCTCATCAAGGTCAGCTATGACGAGACCCCCGCCATCGTCGACCTTAGCGACGCCAAGGCCGGCGACGGCATCCCGATCGACGCCATGACCAAGGAATGGGGCGACGCGCAAGCCGCTTTCGCCTCGGCCCCGGTGCGCATCTGCGCCGCCTATAACACGCCGCGCGAGTACCAGGCGCCGATGGAGCCGCATGGCCTGATCGCCCGCTGGGAGGGCGACCGCCTCACCGTATGGGAACCGAGCCAGTGGCTGGACGGCATGGCGCGCACCTATGCCGAATGGTTCGGCGTGCCGTTCGAAAATGTGCGCCTGGTCTCGCCCTATATTGGCGGCGGCTTCGGCTCCAAGGCACTGGCGCTCAGCCATGGCGCGGTGGCGGCATGTGCCGCCAAAATGCTCGGCCGGCCGGTGCGGCTGGTGATGACGCGGCCGCAGACCTTCACCGGTTACGGCGGCCGCGCCGCGACGCGGCAGACGGTGACGATCGGTGCCGACCGGCAAGGAAAAATCCAGTCGATCGTGCATCGCGGCGTCAATGAGACATCCATCGACGGCATGTGGGTCGAGCCGCTCGGATCGGTCACCTCGATCATGTACGCGACGCCGAATTTCTCGTCCAAGCAGAATGTCGTGCGGGTGAATTCTGTAGTGCCTGGCCCCATGCGCGCGCCGGGCGAAAACCCCTCTGCCTTCGGCATCGAAAGCGCCATAGACGAGCTCGCTTACGAGGTCGGCATCGATCCGCTGGAGATCCGGCTTAGGAACTATGCCGAACAGGATCCGGAAGCGAAAAAAGCCTGGTCGACCAGGCAGTTGCGCGAGGCTTTTGCCGCCGGCGCGGAACGCTTCGGCTGGTCCATGCGTGCGCCCGAACCGCGTTCCATGCGCGACGGCAATCAGCTGATCGGCTGGGGCGTTGCGGCGGGCACCTATCCCGTGCGGCGCGCCTATGGCGAGGCGATCGTGCGCATCCTGGCCGACGGCTCGGTCGAGGTCGAAAGCTCCTCGATCGACATGGGCCAGGGCACCTACACCATCTTGGTGCAGACCGCCGCCGAGACGGTCGGCGTGCCGGCCGACAATGTCGTGGTGAAGCTAGGCGATTCGCGCTTGCCCCGCGCCGGCGTCGCCGGCGGCTCGCGGCTGGCCGGCGTGATGACCGGTGCGGTCCATAAGGCGGCGACCTCGGTGCTCGACCAGTTGATCGGGCTGGCGATCAGCGATCCACGCTCACCCTTCCACGCGCTGCAGGCGAACACTTTGGTGGTCGCCAACGGCCGCATCGCGTCGCCGCGCGGCGCCGGCCCCGAAGTATCGATCGCCGAGTTGCTCAAAAGCGTCGGCCGCGACCATATCGAGGCCATCGGCGACACCATGCCGGCCAATTCGACGCCAGAGGATCGCTACAAGAACTACACCACCATCGCCATGGCGCTGCCGCACACCGAAGGCGACTATTCCCGCCACTCCTGGTGCGCGCATTTCATCGAGGTGCGCGTAGATGAGGATTTCGGCACGGTGCGGGTATCGCGCGTGGTGTCGGCGCTGGATTCCGGCCGGCTGTACAACCCGAAGCTCGCCGAAAGCCAGTGGAAGGGCGGCATCATCATGGGCATCGGCCAGGCGCTGCTCGAAGAAGGCATCGTCGATCGCCGCCATGGCCGCATCGTCAACAACAACCTCGCCGATTATCTGGTGCCGACCAATGCCGACATCCCCGACATCGAGGTGATCTCGGTCGGCATCCCCGACCTGCATTCCTCGGTGCTCGGCGGCAAGGGTGTCGGTGAACTGGCCATCGTCGGCGTCGCCCCCGCGATCGCCAACGCGGTGTTTCATGCGACGGGCAAGCGAGTTCGGGATTTGCCGATCACGCTGGAGAAGCTGATCTGAGAGTGAGAGCGTGATCTCCCCCCTTGAGGGGGAGATGGCCGGCAGGCCAGAGAGGGTCGGTTCGACTGGGCTCGGCCCAATGAAGCAGATCAGGTTGGCGCTTCACGCGAGACGACCCCCTCTGTCGCCTTCGGCGACATCTCCCCCTCGAGGGACCCTCGAGGGGGGAGATTATCCGCTTCCTCACCACTCCAACCCGAACACCAGCTTGCCGAAGTGCAAGCCGCCGGCGGCCATGTGGGCGTAGGCTTCGGCCGCTTCATTCTGCGAAAACACCTTGTCGACGACCGGGTCGATCCTGGCCGCACCGATGGCGCGGATGGCGTCGCGGAGGTCGGACACCGATCCGGTGTTGTTGCCGACCACTTTCAACGCCTTGATGATGATCGGCAGCAGATTGATCGTGGCCTCGGCGCCGGTGACGAAGCCGATGGTGAACAGCGTGCCGCCGGGCGCGGTGGCGTTGATGGCGCGGGCAAAGGTGGCCGTGCCGCCGGTCTCGACGACGAGGTCGGCGCCGAGGCCGTCCGTCAGTTCCAGCACCTTGCCGTCCCAGTCGGGCGTCGCTCGATAGTTGATGAGATGATCGGCACCCAGTGCCTTCGCCCGCTCCAGCTTCTCGTCCGACGAGGAGGTGATGATGACGGTGGCGCCGGCAGCTTTTGCAAGCTGCAGGGTGAAGATCGAGACGCCGCCGGTGCCAAGCAGCACGACGACCGAGCCCGGTCCGACATCGGCGGCGCGGATGGCGTTCCAGGCGGTGGTGCCGGCGATCGGCAGCGTCGACGCCGCCTCGAAGGAGAGATGCGCCGGCACCGGCACGACCGAATTGACCGGCAGCGCGACATATTCGGCCAGCGAACCCGGCAGCGAGATGCCGCGCATCTGCCTCATCTCGTAGGGCCGCGGCCGGCCACCGATCCAGCGGGGCTTGGCATGGGCGACGACGCGATCTCCGGCGGCGAATCCCGTAACCCCCTCGCCCAGCGCAACGATCTCGCCGGCGCCGTCGGCGACGGGGATGAGCGGAAAGCTCGGTCCGGGATAGTTGCCGCTCGCGACCGCGACATCGACGAAATTGAGGCTTGCCGCACGCTGGCGGATCAGCACCTCGCCGCGCTGCGGTTCGGGGGTGGCAATGGTGGCGGCGCGGAAGGCGTCCAGCCTGGGATGGCTCAGCTCGATGGCTTTCATTGTTTCACTCCTGTGGGACGATTGATGGCTTGAGTGCATCTAGCTGCTGCGGTATTTCTGGATAATCCCTGCCTTTTACATTTGAGTACTGTAATTCATGCAGCAATCCAGCGAACCATTGACCCTTGCCGAAATGGCGGCTTTCGCCGCCATCGCCGAGGCGCGTTCCTTCACCAGGGCGGCGGCGCGTGTCGGGCGCGACGCGACCATTCTGTCGCGGCGCCTGCAATCGCTGGAGGAGCGGCTGGGCGTCAGGTTGCTCCATCGCACGACGCGCAGCGTGTCGCTGACCGAGGCGGGTGCCGAATTCATGGTGCGGGTGCGCGCCATCCTGGCCTCCGTGGACGAGGCCGAGGCTGCCGCGTCGGCGTATGCCCGCGGCGGCCCGCGCGGCCTGCTGAGGCTGGCGCTGCCCGGCACGTTCGGGCGCATGTGGATCGGGCCGCTGCTGCCGCAATTCCTTGCCGAATTTCCCGATGTCCGCATCGAGGCCGCATTCTCCAACCGCTTCGCCGATCTGGTCGCCGAGAATTTCGACGTTGCCGTGCGGCTTGGCGCGCTGGAGGATTCGCGCCTGGTGGCCCGCAAGGTGGCGACGCGGCGGCGACTGCTCTGCGCCGCCCCCTCCTATCTCGCCCGAAGGGGCAGGCCGGAGACACCGCAGGCGCTGCTCGAACATTCCTGCCTGGGCTTCAGCGGTTTTCAGACCTTTCCAGCCTGGGAGATGACCAACCGCGAGGGCCGGAGCGTGCGCGTCGAGGTATCCGGGCCGTTGGTCACCGATGATGCCGAGGTGCTGGTCGATGCCGCCGTGCAAGGCGTCGGCCTGATGATGAGCACAGACTGGCTGGTCGGCCGCGAGCTCGCCGACGGACGGCTGGTGCCAATCCTGGAGGACTGGACGCTGGCCGACGAAGGCGCGATCTATGTCGTCACGCCCTCAGCCAAGGGGCAAGCCGCCAAGACCCGCGCCTTCGCCGACTGGATCGGCAAGCGCTTCGCCCCGGAACCGCCCTGGCGGCGGTGAGGGAAAATGGCGGGGATGGGGTGGTGTTCGAGCGCGACCACCTTATCCGATCTCCTGTCCGGATCGCACCATTTGGCTAACCGGCCCCGAAATGGGGCGCCGTCACTGAGGTGCAAGCGGCGTGCCTATGTCCGAAACGAGCTTGACGAGATCCGCTTGGCGTCTCGTGCTGGTTTTGGCGAAGATACGGTTGAGGTGGGTCTTCAAGGTGTTTTCGCCGATGCCGAGCGCCAGCGCGCTCTTCGACGCGGACAATCCGCTGCCGATGCGCAGCAGAACCCGCGCCTCCGCGGGCGTCAGGTCGAACAGCGCGGTGAGAACGGCTTCCGGAAGTGGAGAAGAAGACGTCGTGGTCGAAACGAAGACAGCGGCACATGCCGGCCGGAAGGCCGCGCGCGCGGTTCCCTCGGTCAGCGGCAATACGTAGGCGACGGCGGGCGGCTGACCGGGGGCCGAAATGGGCAGGCCTATGCCGCGGGAGCCGAGCGAAGCGTCCTCGCTCGCGGCACTGGCGATTGCCTCCAGCAGGGCGCGGGCTGTCACCAGGTTCTGCACCTGGAGCAGGCCGTGCTTGGAAAGAATGGGGCCTTGCGCCGAAAACATTCGATCGGCCGCCCCATTGGCATGGAGGATCTTTCCGTTGGCGCCGGTAAGAACGACGGGCACAGCGAGATGGTCGAGCGCTTGGCGATAAAGGTTGGCGGTAACGCGGGCCTGATCGAGCAGGTCTCCAATCATCGAAGCGCGGCGCAGATGCGGCGAGAGCAATGCCAGGAAACGCTGTTCCTCGATTGAGATGACCTCCCTGCTGGCCCGCGTGGTGCAACCCATGAGCCCGATCCGGTCCGGCGTATGAACGAATTTGGTGATGCAGGCCTCGCGCAATCCCTGCGGTTTGGCCCAATTCTGGAAAAATGGCGTCTGCTGGAGTTCGGCTTCGCTCATATGCGACAACGTCGCAACAGGCGTGTCGATGTCGCCGACGATCGCGGCCTTCAGTCCGGGAATTGCGTCAAAATCATAGTCCTCCTGGAGCACGCGCATTTGCACGGGATCCCAGGGCGATTGAGCCGCGAAGCGGCCACGATTGCCGGCAGTGCTGGCAAGCGCGATGGTGGTGTAGGCCGCGTCGACCGCCTCTGTGATCCGCGTCATTACCCCGGCCCACCCGTCGGGGTTCAAAACGCAATCGTAGATATCGCCGATAATCGAGGAAAGGACGTCGCTGCTCAGCCTCTCCATCATGCCTCCTGCACGCCCCGATCTCGCTTCGGAGGATTTCGCGGAGTCACACTTTTGGGTGACGCCACGCGTGGTTGAACTCGATTAAGGATATAAATTCGATCAGTTGACACCAGGCGGCCATTGTCGCTGGTTATTCTTGAAATGGAAAGCATCGCGCTCGCTATATTAGAGAACGCAAATATATCGGGTACACAATTGCCACAAAAGACGGTGTTTTCATCGGCTCAATTGCCCTCGCATCTCAGTGATCGCGACCGATTTTCCCTCTGGCAAGACATCCACCTCGCGGAGATATGGTCGGTCGAATACGGCATGTCGGACAACCTGCCTTTCGAAGCCGCGATCGAAGCCACGGCTGTCGGATCACTGGTTCTTGGTCAGATGTCCGGAACGATCAAGCATGCAACGAGGAAGGCAAGCAATATCGCCGATGACGGCAACGATGGTTATCTCCTGCTGATCAACAAATCCGACACGCTGTTGACCGGCGCACAGGTCGGCCGCGACTATGGTGTCGGACAGGGCGAAGCGGTCCTGGTCACGGCATCGGAAGCGCTGAAAATGCACGGTTCCGACAGCAATGTATGGACAAACGTGGTGGTCCCCCGTGCAGTCCTCACCCAGGCCTTCCCGCAGATCGACGACAGGCTGGCGTTGAAGATCGGCGCCGAGAACGAAGCTCTCGATTTTCTCAAGCGTTATTGCCAACTTCTTGAAACCGGCCGCCCTCTCGTCTCGCCCGATCTGATAGCGCACGCGACGCAGACAATCGTCGATCTGATCGGCCTGGTGACAGGCGCCAAAGGCGAGCCTGCCGAATTGGCGGGCTTGCGCGGGTTGCCAGCAGCCAGGCTGCAGGCGGTGCTGGCGAAGATTGCCGAGAATTTTTCCAACCCCGGCATCTCGGCGCAGGGCGTCGCGCAAGAACTCGGCCTGTCGGCGCGCTATGTTCAAGATCTCCTGCAGGAGACCGGCATCAGCTTTTCCGAGCGCATTCTCGAACTTCGCCTGCAGCGCGCTCATAAGCTGCTTTCGCAGAGACAGAATAGCGAGATGCGCGTCAGCGAAATCGCCATGATCAGTGGCTTCAGCGATGTGTCGTATTTCAACCGCTGCTTTCGCCGCCGCTTCGGCTACACGCCAACGAGCGCCAGGTAGAATCCGGATACCGGAAACACGACGCGATTTCCGAATCCCTCTCCGTCAAAAGCCGAGATCCCGCGGCGATCGATGGCGCCAAACTGCCACAGTGCGCGGAAAAAGCACGGCACTTCGCTCCGGTCCAATTCCATTGCGGTCCTGCCCAAGACAACAGCCGGGCTCCAATGACATGTCAGCCTCAGGGTGAAACGACTTTCATGTCAGGGGTTTGGATGCCGCAGAACACATTTGGAAGCCGCAAGGCGACGCTGGCTTCGACCGTGCCGACGAAATACGTCAACCCGTTGCGCGATCATCGCCACATGGCCAGCGTCAGTTCGCTCGCGCTGATGCTTGGCGCCGCCGGCATCATGGCGACGACCCTGCCGGCCTCGGCCGCCGACGTGACCTGGACCGGTGCGATTTCGACCGACTGGTTCGACCCCGGCAACTGGACCCCGGTTGCGGTGCCTGGCGCCACCGACTACGCCAACCTCAACACGCTCACGCCGAATCCGACGGTGATAAGCGGCGCCAACGCCAATGCACTCCTCGTTTTCGTGGGCAGGAATGCCGGGGATGTCGGTGCGCTGACAATAAGCAATGGCGGGACACTCAGCGACTCACAAGGCGGCGTTGGCAGGTTCGCCGGCTCTATCGGCACGGTCACGGTAACCGGCGCTGGATCGGCATGGCTGCACGCCGACGATTTCTACGTCGCGGCGGAAGGCACGGGAACGATCTCCATCCTCAATGGCGGCCTGATCAGCAACGTGAGAGGCATCCTGGCTGACAGCGACGACGCCGTTGCGGTCCTGTCCGTCGACGGTTCAACCTGGACCAACAGCTCGACCTTGACGGTTGCGAGTTTCGGCACCGGCACACTAAACATTTCCAACGGCGGCAAGGTCAGCGACACCGATGGGACCATCGGCAAGGGCGACGTCTCGAACGGAACCGTCTCGGTCGACGGCACAGGCTCGACTTGGAGCAACAGCGGGTCGCTGACCGTGGCCGACAACGGCACCGGCAATCTGGCGATCACCAACGGCGGGGCCGTGAGCAACGTCACCGGCACGATTGGCTGGCACGCGGGCTCCAGCGGCACGGTGACGGTGGATGGCGGGGGTTCGGTCTGGAGCAACAGTGCCGACATGGTCGTCGGCTATTACGGCACCGGCGCATTGAACATCCTGAATGGCGGCGGCGTCAGCTTCGGAACCGGGGTTCTCGGCTACATTGGAGGCTCGATAGGCAGCGCGACGGTCGACGGTGGGGGGTCGAACTGGACCGGCGGTTCCAGCCTGTATGTCGGCTTCAACGGCACCGGCACATTAAGTGTTTCGAACGGCGGCACCGTCAGCAATGCCGAAGGCACGATAGCCTTGTCTTCCGGTTCCAACGGCGTGGTGTTCGTCGAAGGCGCGGGGTCGGCCTGGACCAATAACGGGGACCTCACGGTCGGCGGTTACGGCACCGGCACTCTGGGCATCAGCCAAGGCGGTGCGGTCAGTGATATTTTGGGCCATGTTGGCAGCTTGGCGGGCTCGGCCGGCTTTGTGCTCGTCAGCGGTGCCGGCTCTATCTGGACCAACAGTTCCGCCCTGTTCGTCGGCGAGCAGGGCACGGGCACGCTGACGGTCACGAACGGCGGCGCGGTCAACAGTGATCTGGGCTTCGTTGGCTATGGTGTGGATTCCGTTGGCACGGTGGCGGTCGATGGCGCGGGTTCGAAGTGGACGAACAGTTCGGATCTGTTCGTAGGCGGTGGTGGCACGGGCAAGCTGACGATTTCGAATGGCGGTGCGGTCAGCAACGCCAAGGGCTAGGTGGGCTACAACTCGACCGGCACGGTGACGGTCGATGGTGCCGGATCGAAGTGGACGAACAGTTCGGATCTGTTCATTGGCGGTTTCGATACAGGTAGCCTGACGATCTCGAACGGCGGCACGGTCAGCAATGGCGGGGGCTATCTTGGCTACGCTGCCGACTCGGCCGGCACGGTGGCGGTCGGCGGTGCGGGATCGAAGTGGACGAACAGCGGCGACCTCTATGTCGGAGGTTTTGGCACGGGCGCGCTGACGATCTCGAACGGCGGCGCGGTCAGCAATGGCTCGGGTTTCGTTGGCTACACGGCGGACTCGGCCGGCACGGTGTTCGTCGACGGTGCCGGCTCGACCTGGACCAATAGCGGCGATCTGTATATTGGTAAGGGCGGCGCCGGCACGCTCCGGGACTGTCAGGAATTTCGTGTGCGGGCGGGCATAATGGGTAAGAAGGAGTCCCACTATGTCGCGACGCAAAGACCCTGCGATAC
>NZ_JAMYSC010000089.1:0-18734 GCF_040321755.1 Mesorhizobium sp. M0276 | reverse complement strand
GGTCAATCCGAACCGACCAAGAGACCGATCCTGCCTCAATCAGATGGCCTTCATATATGAATAACTTTCCCCGGACAGTCCTGCTCCTTGCGGGGGAGATGTCCGGCAGGACAGAGGGGGGTGTGAAGGATCGCGGCCGCAGCAAATGGGGCTGTTGACCTCACCAGCCATCCGCCCGATAGGTCCGCCCCAAGCATACCACCCGAGAAACCCGATGACCTCAGACACCAAACTCCAAGATGCGCCCGCGCCCGACACCGCCTGGCAGGCGGACGTCCGCGCCGGCGTGCGCCATGTCCGCGATCTCGCCTCCCTGCCGCTGTCGCCAGCCGAGCGTGCGGCGGCTCAAGCGGCTGCGGCGAACCACAAGGTGCGCGTTCCCAAAGCCTATCTCGACCTGATCGACTGGAACGACCCCGCCGATCCGATCCGGGCGCAGGTCATCCCGTCGCCCGACGAATTGATGGAGCAGGACGGCGAGCTCGACGATCCGATCGCCGATCATGAATTCAGCCCGGTGCCGCGGCTGACGCATCGCCATGCCGATCGGGTGCTGTTATTCCCAACCTATCAATGCGCGGTCTATTGCCGGTTCTGCTTCCGCAAGGAGTCTCTGACCGCGATCGGCCGCGGCTATACGCGCGAGGCGTTGGAGCCGGCGCTGGCCTATATATCAGACCATCCCGAAATCCGCGAGGTGATCCTGACTGGCGGCGATCCGCTCTCGCTGCCGGACAAGGCGCTGGCCGAAATCTTCGCGCGCATCGAGGCGATCCCGCATGTGCGGCTGTTGCGCATCCACACGCGCGTGCCGGTGGCACTGCCATCGCGCATCACGCCGGGGCTGGTTGCCGCCCTGCAGGGCCGGCTGATGGTCACAATCGTCACCCATTTCAACCACGCGCGTGAGATCACGCCCGCGACCGAGACAGCCTGCCGGACGATGCGCCACGCGGGTTTCGTGCTGCTCAACCAGAGCGTTCTGCTCAAGGGCGTCAACGACACGATCGAGGTGCTGGAAGAGCTCTGCCGCGAGCTGATGTATCGGCTCGGCGTCAAACCCTATTACCTGCACCACGGCGACCTCGCGCGCGGCATGGCGCACAGGCGCACGACGATTGCGCAGGGCCAGGCGCTGGCCGCGGCATTGCGCGCGCGGCTGTCGGGCATCTGCAACCCCGTCTATGTGCTCGACCTGCCGGAAGGCGGCGGCAAGGTGCCGATCGGGCCTTGTTATGTCGAGGGGCGGGACGGGGAGAGCTGGCGGTTGCGTGGGCTCGATGGCGAGGTGAGGGGGTACACGGAGGTGGTTGGCGAGTAGCGCTAACGCGTCTCGACAAACGCCAGCACGACCACGCGCGGGGCAACGCAGTATGCGAGGCTGACCTTGCGGCCCGTCTTCGTCGTCGCTTGGCCTGCGTTGAGATCCACAGTGATATCCTCATAGCCCAGCACCTCGCGATCGAGGGGATAGACGGCCTTGTAGACGGCTTCCTTGGCGCAAAAGAGGATGCGACCGGCAAGATGCCGGTCCGCTGCGTCCGTCCTATCGGCAGGGATTGTAACAAGTGCGAAGATCTCGTCCGGGAGCGGTTGCGCGGGCTCGACGTCGATGCCCAGCGAGGCGATATGGCCAATGGGCGCAACCGCCGCCACGGCCATGTCGTCGTCATGGGCCAGCGAGCCGGTGATCCCGTCGGGCCAGACCGGCGCGCCGGTTGGCGCGCGCGGGATGGCGACGCCGTTCATGCCAAGCTCCGCCAGCAGTCCGTGCGCAATCCAGCGCGCCGCACCGCTGGCCCGCCGCATGGCCGGCTGGCGCGCCGGGATAGAGCGCGCCTCTTCGGGCAGCAGATGGCCCTCGTCGCCGTCGCGTATCACTCGGCATCCGACCCGGACGCCGATGGGCGCAAGGGCAAGGGCGATCATCGCCTGCAGCAGTGATGTTTGCGCCAGCGCGATTTCAGAGGACCGCGTCACGATCGTTCGTCTGTGCCCGACAGGACCAGATCGGCGATCATTTCGCCGTCCTCGTCGAGCCCTTCTTCGACGAAGCCGGCGCTGCGATAAAGGTTTCGTGCAGCTTCATTGTCCGGTTCGTAGCAGATCGAAACGTGGCTGATGTGGCCGAGCCCAATGATTTCGTCCAGCACTTCGCGCAACGCGGCCTTGCCATAGCCTCTGCCCTGAGAGGCGCGGTCGATCATGAAGCGGTAGATGCGCGCCTCGTCGTCATTCCGCGGTGCATCGTACATGAGGAAACCGACGATACGATCCCCGGCCATTATGACGCGCGGCCTCGCGTCTTCGTCAGTTTCGGCCTCTTCCAGGGAGTCCGCATTGCTGGCGACGAAATCCATCTGCTCCGGAGCGAGTTCCAGGGCCACGACCAGGGCCCGGTTGGCCTCGGTCACGGCAACGAGACGGATGTCTGTGCTTTTCAAGCCGAAGCCTTCTTCAAGCCGATACCTTGAAGCCGTCGTCCGTGATCGGCTCGACGAAGCGATGCAGCTTGGCCGGGTTGCCGCGCCAAATGGAATTGGGCTCCAGCTCCTCGCCCTTCATCACGAAGGAGTCGACATCGACCACCGAGCCTTCGCCCATCACCACGCCATAGTGGACAAAGACGGAAGGGCCGAGCGTGCAGCCCTTGCCGATGCGGATGAAATCGGACTTGAACGCGCCTTCTTCCAGCGAATGGGCCTGGATGACGCAGCCCTCGTTGAGGGTGACGTCGTCGCCGATCTCCACCAGGGAACGTTCGGTCAAATTGCTGCCGCCGTCATAGACACGGCTGCCGACCTTGACGCCCAGCAGGCGCAGGATCATCGGCCGGAACGGCGTGCCGGCGAACAGGCGCACGATCGGCGAATCCGCGAGCTTCCAGTGGCGTTCGTGGCGCCAGAACGCGACGTCGTAGATCGTCGTCATCTGGGGCTTCAGCCTGCCAAAACCAAGGCTCGCCCGCTCGACCAGGATGTAGAACGGAATGGTGATAGCCGAGGTCAAAAGCACGGCGGCGAAGAGCGCGACCTCCGCCCATTCAGTGTAGTAGTTCAGGGCTCGGTCCCAGATCGCCAGCGTGGCGAACAGCATGACCCATTGCGTGGCCACGAATAGAAGGATCGTCACCAGATTGTGGCGATTCTTCAGCGGGATGCGCTGGCGCCGGTCGGCCTCGTCGACGCCGGCGATGAGTTCCTTGTCGCGGTTCACCATGCGCGGGATTTCAAACGCAGGCGAACCCAAGAGCCCGACATTCTCACGCAGCGGCCCGTCGATGGGGATCATCACCTTGGTGCCGAGCAGGACATTATCGCCCGTGCGTCCGTCCGGCGGGTAGTAGATGTTGTTGCCGAGGTAGTTGCGTTCGCCGATCCGCGTCTGCTCGAGCCGGAAAGCCGAGGCGGACTTGTGCATGTTGATCATGAACAGCCCGTCCGACACCATGGTCTCGGTGCCGATTTCGCACAGAAGCGGGTTTTCGTGCTGCTGGTTGCTGCCGAAGTTGGAACCGGTCTGCACCACCTTGTTGAGGTTCCAGCCGATGGCCCTGATATAGTGCACGATTGCCGAGCTGTCGCCGAACAGCAGGCCAAGCACGCGGGAATTGCTCGAGAATTCGGCGACGGTCTGCAGCCAGTAGCGGAAGCCGTAAAGCGTGTAGGTGCGGCCTGGCTTCAGGATCAGGTTTGTCAGGCGCGGCACCAGCGACGCTGCCAGAAAAGCCACGGCGATGTAGCCGAACAGCGTGACCGTGGTGCCGATCGCGACGATGCCGATCGTCTCCTGATAGTCGTCGCCGACATTCTCCCAGTAGCTGTGGAACAGCAGCGGCAAAGGGGTGACGATGGCAAACAGCCCGATCAGCTGAACCGCTTCGAAGAGGAAGCGCCGGATGTTAGAAGGATCGACATTGCGCACCTTGCAATAGTCCGCCGTGGTCGGCACGGCCGGCGATCCATGCCAGCGTTCGCCGTCCGGTATGCTCTGCCCGCGGTGCAGCGAGGATGAATGGCCGAGCTGGGCGCCATCCCCGATCCTGGTGTCGATGTCGAGCGTGGAGCCGACGCCGACGAAGGCATCGCGACCGATGGTCAGCGGCCCGGTATGGATATAGCCGGACTGGGCCCGGAAGCCGAGGATCATCGATTCCTTGCGCAGGATAGTGTTGGCGCCGATGGAAATGAGATCGGTGCAGACGGGCACGGATTTCGATTCGATGACGGCGTTCTTCCCGAGCTTGGTGCCGAGCAGCTGCAGATAGAGACTGTAGAGCGGGCTGCCCCGGAACAGCACGACGGGTGCGGTGCGGATCAATGTCTTGACGACCCAGAAGCGGAAGTAGCGCACGCCCCAGATGGGAAAAGCCTCGGCCTTCCAACGGCCGATCAGAAGCCATTTGGCGATAACGGCAAAGCCCGACATGCCGAAGAACACACCGGCCGAAAGCGCCACGCAGCGCAGGTACAGCTGCAGTGGATCGTCGAGCGCCTCATACATCCAGTTGAGGCCGTCATTGATCGCCCACAGGGCAACATAGCTGTAGAGCCCGTAGAACAGCAGCTGTGCGGCGCCGCAGGTCCAGTAGGCAAAATTCGATGCCCGGCGGGTGAGGACCGGCTCATTGGTGGCCGTGGTCATCTCCTCCGCAACGCGGAGATGCCGCGCCAGCAGCGCCACGGTCGGATAGAGATAGATGTCGCGCATCGAGGCCGTCGCCCATTCCTTTCTGGTGCGGACGCGCGCGCAGAAATGGGCCATCAGCAGCGAGTTGGCGCCTAGATCGTCGAAGAAATTGTCCTCGACGGACACTTCGTCGAATTTAAGCACGGCGGCCAGTGCCTCGGCCAGGAAACGCTCGTCGTCATTGCCGGGCGCCACCATCGCGCGATCGGCCGAAAGCCGGATGCTTGTCGGTTTCGGCAGCTGGCGCAGGTCCACCTTGTTGGAGACCGTCATCGGGATGACAGGCAGCTCCTCCAGATAGGACGGCACCATGTAATCCGGCAGCCGCCGCTTCATCGTCTGGGCGAGATCCGCACGCGAGATCACCGGCTGGCCGGCCTTGGGGGCGTAATAGGCGACGAGTTCCACGCGGCCGGGCTCGATCTCCCAGGTGGTGACGGCAGCCTGCGCGATCTCGGGCTGGTCGAGCAGCACCGCCTCGATCTCGCCGAGTTCGATGCGGTAACCGCGGATCTTCACCTGGGTGTCGATGCGCCCGGCATATTCGATCTCGCCGCTATCGTTGATACGGCCAAGGTCGCCCGTCCGGTAGATGCGCTTCGACGGGTTGTTCGGCAGGCCGACGAAATCGGCGATGAATTTCTGTTCGGTAAGGTCCGGCCGGTTGAGGTAGCCGACCGCGAGCCCGATGCCGGCGATGCCGATCTCGCCCAGTTCGCCGGGCTCGGCAAGCTGCGGCAGCGAGGCGTCGAGAATGACGATGGAATAGGTCGGCAGCGGCGCGCCAATGGTGACGGGGCTGTCCGGCGTCAGCGCGCCCATGGTTGCGGTGACGGTCGCCTCGGTGGGGCCATAGGTGTTGAGGATCTGCCGTCCCGGCTTCGACCAGCGCACCACCAGATTGTGCGGGCAGGCCTCGCCGCCGACCAGCAGCGTGCGCAGGCTGGGCACGTCCGATGTCATCGACGACAGAAGCGTCGGGCTGCAGGCCATGCAGGTGATGTCATGGAGGCGCAGGAAATCGGCCAGTTCCTCGCCCACCAGGGGCATCTGGCCAGGTGCCGGCACGACCGTCGCGCCGGCGACGAACGGCACCCAGATCTCTTCGGAAGAAAAGTCGAAGGCGATGGTCATGCCCTGATAGATGCGATCGCCCGGCCGGTAGCCGTAGGAAGCGGCGGCGACCCGGATGAAATTGACGAAGCTCTGGTGCTTGATGACGACGCCCTTGGGCCGACCTGTCGTGCCGGAGGTGTAGAGGATGTAGCAGGTGTCGTCCGAGGTCCTGGCATGCGGCTTCAGCGGCGCGTCGGACTGTTTGGAGATTTCGGCAGCCGCGCTGTCGATCAGCAGATGCGGAACCGGCAATTGGCCGGCGCGCGACGCATAGGCGGCGATGGTGACGATCAGGCTCACGCCGGCGTCTTCGATGATGAGCGTCATGCGCTCTTCGGGGAATGCCGTGGCCAGCGGCACGAAGGCGGCACCCGCCTTCACCACCGCGAGAAGTGCGACATAGGTCTCCGCCGAGCGGTCAAGGATGAGCCCGACCCGGTCGCCCGGCCGTACGCCGCGTTTGACCAGCAGGCGGGCGAACTGGTTGGCCCGCCTGTCCAGTTCCTGATAGGTCCAGGCCCGCCCGTCGGAAATCACCGCCGGCAAGGCGGCGAATGTCTGCGCGAGCTGTTCGAAGACTGTGTCGAGCCGCTCCCCGGGCAGGCCCTGCCGGTCAAAGTCGGCGCCCGTCAGGATCTGCGCGCGCGAGACTGTCGCGGGGGCCGTTCTGGCGAGTGCATCGACGCTTGCCAGTTCAGCTTCGGGCGGGCTGGCCGGTCTTGCCGCGTCCAGTCCGGCGATATCGGCACCGTAATCCATGTCCATGCTTTCTCGTCCTGGTCGGCAAACGCCCGGCGCGGCCATTTTCCGGCCGCCGCGGCAGGCTTATGCCATCCGATTTTTTCGCCAGTTTTTCCGAACTGTTGAAATTTGTTTCTGGAGTGTGTCTGCGCTTGCTGGGGACTATCGGCCGCTGCGCGATCTTGTCCGCCGGCGTCGCCCGAGCGTTTTTCTGGAACCAGCCTTGAGGCGCTGCATTTTATTAGCAGCGGCTCAAGGAGCTTGGCGTGAAAGCGGTGTTGGGATTGGTCTGCGGTTTCGTGTTGACGCTTGCGGTCTTCGGCAGCGGGCTGGGGTTCGCAGCCTGGCTGCTAGCCGCGAAGTCGCCGCGCCAGGCATCGGCCACCGTCAGCGTGGCGGAACTGTGGACCAAAAAAGCGCGGCCGGTGAACAAGGCGGACCAGAGCCTCGAACGTCTGCCGACCGAACAGTCCGCACCGGCCGACATTCCCGCCAAGCCGCAGCCGCAGGAAGCGAAACCCGATCCGGCCATGACTGGCGCCGTCGCGCACGTCGCACCCGACGCGGCCGAACTGCCGCCTCCGCATCTCGCCTGGTGCTCCAGCCGCTACCGTTCCTACCGGGCCGACGACAACAGCTACATGTCCTATAGCGGGCAGCAACGCCCCTGCATCTCGCCCTATCTCGTCGTGGCCGATCGCACCGCCCAGCCAGGCGAGGGCTATGGCGGCGAAAACGGCCCCGGATTGGGCGTCTACGCAACCGATGACGGCGGCGCCGAGCTTTCCGCCGACCATGTCGACTATTGCTTCAGCCGCTACCGCTCCTACCGGCCGGAAGACAACAGCTACCAGCCATACTCCGGCGGAGCGAGGCGACAATGCCAGTAGGCGTGGCTAGTGGGGTCGCGGGCCCGCACGCCAAAGGCCATTGCGCGATCCCGTTATGCAATTTTCGGATCGTTCGGATCGGCACAACGTTTATCCCTGACCCAAGGAGGACCTGAGACATGGACCACGACCGGAACGACAGGATACGTGAGCGCGCATACCAGATCTGGGAACGAGAAGGCAGGATGCAGGGCGATCCCGAGCGGCACTGGCTCCAGGCCGAGGCCGAGATCGACAGAGAGGCAGCGCTGCCGCTGACGGCAGGCGATGCCGCGCCCGGCGAGATCGCCAGCACCGACGTGCTGGAAGTCGAGGCGCTGGCGGTGCGCACCGGCATATCGGGCGACGAGGCACAGGAACTGATCGACAGGCTTGGCCACGACCGCGCCGCCGTCGAACAAGCCGCGCGCATCCTGAGCGCCAAAAGGGGACGAAATCCTGGTGAGGGGCAGGCGAAATGATCCGGAAGCTCAAAGACGGAAAATACCGCCTCTATTCACGCAAGAAGGACGAAAAGACTGGGAAAAGGCGGAACTTGGGCACGTTCGACACCCGCGAGGCGGCGGAGAAGCATGAGAAGGAGGTGCAGTATTTCAAGCGGCATTGAGGGCGCCGCTGTTCGCAGGACAGGCAAGCCGCAGGCCTGATGGCAACCCTCTACTGCAGCGTCCGTGCACTCTGCCAAAGCCAGATTGCGAGCGAGCCGGATCGCCCACGGATCTGTGTCTCCACAGGTCCTTTCAGGGTACCGGATTTGAACAACACGCACTCGCGGCCGGCGACATCAAGCATTATGTCACTCACCGCGACTTCAGAATTCTGGTCGGCCGCGATCTCCATCAAGCGACTGGCAACGTTGACTGTGTCACCTATGGCTGCGATGTGCTGACGGCCTTCACTGCCGAGCCGAGAGGCTACGATTGTTCCGTGGTGGGCTCCAATCTTGAAGCCGAGCCGGGATGCAGTCGATGCAGGCAACGAGGCGAGCCAATCGTTGGTGCGCTTGGAGAGCCCCACACAACAGCGGGCGGCATTGAAGGCGTCATTTGCCGCTGGTTCCGGCAGACCGAACAGGATCATGGCTCCATCACCCATGAAATTCGTGACGACGCCACCGCAGCTCGTCACTTCTTCGCCGACCAACGCATGAAAACCGTTCAGGAGCTCGCGTGTGGCGACCGGTCCCAAGGATTCACTTAGTCCCGTGAAGCCGGACAGATCAATGAACAGGATGGCGGCGTCTCGCCGGACGGGCTCCGAGAGGAAGTCGCCATGCTGGGCCAGCCACTCCCCCATGCCTGGGGCTTCAACGCGTTGAAGCAATTGGCTCTGCGTTGCGAAAAATTGGGCCCGGCGCCTGCCCAGCCAAAGCTGCGCGGCCCCGAACAGGATGACCGGCGGAACGGCGGCGGTCATCGGTAACGCGGCGCTCAGCCAGATGTGGTGCGAGAAAGCGGTCATGTTGACCACGAACCAGATCAGGACCACGCCGGCGATCGCCGCGAGGCCGCCGGCGTTTCGCCGCCATGCCAACAGCCCGACAAGAATCATTGGCAGCACCACTGCAAAGCCGGCATCCCAAGCCGAACATGCTGGTCTCGCACTATTCCGTCGCCGGCCATCAGATGAGCAATCGCCGTCGATATGACTTCGACGCCCGGGAGTATGGGATCGAACGGTGTCGGGAAAACATCGCCGGTGCCGGTTGCCGTTGCTCCGATCACAACAATTCGATCCCGGATCGTGCCGGGATCGAATTGGCCGTCCAGCACGGTCGCCGCGCTGATCGTGCGGATCGTGCCGCGGGGACCATAGAATGTCAGGGGCAGGATGTGACCAATGTCCGTCCGAATAGACCGTCCGCCCAGGGATAGATGATCGGCTGCGATTTCTGGATCCTCTCCTGCTGCCATGGCGGCAACACGCAAGGGGAAAGACACTTCCAGCCGATCTCCGGCCCGAAACAGCAACGGCACGAACCGGGGCGTTCCCGTCTTGTCGGTGGCCACGTTCACGACGCCGACAGCCGCGACATCCGAGAACGCTTTCAGGGGCCACAGGAACCGCTCGGCATTCGGCACGCCGGCGATGGGTCCTTCGCCCACCGTCCATTGTTTGCCTCCGGGGTAGACCGCCGCGGCTGCGATTACGCTTGCACCCCCGCTCAGCGAACGCGCGAGCGCGTCATCATTGTCTTTTGCCCCGGGATCGACCAGCAGCAGGTCGAGCGCAATGGCTTTCGGTCCAAGCCGCGCTATCGTATCGACAAGCCGGGCAAGCGTGGCGCGGTTGAGGGGATATGTACCCTCTTGCCGCACCGCGTCGTCGTCTATCGCGACAATGGTGATCAGCTCCGGTGGCTTTGCCGTTCCTCGAACAAGTGTTCGAAGATCGGTCATCGTTGCTTCGACGCGATCGAGAAACCACAGATGACCACGCCAGTGCGCGAAGCCCAGGCCGGCGCCCCAAAGACCCGCCAGGATGAGCGCGATCAGCGTCGGAAGCGCTCGCCTGCTCACAGCAGTTCACTGGCCGAAACGGGCCAGCAATGCGAAAACACGCTTGGCGGGCCAGCGCTTGACGGTCAGTGGTCCTGTTCCGGCCGCGACGTCGACGCCTTCGCCCGGCGCCAGCACCACGCCGGCACTGGACGCCGGCCGGTTTACGGCGACGCGACCCCTGAGGACGAAAACAGACGTCTTGCCCTGGCCAACGTCGACCGCCCATTTGGTGCCGCGCGCCGCGGCGATCGCCTGCGGGGTGATAACCGCGAAGCCACCCGGGACCGAGCCGGCCGGAGCATCGAGCAGCAGCGCCTTGCGCCGCAACCTGACCACATCGGCCCTGCCGTTTCGATCGCGGTCCACCAGCGTAAAACGAGCGCCACCTTCCACAATGATGGTAATGCCTTCCCGACATCTCAGAATCTGCCGGGACGTGCCGGCCACCGGCCTGAACGTACACCCTGCGTCCTGCGCCAGGGCGGCATCCATCCAGAAGACACCGGCAAACAGGCCAGCCACAAGGCCACGGAAAAATCGACCTCTTGCGCTCATCAACGCCTCCTTGCTCTTGCGAAAATATGCGGCACTTGCAACCGCGATGCGCTGAGGGATGCCGACCGGCGATCCTAGCACGACAAACCTGCTCCGACACCAAGCCAGGCCCCGGCCGCGGTGCGAATGTCGAGGAATATCAGGCGGCGACCTTTCTGGTAGCTTTTCGATAGGAATTTATTCTTGACGCCGTGAGGGCAGCTATGCTACATATTCGTCCATGGTATCGATCTGCGCCCGCCCGCTAGGCGGGTTTTGCGTTTTTGCTTCGTCAATCAACGCGGCGGCACCCTGACCCCTAGCCCGGATTCTTGCGCTGCTCTTCCCTTGTTGGCCTTTGCGGGGAGTCCCTTCCTTCAGGCAGGGTGATCGCAAATGGAAAGCCAAGTTTTTTTGCCTTACGGATACCCGCACCCCTGACCCTCCCGACAAGGAACCGATCGACGGGGGAGAGGAAAGGCGCGAGTTTGCCAATCTTGGCGCCCTTCCTCTCCCTCCGGAGGGGGGAGAGGTGGCGCCGCGAAGCGGCGACGGAGTGGGGGAAGGCGTTAGCGAAAGGCGCAGCCGCAAGACAGGCACAACCGGGCGAGCAGGAAAGCTCAGGCATGCGGCATTCAGGCGGAAGCATTGCTTCGATGAAAGGTCGACCCCCACTCCGTCGAGCTTCGCTCGCCACCTCTCCCCCGATCGACGGGGGAGAGGAAAGGCGCGAGATTTTCCCACCGATCACGCGCGGCCGGCTCGGCATGACAATTTTGCCACTTCGCTGGCCTCCTGCAAGCTTCCCGACTCTCCTCAAACGATCTTGACGCGCCGCGTCACCTGGCCATTGCTCTCCCAGTATGTGTGCTTCTTGGCAATCAAGGGATCGTCCATTGCTGGTTGAACCTGTCCCGTGGTGCTGACCGCGCGCGAGGTCACCGTGTGTTCTCCCGGCGAGGGATTTGCCCAGGGCAGGGACCAGATTTTCCAGGCGTGTTCGGCCTCCTCACTGTGGTCGATGGTCGCCGGCGCCCAGGGCGCTTGATCGATTTGCACTTCGACCCGGTCGATCGGTGCCCCCCAGGCCGCGCCGATGATGGCGTAGTCCGAGCCTTTCTTGGTGACCTTCGCGGGTGCCGACTTCAGCAGCGCTCGGCCCACCGAGGTCTCGGCCCATACGGTCTCGCCATTGTGGTCTTCCTCGCGGATGGTGACATAGTCGCGGGCCATCAGAAGGCTCATGAACCTTGTGTCGCGAACCTCGATGCGCTTCAGCCACTTGACGTTGGCGATCCCGTACCAGCCCGGAGCAATGAGCCGCAGCGGGGAACCGTTGGGCGCCGGCAAGGCGGCGCCGTTCATTTCGTAGCAGAGCAGATTGTCCGGGCTCATCGCGTCGGCGAGCGACATGCTGCGCGCGAAATTCTGCTTCATCTTGACGTCGCGTATGGCGACCTCGCTTTCGTCAGTACCGAAAAAGACGACCTCGATGCCCTTCTCCAGAACGCCGGCTTCCTCGAGGATCGGCGCCAGCGGCGTCCCTGCCCAGCGGGCATTGCCGATGCCGCCGGTGAAAAAGGGAAAACCGTGGTTGCCCGAGCATTCCACCGTGAAGACCACCTCCTTGCGCGGCCGCGCCTTGATGTCGGCGAGCGACAGCTTCAGGGGCTTCTTGACCAGGCCCTCGATCTCCATGGACCATGTCTTCTCGTCGATCGTCGGTCGATTGAAATGCGAGATGCTGAAGAACTTGTCGTTTGGCGTTATCCAGCTATCCAGATCCTCCCAGACAAGCTGCGTCTTGATCCCTTCCGGATTGGGGTTTTCGGTCGGCTGATCCAGCCACGGAACGACTTCCTCGCCCGCCTGTGCTGGAAAAGCGTAGGCGCGATGCGAGAGAGCAGCGATCGCGACAAGAGCCGCGCTTCCTTGAATAAGAAGTTCTCTGCGTTGAATGCTATGCATGTTGTTTACCTCCCAGTTGATCCGGAACAGGCTGCAACGTGCGATAGGCCGTAGCCTGATCACGGATAGGCGGCACAATGAAAGTCATGCCCAGCCGGAAGTATCCGGATAGGTCAGACAATCACCGACGCACCTCAAGCATGTGTTGGGCGAAACTCTAGCATGCGTTTCGCAACCCAAGAGTGCGCCTTTGAAAAGGACGTGTCCACAACCTGGACGGGACATGACAATTTTGTGGCAGACCGATTTGCTGTCGTGCAAGGTTCAAAGCTGCTCAGATCGCAACAGGCCGGCCGGGGCCCTCGGTGGGGCGCACGAGGGCGGAGGCGCCGACGCGCTGCGTCGCCGGGACCGCCGGGTAGCCAGCTCCGACGTGCTGGAGATCGAGGCGATGCGCACCGGCATATCGGGCGACGAGGGCGCTGATCAACAGGCTGGGCAGCCTCGGCAGTCGAGCAAGCCGTGCGCAGCCTCAAGACCAAAAGCCGGCGAAGCCCTGATGAGGGACAAGCGAAATGATCCGTAAACTGAAAGGTGGAAAATACCGTCTCTATTCACGCAAGAAGGACGAAAGACCGGCAAACGGCGCTACCTGGGGACGTTCGATACACGAGAGGCGGCGGAAAACATGAGAGGGAGGTGCAGTATCTCAAGAGGCATTGAGGGACTGCCAGACCGCGCTTGATATTGCCTGTGGCCAGCCCGCCGGCATAAAGCGAATCTTTGCTCTATTGGAGTTGACCCAATTTGGATGCGACTCTAATCTCGCATTGGGTTGGGTCAGTTGATAGTGTCAAAGTTAATTCCATTCATTTCTGTCTGTCTAAGCGTGTTGCTTTTGGATGCAGCAAATGCACGAGCAGATGGCGAGCAAGATTTCTTCAACCACCTGTCGAAAGAAGAAATCGGCCTCATCGTGTCCGATGCCGCTTCCGGCAACATTGATGCCAAATACTTTTACGCAAATTACTTAGCCAGCATGAACCCGAATGGCGCTGCCGAGGGCGAGGCCATAAGGGCAGCGGCGGCAGCGGCGGGTCACCCATCTGCCGAGTATGACATGTGCCTAACGGAGTCCCTCACTCAAGACAAACCGCCATCAATGTCATCATGCCTCAGTGCTGCATTAGATGGAAATCCGAACGCTCAAGTTTGGATGGGGCTGGCGCTTTCGGTTGGAATGTTTGGCCTCAAGGAGGATGTCTCGGCGGCTCTCGGTTGGTACAGGATGGCCGCATTCCAAGGTGACACGCTCGCTTTGTCGACGGTCGGAGACCAGTACTCTTCAGGAACTGGAGTGCAGAAGGATGATGCCCTAGCGATCCACTATTGGGAGAGGGCGGCATCTCAGGATAGCGCGGCGGCACTGCGTCAACTTGGTCGAGCATACGCTCTAGGATGGGGCGTGCCGGTCGATTTGGAGAAGGCCAAGTCTTACTTCACGAGAGCATCGGATTTCGGTGATGGCGCGTCACAGTATTATCTGGGGTTGCTCTACCGGGTGACTGGTAGTCTCCAAAGCGCCTATGTCATGCAAACGCTCGCCCTCAAGACGGTCGAAGCCGGCGAGATACGGGACGGAGTTGTGAAACAACGAATTGAGCTTCAGTCGATGCTCTTGCCTGAACAGGTGCGTAAGTCGGTAAAGATCGCAAAGAGTTGGCGAAAGAAAACCCCCAAACCGGCGCCGTTTATTGGAGGTACAGACCTTATAAAACGTCTCCAAAGAGAACTTAACAAACGTGGCTTCGGTGCTGGCGATGAGGATGGCATCGCGGGCGGCGCGACCGTTAAGGCCTATCGTCAGTACGCGGACGTACTTCACGTCCCAAACGCCCCGTTCGACCGACCGGCAATCTACTACATAGCGTATCGTTTGAATCTTTATGGCAAGGCCCAGCTGTCACAGCCGAGTATCCCGGCTCCAGTTGTGGCGTCTCAGGAAGTGCCGAGCCAGCCGGCTCCAGATGTATCCGACAAGCAGGCGCCGAAGTCGGATGTAGTTTCCACAGGCTCCGGGTTTGTGGTCGATCACAAGGGGCATGTGGTCACGAACGCCCATGTCGCGAAGGGGTGTAGCTCAATTGGGATCATAGACCAGCAAGGGAACAAGATCGCGGCCAAGACCATCAAGGTGTCCGAGTTCAGCGATCTTGCGCTGCTCCAATCGGACAGCCTCAAAGATACCGCGTCGGTCTCGTTCAGAGTCGGTGATCCTATCAAACTGGGCGAAAGCGTCGTGGTGTTTGGCTTTCCGCTCACGGGCACGCTTTCGGACCATGGAAACCTTACAGTTGGCAACCTGGCTGCTTTGTCTGGGCTTCGAGATGATCCTGGTATGCTGCAAATTTCTGCGCCGGTCCAACCGGGCAATAGCGGTGGACCCGTCTTGGACAGCCATGGTCGGCTTATGGGTGTCGTTGTCGCAAAGCTGAATGCCATAGCCGTGGCCAACGTAACCGACGACATTCCTCAGAATGTGAATTTCGCGATTAAGTCATCCGTCTTGGAGAACTTCCTCCAAGCCAGCGACATTGAGTATGAGACAGATGGGCAGGCAACAAAGGAACTGCCGATTACGGACCTGGCCAGTTTGGCCCAGCATGTAACCGTCCGGATCGAGTGCCATGGACCGTCTTAGGCCAGTGCGCTATTAATTTCATTTTTCACTTCTAAGACCGGCACTACAAGACTCTCGACGTAGTCTCGCAAAGGCGCTAGCTGATCTGGGTTGTGTTCAAGTATGTGCTTCAGCAGAAACAGCGAGACATTCTTCTTGGCGAAAGGCGCTCGATGCTCAGAGAGGTACTGCTGGAAATTTTCTAAGCGGATGGAATAGCCTCCCTTCTTTCCAGAGTGCCGATCAAATCACCTACGATCTCGACAAGCTTTAGCACCTGAGTCTCTGATGGAGATATGGTCAAATCTCCGTGCACCAACCGATTGCGCCATTGTACAGCTTCGCGAAGTTGCTCCGCTTCGCTTGGCGCAACGAAACCTGCACCCGCTAATAGCTCAACGATGCGACCGGGTGTCTGTGGGCGCATTGTCTTTCCAGGCTCTAGGCGGCGGCTCAATGCCTCAAGGGTGGCCCAAAGAAGCAATAAGCCTCCCCGCGGATCGATAGGTGCGAGCCGACCGGTGCTTGACAATGACTGTTTCAGGAGTTCCGTAGAGACTGAAGGCAATTGATCTGGCTCCTCCCCGGCGTAAAGTACCTCGAGGCGCCAATCGTCGTGTTTCGCCAACAGAGCATTCAATTCCCGAACTTTGCGTTCGACATGCGGTTGACCCTTACGCAGCACTTCGACAACGACTTGCGGCGTGCGCCCGAGTAAGACAGCGTCAGGCAAATATCTTTCGAGAAAGGACGGGAGACTCCCACGCGAAGGGCGTCGCACTAGCTTGTACCCTTGCGCGATCCAGGAGGGCTCATGCTGGTCCAGGATAGCGTCCTCAGCAAGCTCGAATTCGTTCATGGGGCTACATCCTCAAGCGGCACCTCTGCGACCCTGATATAGAGTACCGGCTCTTCCAGTGCCATGGCGCTGACCAGGACGTTACTGGGCGCCGCAAACGTGAAGCTCCCCGCTGGATCGAACCGCTGGGCCAGAATACGATCGATTAGCTCATCGTCTAGATACAAGTTGGGTTGCAACGCATCCAAAGTCAGTTTCACGATGTTGTCCAAGTCGCCTGGCATTGGCGATTGTGGAAAGTAAAACATTGTGACAGCCAAGCGCGTTTCATCGAAGGCCCAGCTCCCACCCTCAATTGCAGCCATGGCGGCCGCGAGGACTTTGGATTTCCATTCTCCCTTGGCCTTCGAGTTATCGCTCTGAAAACTGACTGGGGTTCCTATCACGTTGAATTCTAGCGGAAGCTCGGGCCACATGAGAAATCTCGGTAAGAATCAGGACGATTGGGGCAATTTCGCAGTTTAGGTAGCGTCACATTATTCTGCTAGTTGATTTGCATTCTGCTAGTAGATTTGCTTTGCCCGCAAGTTCGGGTGCTCGACGCGAGACTGGGGGCCGACTTGTGAAGTCGTATGGTGGGTCCGGGACCGAGACTAGGGAGGCCACCCCCAAGGCCCTTCTGAAACGATCGTAGACTGCGGGCTCCTCCACCCCTCCCATTAACCATTCGTTAACCATTCCCTCGCTAGCGTTTACCTATCAGTAAGGATTCGCCAGCCGTGACTTTTGCCGCTCCCCTCGAGGCCAAATCCATTCGCTTTCGTGCCCGTTCCTTTGTCGCTTTCACGCTGACTCCGGAAGATCCCTTGGCGGCCTGGCTAGAGGGGCTGGATCACTGGATCGGCAACTCGCCGGGCTATTTTTCCGGGCGGCCGGTGCTGTTGGATTTGAACACGCTGAAGCCGCAGCCGAGCGAGATCGCGGCGCTGGTGGCGGAGCTTGGGACGCGCGGCATTCGCATCTATGCCATCGAGCTCGAAGGGGCGGCGCTTGGGCCCGAACTGCCGCCGGTGCTGGTCGGCGCCAAGGAGGCGACGACGGATGGCCTGCTGCCCGGCCGCAAGGCGCGGGAGGATGTTTCCGGCATGTCAGAGGGCAAGGCCGAGGGCAGGGCGCCTGAAGCCGGTCCGGACAAGGACAAGGGCGGCAAGGCTGGCGCAAGCAAGATGGACGAAAGCGAGCCTCAGGTTGCGCAGGAGGTTTCGGGCACGCTGATGATCAAGGCGCCGATCCGCTCCGGCCAGGCGATCGTGCATCCGCATGGCGATGTCATCGTGCTGGGCTCGGTCGCGTCCGGCTCGGAGATCATCGCGGCAGGCTCGATCCATGTCTACGGCACGCTGCGCGGGCGCGCTTCGGCCGGGGCGCTGGGCAACAAGGGCGCGCGCATCTTCTGCCGCAAGAACGAGGCGGAGCTGCTGGCGATCGACGGCTGGTACGTCACCGCCGAGGAGATGGAAGGCATTTCGCGCGGCAAGCCGGTGCAGGCGTTTCTCGACGGCGAGGGCCTGCGCGTCGCGACACTGAGCTGACATTCGACAATGGGACGGCCGTTGGCCGTGCTGACATTCGACAATGGGGCGGCCGACGGCCGCCCGGCAAGAACACAACAACAACGGAGGCTTTTTCATGGGCAAGGTAGTGGTGGTCACCTCGGGCAAGGGGGGCGTCGGCAAGACGACCTCGACGGCGGCCCTCGGGGCGGCCGTGGCCAAGACCGGCAAGAAGGTGGCGCTTGTCGATTTCGACGTCGGCCTGCGCAACCTCGACCTGATCATGGGTGCCGAGCGGCGCGTGGTGTTCGACCTCGTCAACGTCATCCAGGGCACGGCGAAACTCTCGCAGGCGCTAATCCGCGACAAGAGGGTGGACACCCTGTTCCTGCTGCCGGCCTCGCAGACGCGCGACAAGGATGCGCTGACCGAGCAGGGCGTCGGCGAAGTCATCGACAAGCTGCGCTCGGTGTTCGACTATGTGTTCTGCGACAGCCCGGCCGGCATCGAGCGCGGCGCGCAACTCGCCATGCGATTTGCCGACGAGGCGGTCATCGTCACCAATCCGGAAGTGAGCTCCGTGCGCGATTCCGATCGCATCATCGGCCTGCTCGACGCACGCACCATGAAGGCCGAGCAGGGCGAGCAGATCGCCAAGCACGTGCTGGTCACGCGCTACGATGCCGCCCGCGCTTCGCGCGGCGAAATGCTGTCCATCGACGACGTGCTGGAAATCCTGTCGGTGCCGCTGCTCGGCATCATTCCCGAGAGCCAGGACGTGCTGCGCGCCTCCAACCTCGGTTCGCCGGTGACGCTTTCGGAGCCGCTCAACACCGCGGCCCGCGCCTATCTCGACGCCGCCAGGCGGCTCGAGGGCGAGGAATTGCCTGTCATCGTGCCCTTCGAACGCAAGGGCTTCCTCGATCGTCTTTTGGGAAGGAGGGCGGCATGAACCTGCTCGACATCTTCAAGCGGCGCTCCAGTGCGCCGGTGGCGCGCGAGCGGCTGCAAGTGCTGCTCGCCTATGAGCGCCGCAACCGCAGCCAGCCCGACCTCGTCTCCATCCTGCGCGAGGAGATCATGGCCGTCATCGCCAAGCACGTGCAGATCGACCAGGATTACATCCAGGTCTCGATGGACCGCGGCGAGACCATGTCGACGCTGGAAATCGACATCCAGATCCCCAACAAGAGCGCCGTGCCGCTGGCCATGGCGGGGTGACTTAGCAAGACTTGGGTTCCTCGCCCCCGCAAAGCGGGGGAGAGGTGCCCCCCGCAGCGAGGCGGCGACGGGGCCGCCCGCCGCTGGCCCTGTGTCTTAAAA
>NZ_JAMYSC010000088.1:0-18847 GCF_040321755.1 Mesorhizobium sp. M0276 | reverse complement strand
GGGGGGCGCTTTTTGTTGAAAACCCACACTCCCCCCAACCACGCCGCGGGGGGCCCCCCCGCCCGGGCCCCGGGCGGCCGGGGGCCGGGGTCGACGGTCATGCCGCAGACCGGATCGCGGACGACGGCCTGTGCGGCAGGTGTTGCGCGGTTTGCCGAACAGCAGCCGCCATGCGCGTGATGATCGTGATCGGAATGCGTCATGCGAAAATGCCTCTAAGGGTCGGTGGGTGACGCGGAGATAGGGCTTCCAGTAACTGGAAGGTCAAGGGGTTAAATTTCTTCATCTCGTTGCGGGTGGATGCCAAGCACGCTTGAGCGAGAGCGGGCTCGTATTTCCGCCCCATACCCAGCGCCGCGAAAACGCGCTATAGACGCCGCCGAAAAGGCAAGGCCGACCTGGACATATGGCAAGAATCTCCCTGAAGCTCGACGAACTGATCGATGGCGAAGCCTTGCGACGCGAGATGACCGCGCTGACTGCGGCCAAGGCAGGCGACGGCTCCGCACAGACGGCGCGCAGCGGTGTGCTCCATCTGCTCAAGGGGCGGCTGGCAGACGGGCGCGCCATTGCCGAACGGATGCTGCGGGACGACGGCGGCGGCAGCGCCTGCGCGGCGCGGCTGTCGCATCTCATGGACGAGATCATCCGGGCGCTCTACGATTTCGCCGTCACCCATGTCTACCGGGTCAAGAACCCGTCTTCGGCGGAGCGCATGGCCGTCGTCGCCGTCGGCGGCTATGGCCGCGGTACGCTGGCGCCCGGGTCCGACATCGACCTGTTGTTCCTGCTGCCCTACAAGCAGACGCCATGGGGCGAACAGACCGTCGAATACATGCTCTACATGCTGTGGGATCTGGGGCTGAAGGTCGGCCACGCTACCCGCAATATCGACGAATGCGTGCGGCTGTCGCGCAACGACATCACGATCCGCACCTCGATCCTCGAAGCGCGGTTCCTGTGGGGCGAGGAAAAACTCTATGACGAGCTGATGCTGCGCTTCGACCATGAGGTGGTGCGCACGACCGGCCCCGAATATGTCCAGGCCAAGCTTGCCGAACGTGACGACCGTCATGCCAAGGCCGGTGAAAGCCGCTATCTCGTGGAGCCCAACGTCAAGGACGGCAAGGGCGGCCTGCGCGACCTGCAGACGCTGTTCTGGATCGGCAAATATTTCTACCGGGTGCGTACCGGCGAGGAACTGGTCGACAAGGGCGTCTTCACCGAGGGCGAATACCGGGAGTTCCTGAAGGCCGAGGATTTTCTGTGGGCGGTACGCTGCCATATGCATTTTCTCACCGGCAAGGCCGAGGAAAGGCTGCATTTCGACATCCAGCGCGAGATCGCCGAACGGCTCGGCTACACAACCCACCCCGGCCTATCGGCGGTCGAGCGCTTCATGAAGCACTATTTCCTCGTCGCCAAGGATGTCGGCGACCTGACCCGCATCTTCTGCGCCGCGCTCGAGGAGGAGCAGGCCAAGCACGTGCCGGGCTTCAACCGTATCTTCCTCACCTTCTCACGACGCAAACGCAAGCTGGCCGGCACGCCGGACTTCATCGTCGACAACCACCGCATCAACATCGCCGACGACCAGGTGTTCGAACGCGATCCGGTCAATCTTTTGAGGTTGTTCTGGTTTGCCGACAAGCACGGTCTTGAATTCCACCCCGATGCGCTGAAACTGCTGACCCGCTCGCTCGGCCTGGTCAACAAGTCGCTGCGGCGCGATGAGGAAGCCAACCGGCTGTTCCTCGACATCCTGACCTCGGACCGCAATGCCGAACTCAATCTGCGGCGCATGAACGAGGCCGGACTGCTCGGCAGACTGATCCCGGATTTCGGCAAGATCGTCGCCATGATGCAGTTCTCGATGTACCACCACTACACGGTGGACGAGCACCTGATCCGCTGCATCGGCGTGCTGGCCGAGATCGAGCGCGGCGACGGCGAAAAGGTCCATCCCCTCGCGCACACGCTGATGCCGGGGCTGAAGAAGAGCCGCGAGGCGCTCTATGTCGCCGTGCTGCTGCACGACATCGCCAAGGGCAGGCCGGAGGATCATTCCGAGGTCGGTGCCAGGATCGCCCGGCGCATCTGCCCGCATATGGGACTGTCTCCAGCCGATACCGAAACCGTTGCCTGGCTGGTCGAGAACCATCTGGTGATGTCGATGACGGCGCAGACCCGCGACCTCAACGACCGCAAGACCATCGAGGATTTCGCCGCGATCGTGCAGTCGGTCGAGCGGTTGAAGCTGCTTTTGGTCCTGACCGTCTGCGACATCAGGGGCGTTGGGCCCGGTGTCTGGAACGGCTGGAAGGGCCAGTTGCTGCGCACGCTTTACTACGAGACCGAATTGCTTTTGAGCGGCGGCTTTTCGGAAGTGTCGCGCGCCCAGCGCACGGCGGCGGCGCGCGAGCTTCTCGCCGAGGCACTTGCCAGTTGGCCGGACAAGGTCCGCAAGCGCTATGTCGGCCAACACTACGAGAACTACCTTTTGACCGTCGATCTCGCCGACCAGCTGCGCCATGCCGAGTTCATCCGCGAGGCTGATGTGGCGGGCAAGAAGCTCGCCACCATGGTCAAGACCCATCAGTTCGAGGCCGTGACCGAAATCACCGTGCTGGCGCAGGACCATCCCCGCCTGCTCTCGGTCATCGCAGGGGCTTGCGCCGGAGCCGGCGGCAACATCGTCGACGCACAGATCTTCACGACGTCGGACGGCCGCGCCCTGGACACCATCCTGATCTCGCGAGAATTCGACCGCGACGAGGACGAGCGCCGGCGTGCCGAGCGTGTCGGACGGCTGATAGAGGACGTGCTCTCAGGCAAGAGCTGGCTGCCGGAGATGATCGAGAAGCGCACCAAGCCGCGGCGCGGCTCCAAGGCATTCAAGATCCCGCCGCGCGCCGAAATCCGCAACACGCTGTCCAACCGCTTTTCGGTCGTCGAGGTCGAGGGCCTGGACCGGCCGGGCTTGCTGTCGGAGATCACCGGAACGCTTTCCGACCTGTCGCTCGACATCGCATCGGCCCACATCACCACCTTCGGCGAGAAAGTCATCGACACCTTCTATGTCACCGATCTCACCGGCCAGAAGATCGACAGCCCGGCTCGCATCGCCACCATCCGCAACCGGCTGGTGGCAACGCTCGAGGGCACCGTGCCCGAACGCGGCGGCAAGGCCAAGGCAGCGGCCGAGTGACCGCCACCATCACTTTGTCCTTATCCTGCAGGCAGTCTCCAAACGCATGAGCCTCGTCAAGAAATTCGCAACGGTCGCTTCCGGCACGCTGATGAGCCGTGCGCTCGGCTTCGGCCGTGAGATGCTGATGGCCGCAGCGCTCGGCACCGGACCGGTCGCCGACGCCTTCAACGCCGCCTTCCAGTTTCCCAACACCTTTCGCCGGCTGTTTGCCGAGGGCGCCTTCAACGCCGCCTTCGTGCCGCTGTTCGCCAAGGAGATCGAGACCCACGGTACCGATGGCGCCAAGCGCTTCTCCGAGGAAGTCTTCGGCGTCCTGTTCACGGCTCTGCTGGCGCTGACGATCATCATGGAACTGTCGATGCCGCTGATCGTGCGCTATTTGGTGGCGCCCGGTTTTGCCGGCACGCCGGGGAAATTCGACACCACGGTGACGCTGGCGACGATCATGTTTCCCTATCTGATCTGCATGTCGCTCGGCGCCATGATGGCGGGAATGCTGAATTCGCTGCGCCGCTATTTCGCCGCCGCGGTGGCACCGGTGTTCCTCAACGTCATCCTGATCGGCGTGCTCGCCTATGCCTGGTACAGGGGCTCCGACGCGCTCACCGTCGGCTACGGGCTGTCCTGGGGCGTGCTTGCCGCCGGACTGGTGCAACTGGCGATCGTCTGGGTGGCGGTGCGCCATGCCGGCATCTCGATCGGCTTTCGCCGTCCGAAAATGACGCCCGCGGTCAAGCGGCTGCTGATCCTGGCGCTGCCGGCGGCAATCACCGGCGGCATCACTCAGATCAACCAGCTGATCGGCACCGCAATCGCCTCGGCGCAGAACAGCGCGGTGTCCTCGCTCGCTTATGCCGACCGCATCTACCAGTTGCCGCTCGGCGTGGTCGGCGTCGCGGTCGCGATCGTGCTGTTGCCCGAACTGTCGCGGGCGCTGAAGTCTGGCAATCTGATCGAGGCGGCCAACCTGCAGAACCGCTCGGTCGAATTCACGCTGTTTCTGACGCTGCCAGCGGCAGCAGCCCTCTGGGTGATGTCGGAACCGATCGTGCGGCTGGTCTATGAACGGGGCGCGTTTGCCGCCAACGGCTCGACGCCGACGGTGGCGGCGATCCTGGCGATCTTCGGCCTCGGCCTGCCAGCCTTCGTGCTGATCAAGGCGTTCACCCCAGGCTATTTCGCCCGTGAGGACACGCGCACGCCGATGATCTTTGCCGCCATCTCGGTAGCGGTAAACGTCACCACGGCCCTGACGCTGTTTCCACGGATGGGCGCTCCCGGCATCGCGGTGGCCTCGGCCGTCGCCGGCTGGGTCAACGCGATGATGCTGCTCGGCGTCTTGATCCGGCGCGGCCATTGGGGCCGCGACGTGCCCCTGATGAAACGCATTCCGCGGCTGGTGCTGTCGGCGGTGGTGATGGGGGCGGCGCTCTATTTTGCCGAGCACTGGTTCGCCGTGAGGCTCGGCCCGGGTTCGCCGCTGGTCGTCAAGGCGACGACGCTCCTGGCGCTGGTTGCCGGCGGGGCACTGCTCTACTTCGTCACCGCGTTTGCAACCGGCGGCGCCGATTTCGGCATGATCCGTCGCAATGTCAAACGGGGCGAGGCCAAGGGAGCACCCCTGGCCGCAAGAATCGAACCGGACGAATAGACCGGGCAACCGGTCGGCAACGCCGGTCTTGATCGCAACGCTGCTCTCGTCCATAAGCGCGCCGTCGAAAGACTTTCGCCGCGCGCGAAACGGCCCTCCACAAGCCATGAGGAAATCATGACCGCCTTCAAGCCACTCGTCTTTTCCGGCGTCCAGCCGACCGGCAATCTGCATCTCGGCAACTATCTCGGCGCCATCAAGAAATTCGTCGCTCTGCAGGACACTTCCGACTGCATCTATTGCGTCGTCGATCTGCATTCGCTCACCGCCCAACTCGTTTATGAAGACCTCGCCGACCAGACGCGGTCGATCACCGCGGCGTTCCTGGCCTCGGGCATCGACCCCAAGAAGCACATCGTCTTCAACCAGTCGCGGGTCATGCAGCATGCGGAGCTTGCCTGGATCTTCAATTGCGTGGCACGTATCGGCTGGATGAACCGCATGACGCAGTTCAAGGACAAGGCCGGCAAGGACCGCGAGAACGCGTCGCTCGGCCTGCTTGCCTATCCCTCCCTGATGGCTGCCGACATTCTGCTCTATCGTGCAACGCATGTGCCGGTGGGTGAGGACCAGAAGCAGCATCTGGAGCTGACCCGCGACATCGCGCAGAAATTCAACAACGATTTTTCGGACCGCATCGCCCGTCTTGGCGTCGGCGTCGAGATGCAGGTCGGCGAAGAGACCGTGAACGGCTATTTCCCGCTGACCGAGCCGGTCATCGGCGGGCCGGCGGCGCGCATCATGTCGCTGCGCGACGGCTCGAAGAAGATGTCGAAGTCGGACCCGTCGGACCTGTCGCGCATCAACCTGACCGACGATGCCGATGCCATCTCGAAGAAGATCCGCAAGGCCAAGACCGACCCGGAAGCGTTGCCGAGCGAACTGGACGGCCTGGCCGCCCGGCCCGAGGCGGAAAACCTGGTCGGCATCTATGCTGGTCTCGCCGAGATGTCGAAGGCCGATGTACTCAAGGAGTTCGCCGGCCAGCAGTTTTCGGTGTTCAAGCCGGCGCTGGCGGACCTTGCGGTGGAAAGACTGGCGCCGATCGCCAGCGAGATGCGCCGCATTTCCGACGACCGCACCTATGTCGACGCGGTGCTCAGGGACGGCGGCGAGCGCGCCGGCGTGCTGGCCGAGGCGACGATGAAGACCGTGCGCGACATCATCGGGCTGCTGCAGGCCTGATCTCTCGCTGTCGCACTGCACCATACTTGCCCAAGGCCGGCGGCTTGCCGCCGGTCTGCGGCGGTGGCAGATTGCGGCCTCAGTAACACCGAGTACACAGACATGGTCTCCAAACGCCTCAGCCGCGAAGCCGGCCATCGCCGCAAATTCCTGGCGATCATCGACGACACGCCCGAGTGTGAGCGCGCCGTCGCCTACGCCTCGAAGCGGGCGCAGAGCACCAGCGGCACGCTGGTGCTGCTCTATGTCATCGAGCCGGACGATTTCCAGCACTGGCTGGGCGTCGAGAAGATCATGCGCGAGGAGGCGACCGCCACGGCGCGCGCGGCACTCGACAGCTATGCCAGCAGGGTGCGCCAGAAGCTTGGCATCGAGCCGGAGATGGTTGTGCGCGAAGGCAAGCCGACGGAAGAGATCCACAAATTGATCGAGGAAGACCAGGACATCGCCATCCTGGTGCTGGCCGCCGGTGCGGGCAAGGAGGGCCCGGGCCCACTGGTCGGCGCCGTGGCCGGCAAGGGTGCCGCCTTCCCGATCCCGGTGACGGTCGTGCCGCAGAACCTTTCGGATGAAGAGATCGACAGTCTCGCCTGAGGTGTATCGATGTCAGGGCGGCCTGACTGAACCTCAACACACCTTCGATCACCTCCCGGGGCGCGCAAAAACATTCCGCCAGCCAGCCGTTCCGACGATGCGTTTCGCTTGAATGTCCGGCGGATTGGGCCTATTTAGAATTATTCCAAACTAGCTGCCCGAAACGGGCACGGAGACGGCCATGTTCATCCAGACCGAATCGACGCCAAACCCGGCGACGCTGAAATTCCTGCCCGGCAAGGAAGTGCTTCTGGAAGGCACCGCCGATTTCCGCGATGCCGACAGCGCCTCAATTGCCTCGCCGCTCGCCGGCCGGCTGTTTGAAATTGCCGGCATTACCGGTGTTTTCTTCGGCTATGACTTCATCACCGTGACCAAGGATGGCCCCGACTGGCAGCATTTGAAGCCGGCGATCCTCGGCGCCATCATGGAACATTTCATGTCCGGTGCGCCTGTCATGGCCAAGGCCGGCCCTGCCGCCGAGACCAGCCTGACCGGCGAGTTCTACGACAAGGCTGACGAGGAACTGGTCATCACCATCAAGGAACTGCTCGATACGCGCGTGCGTCCGGCGGTCGCCCAGGATGGCGGCGACATCACCTTCCGCGGCTTCGAGAACGGCACGGTGTTCCTGCACATGAAAGGCGCCTGCGCCGGCTGCCCGTCGTCGACGGCGACGCTGAAGCACGGCATCCAGAACCTTCTTCGCCACTTCGTGCCGGAAGTGCAGCAGGTCGAACAGGTCTCCTGACGGTTCAGCTCGCCGCCTTGCCGGCTAACAAACTCGATCGATCGCAAAAAACAAAAAACCGGGCCAAAGTGCCCGGTTTTCTGTTTGGGACGTCCGTTGTTGCCTAGACGGTCCGCGTACGAAAGCTGCCTCTATCTGATCATGATTTTTCCGAGAACCGGTACCGGTTTCTCGGGATCATGGTCTAAAGAACAATGACCTTGGCGCCGACCGAGGCGCGGTCATAGAGGTCGATAATGTCCTGATTCATCAGGCGGATGCAGCCCGACGACATCGCTTTGCCAATCGAATTCCATTCCGGGCTGCCATGCAGGCGATAGCCCGAATCACCGCCCTTGTTGAACAGGTACATGGCGCGCGCACCGAGCGGGTTCTTCAGGCCCGGCTCCATGCCGCCGGCAAACTTTTCCAATTCGGGCTGGCGCTGGATCATCTGCCTCGGCGGCGTCCAGGTCGGCCATTCGCGCTTGAGCGCAATGTGGGCGGTGCCATGCCACTCGAAGCCTTCGCGGCCGACGCCGATGCCGTAGCGAATAGCCCGGCCGTCACCTTCGACGAAATAGAGGAACTTGTTCTGCGTATCGACGATGATGGTGCCCGGCTTTTCCGGGCTGTCGTAGTTCACTTCCTGCCGATGGTACTTCAACGGCACTTTCTCGATCGGGACGCGCGGCAGCTGGTAACCGGCGTCGGTGACCGCGCCATAGTCGTTGGAAAAAATCTGCGAGCCGATGGTGCTGCAACCGGCGATAGCAGTGGACAGCGCCAGTGCGGCGACGATAGCAAACGACTTCATGCGCATCAGGTGATCCGGTGCCCCGCCCCAACTTCGGCGGCACGAGTCGGCCGCTTTTTCGCAATCATTCATGCTGGCATTTTCTTTGCTTGCCAAGCGCGCGATGCCTATATGCCGAAGTTGACGTGCTGGTAAGCGTGCCACTATGGCATTTTGGCAACAGCCTTCACAGGATTGTGGAGGAAATTCAATGGCCGCGCCCACGGCTTCATCAGGAATCGAGGAGAACCGTCATGAATGTCGGTGACGCCGCCCACCGTTCCGGCCTGCCGGCCAAGACCATCCGCTACTATGAAGAGATCGGCCTGATCGCTCCGGCGCGCGCCGTCAACGGCTACCGCGACTATTCCGGAGACGACATCCACCGGCTGACCTTTTTGCGCCGTGCGCGCAATCTCGGCTTTTCCATTGATGATTGCCGCCAGTTGATGGCGCTCTACCAGGACCGCGACCGCGCCAGCCACGACGTGCGAGAGATCGCCGCCGCCCATGTCACGGCGATCGAGGAGAAGGTGCGCGAACTGCAGTCGATGCGCTCGACCTTGCAGAAGCTGATCCACGCCTGCCATGGCGACGAAAGGCCGGATTGCCCGATCCTGGATGACATGGCGGGGGCGGCGTTGCTCGGCGACTAGGTCGCCGCCGGCGCGGCAGTTCGATCGGCACAATTTCCTTCCATATCTGGGCGCGTCAATCGACCGCACTATTTCATCTTTGTCGCAATGATCAACGACGGAGGTTGGCATGGATCGGCGATTGTTTCTGACCGGAATGCTAGGAATGGCCGGGGCCGCGACCGTGGTCGCACTTGCGCGTCCTGCCACTGCGTTGGCCGGCATCCCGAATACGGGACCCGGCATTCTCGATGAACTCGACAGACCGTCCGACGATATCCTGGACCAGGATGGTCCTGATGCCCAAGACGGCATCGAGTTCGTGCGGCATCGCAGGTGGCACCGCCGCCGTCGTCGCGTCTGGAGAAGAGTTTGCCGTCGCTATTGGCGTTACGGTTACTGGCGCCGCAGGTGTTTCCGCAGATCCTTCTGGATCCGCTTCTGACCGAGACCCGGCAAACACGAAGGCCTCCGCATTCGCCGGGCCAGCGCTGTCGCTGTCGACTAGACTCCGATCAGGGCAAAAAGGCCCGCCGCTGCAGGGCGGCGGGCAGTCTCTGGAGCGCCGGGGATCAGCCCGGCATTGGCTCAACGAGGGGGCGATGGGTTGGTTGCAAAAAGGCATACGGGGACTCGCACATGGGGACTCGATTGTACGATCATAACCAAGTCGTGAGGCGCATTGCCCACCTTCTGAGCCGCGCTAAACTTGAAAGGCGGCAATCCTAAATCCGCCGCAGGTGGCCGACGCGATTAGGCAATGTTGTCTCACCGGCATCCGCGTCGGCCATTTTGGCAACGACTATCATTTGAGCGCGAGGGCGAGTTGTCATCCTGATGACCGGCACTACCTTTGGTGGCAGGGTCGACGCGACTTACATCTCGGCCAACTGAGGCACGTCCAATGGACATCTCCGGACTGTCAGATTTTGTGGGTGGACCTCAGGTCTTGGCCCCGTTTGCCCGGCTGTTGATGGAAGACAGCGGCCCGGCAGCCTTTCCTTTGGGTGGACCGCTACCGGGCCTGACCGGAGCGGGGTGTCATGGGGGAGCTCCGGCTGCCTCTTAAAATACCACTTTTTCCTTATATGCGCGCTAGCTAATTTAAATAGGAGGAAACGAACGTGACGCCGCGGTGGGCCGGGTCTGTCAAATATGAAATCGCCGGGTGCGACCGTTCTAGGACCTGCATGAAGCGTTGCTGAAGGCCGAAGCGAGATCGCAGGCAAGCAAGGCCGCCATTCCTCGGATGGAATGAAACGAGGCGATGAGCCAGAGCGCCTTCCGGACTGCGATGGTACGGTTTTTACCAAGGCTCTCGCCCTTGTCGCCGGATGCTAGTCTGATGAGGCGGCATACCCCCAAAGTCGCCGCAGTGGCCGACGCGGCTTCGGCAATGCCGTCCCACCGGCATGCGCCGGCCACTTCCTGGCGACCGTGGTTTGTTGCCGAGTTAGAACCTATTACCACCTACGACAGCTCATCAGAGCCTATGAGTCCTTTACGCGGCTGTGCAGAAGAGGCCATTGGCCTACGGCTGGATTGCGCCTAGCGCCCGCTCCTAAGTGGTGCGATGATATTTGAATGGGTGCAGACCTCGCCGATAACGAGTTGCAAGCGCGGCTAAACCAATTGGGTGCGCGCGTTGCAGAACTTAAGGCGGCAAGGCGGCCTCCTCCTGAGGGGGAGCATATTGCCGGCGGCCCGCTTGGTCCGACAGACCCACTAGAGGCGGAACTCCTAGAACGATCAGGAGGATGGTGGGGCTTCAATCGCAACCCAGCGTTCACTCTCGTATCCCTGATGCTCTTTATTCGCTCGCTGCGTCGAACGCGCTAGTTGCCAGCTTGTCATGATTATATTCAGGGCGTTCGTACCAAGCCTTCCAAGAAAAACCCCTACGGCGTCGAGGGTCACGGCCTGTACAAGTGCAGCGCTTGCGCTCGCAATTCACGGTTCGCATGGGCACGATCTTCGAGGAAAGCCATTTGCCGCTGACCAAGTGGCTTCAGCTAATCCACGTTATGTGCGCCTCTAAGAAGGGTATCAGCGCTCACCAGATGCATCGCATACTCGAATGCGCCTATGAGGCCGCTTGGTTCCTATGCTACCGCATTCGCCTTGCAATGGCGTCTGGCGACTTTTCCCCGCTTGGCGGCAACGGCAAGACCGTGAAAGTTGACGAGACCTATATCGGTCGCCTGAAAGGCACTCAGGTGAAGGCCGGCGGTCCCTACGGCTGGGTAGCGTCCATCAACGAGACCCGATTGAACTCGTGCCCTTGGGCGCGAAGAAGCACCTCCATTTGTACCTCTGGTAGGCCTCGAACTTCATATGGGGAATGATCGTTCGATAGAACGTCATCAAACGCTCACAGATATGGTAGCGGTCATCGAGGGAGACTTGGGCTCGTTCCCTAGGGATAAACCACTCCTGCTCTTGTGGCTCATTCATATACGCTGGGCGAGCCAACCTGACGTAATAGCCGTCTTTCGTCTCCCTGACATCGCGAGGGTCTATCGGATGGCAATCTTTGTTGCCGCAGCAATCAGATTGCATAACCGGATCTTTTTTGCCGGTGTACCAATCGTGGGCATCCGCGTTGCCAGCTAAGACAAGCCACGCCAGCACGATCCGTATTCGTGGCTGTCTCATGACACCCCTCGTATTGTGGGGTACATAATATATTAGCGAGGTCTAATTGTCAGTGAGAACGGAGAGTAGTGAAAATGCCGGCCTGTCCTGATTATATTCCTATTTCACTTTGGGTTTGTAAACCATAGAACCGCCACCGCGGTGGGGTTCAAACCGTGAACAGAATCTGGCATGGTGCCGCCATGCCCATTATCTCCCCCATCTCAATCAACCCACTCATCGACGGTCGCCAGTCCGAACGCGCCATGCTGGTGCGGCGCGGCGTGCAGCGGCTGCTGATGGAGATGGGCGCGCATGTGCTGCCGGAGCTGTCGCTGGCCACCGGCCGCCGTGCCGACCTCGTCGCACTGACCCGGCAGGGCGACATCTGGATCATCGAGATCAAATCCTCGATCGAGGATTTCAGGGTCGACCGCAAATGGCCCGACTACCGGCTGCATTCCGACCGCTTCTTCTTCGCCACCCATCCCGGCGTGCCCTCGGAGATCTTTCCCGAAGAGTGCGGCTTCATCCTTTCCGACGGCTACGGCGCCGAGATCATGCGCGATGCGCCCGAGCACCGCATGGCGGCGGCAACGCGCAAGGCGCTGATGCTGCGGATCGCGCGGGCCGGCGCTTCACGGCTGCTGGCGGCGGAGCTTGCCGGTGTGTCGGTGCCGGCGCTCGAGGATGAGAGCGAGTAGGTTTCGCCTTACTCTTCGCCCTCGTCCACTCCACCAACCGCCGGAGCCATCAAAAGCACGGCGGCGCCAAGGATGGCGGCGATGAAGGAGCCGGCGAGGATGCCGACCTTGACCGCGTCCTGCAATGCGACGTCACTGGCGAAGGCGAGCAGGCCGATGAACAGGCTCATGGTGAAGCCGATGCCGCACAGCAGCGAGATGCCGATCATGTGCGCCCAGCCGGCATTGACGGGCAGATCGGCAAGCCCGAACCGGATGGCAAGTGCCGAGGAGCCGAACACGCCGACCAGCTTGCCGGCCACGAGCCCGGCGGCGACACCCAGTGTCAACGGTTCGATCAGCGCGCCGAAGCTCAGGCCGGCGAGCGAGACGCCGGCATTGGCAAAGCCGAAGATCGGGATGACGACAAAGGGCACTATCTTGTGCAGGCCGTGCTCGAGCCGATGCAGCGGCGAATGGTCGAGATCGTGGCCGATCCCGGCGGAGCGTTCGAGCGGAATGGTCAGCGCCAGCGCGACGCCGGCAAGCGTCGCATGGACGCCCGATTTCAGCACCAGCACCCACAGGACGACGCCCAGCACGAGATAGGGCAGCAGCGTCATCACCCGCATGCGGTTGAGCACGACGAGTGCGGCGATGACCGCGAAAGCGGCGCCGAGATAGGTGAGCGACAGTCCGCTGGTGTAGAAGATGGCGATGATGATGACGGCGCCGAGATCGTCGATGATGGCAAGTGCTGTAAGGAACACTTTCAGCGAAGCCGGCACGCGGCTGCCGAGCAGCGACAGCACGCCGAGCGCGAAGGCGATGTCGGTGGCGGTCGGGATCGCCCAGCCTGACAGTGCCGCCGTATTGTCGCGGTTGATGGCGACATAGACGAGCGCCGGAACCACCATGCCGCCGGCGGCGGCGATGCCGGGCAATGCGCGCCGGGGCCAGGTGGAGAGCTGGCCATCCAGCATCTCGCGCTTGATCTCCAGCCCGACGAGCAGGAAAAAAACCGCCATCAGTCCGTCATTGACCCAGTGCGACACGCTGAGTGGGCCGAGATAGGCATGAAGAGCGGAAAAGTAGGCTTCGGCGAGCGGCGAATTGGCGACGATCAGAGCCAGAGCCGCCGCCATCATCAGGATGATGCCGCCAGCCGCCTCGCTATCGAGAAATTCGCGAAGGACGGAAACCGGCCGCTGCTTCAAATCCTGCATGTCGCCTCCGTTAAGCCACGTCACTCGCAATGTTGCGCAGGTGTCGCTGGGGACGCAAGACACCTGTTCGCGTTGGCAGATCGCATACCTCGGAGACTGGCCGAAACGCCTATCACTTCATCATCCCGGAGCAAGGAGCGAAGCGAGGCGGCGCAGACCCGAGGATGACGACGCGCGGTTTAGCGCGGTGCGCGCTTGGCCAGTATCCGCTGCAAGGTGCGGCGATGCATGTTGAGCCGGCGCGCGGTCTCCGAGACATTGCGCTCGCACATTTCATAGACGCGCTGGATATGTTCCCAGCGGACGCGGTCGGCCGACATCGGATTTTCCGGAGGCGCCGCGCGCTCACCGGCGGTGCGGGTGAGTGCCGCGAAGATATCGTCGGCGTCGGCGGGCTTGGAGAGGTAATCGACGGCGCCGAGCTTCACCGCGGTCACCGCGGTGGCGATGTTGCCGTAGCCGGTCAGGATGATGGTGCGGGAATCGTCGCGCTTTTCGCGGATGGCCGCGACCACGTCGAGGCCGTTGCCGTCACCGAGCCGCATGTCCACCACGGCGTAGGCGGGCGGATTGGCGCGCGCCTTGGCAACCGCCTCCTCGACGCTCTCGGCCGTCTCGACGACGAATCCCCTGGTTTCCATGGCGCGGGCCAGACGCGTCAGGAACGGCTTGTCGTCATCGACGATGAGCAGCGAGGTGTCTTCGCCTTCAACCATTGCGCCAATATTTTCGTCGCCTGTCATAGTCTCAAAATTCCTGCTGCCTTAATTTTACGCAGATATAGTTCCCGAGCCTCATTGTCCAATTTTTAGAGCTCCTTCAAGGCTCTCAGGCGGTGTCGAACATGCTGGCCGAAGTGATTTCCGGATTGAGGAACACACCACGCGGCCACGAAATCTGTACCACCGCGCCCTCACCCAGGCCGCTCGAATTGCGGAAATCGAGCGTCGCGCCCGAGCGTTCGAGCAACGTCTTGGCGATGAACAGGCCGAGCCCCAGGCCGCCGCCGGCTTCATTGCCCTGGCGCGTCGACATGTAGGGCTCGCCGATGCGGTCGATGATCTCGGCCGGAAAGCCCGGGCCGTCATCGATGATCGAGAAAGTGACGGTGGCCTCGTTCCAGCTCCAGCCGACAGTGACGCTCTTGCGGGCGAAATCGACGGCATTCTCGACCAGATTGCCGAGGCCGTAAATGACGCCCGGATTGCGGCGCCCGACCGGCTCGGGCCCGATGCGCTCGCCAGGCCGAAGCTTGATCGAGATGCCGAAATCGCGATGCGGGGCGGTGACCTCCTCGACCAGCGAGGTCAACGGCAGCCGCGAAAGATGCGCCTCGCCCTCGGACGACAGGCTGGTCAGGCGCTTGAGGATTTCGCGGCAGCGCTCGCTCTGCGAGCGAAGCAGCTTCATGTCTTCCCCGTATTTCGGATCGTTGCCGAGCGCCTTTTCCATCTCCTTGGTGACAAGCGCGATGGTGGCGAGCGGCGTGCCAAGCTCGTGCGCGGCCGCGGCGGCCAGCCCGTCGAGCGCCGAGAGGTGCTGCTCGCGCTGCAGCACCAGCTCGGTGGCGGCGAGCGCATTGGCAAGAAGCCTTGCTTCGGCAGCAACGCGGAAGGCGTATATGGCGGTGAAGGCGATCGAGGACAGCACCGCCATCCACATGCCGGCGACGTAGATGAAGGGCATCTCCAGCGGCGCGTCCTCATGCCAGGGCAGCGGCAGATGGACAAAGACCAGCAAGGTCGCCGCCGACATCACCAGCCCGCCGAGGATAGCGGTCAGGCGCAGGGGCAGCGATGTCGCCGAGATGACGACGGGCACCGTCATCAGCAGCGAGAACGGGTTGGTGAGGCCGCCGGTCATGTAGAGCAGGCCGGCAAGCTGCAGGCTGTCGAAGATGAGGATGCCGAAGGCCGCAAGTGGGGTGAGCCGGTGCGCTGCCGGGAACCGGAAGGCGAGATACAGGTTCATCCAGGCCGAACAGGCGATCAGCGCAAAGCACAGGCTGACCGGCAGCGGAAACTTCAGGCCATAGGCAACGACGAGAACCGCAACGCTCTGACCGACGATCGCAAGCCAACGCAGACGGATCAGGGTGTTGAGGCGCAGTCTCTGGCTCTGCTGGAAATCGGGCGAATGCAAAACGTTGGTCATGGCCTGAAATACAGCCGCGGGACGGCAAGCGCTAGGTGCCTCTGGGTTTTGCCCGGGCGGTGGCGGCGGCGAGCAGCGGATTTTCGGGCCAGACATGCTTGGGATAGCGGCCGCGCATGTCGGCGCGCACATCGGCCCAGGAGCCGCGCCAGAAGCCGGGCAGGTCGCGTGTCGTCTGGATCGGCCGGTGCGCCGGCGACAGGAGTTCGAGCGTCAGCGGCACGGTGCCATTGGCGATGGCGGGGTGGCGATCGAGGCCGAACAGCTCCTGCACGCGAACCGCCAGCACCGGCCACTCGCCGTCATAGCGGATCGGCACATGGCTGCCTGACGGAACATCGAAATGGGTTGGCGCCAACGTGTCGATCTTGCGCTGGAGATCGTGCGGCACGAGTGTGGCCAGTCCGGTCGAGACGACGCCCGCATCGATAGCGGCAAAATTTGCCGCGCCGGACAGGAACGGCAGCAGCCAGTCGTCGAGGCGCTCGATGAGGGCGGCATCCACCATATCGGGCCAGGGCGCGCCAAGGCCACGATGCAGCCAGCCAAGCCGCTGGCGCAGCGTTTGCGCCTCCTTGCTCCAGGTCAGCAGCGACAGCCCGTGCTCGCGCACCGCATCAAGGATGGCCTGATCGGCATCTGTGCCGGTTGGCGGCGGCAGCATGCGCTCGGCAAGCGTGATCGCGCCGAGGCGCACGGTTTCGCGCTCGCGCACCGCGCGCTTGTCGCGGTCGAAGCTCGTTTGCCTTCGTGTTTCGATCCTGCCGGCAAGTGCTGCGCGGACATCGTCCTCGCTAATTGCCGCCGCCGCCGTGATGCGCGCATTCTGCGCCTTGCCCTGCAGGTCGGCGACGACCAGAAACGGCTCGCCCGCCAGCGGATCGGCGGCGTCGAGCATGGCGCCCGAACCATTGGCCAGCACGAAACGGCCGCGCTCGCCCCGCGCCCTGGCGACGCGGTCCGGCCAGGCGTGGACGAGCAGGGGACCGGCTCCCTCCCCCTTGTGGGGAGGGTCGATCCGCGTAGCGGATCGGGGTGGGGTCGGTTCGGGCACGCCATCGGCGACCCCACCCCGTCTCCCTCGCGTCGCTGCGCGCTGCTCGCTCGCCGACCCTCCCCTCGAGGGGGAGGGTAAGGCCTGCCTTGCCAGCCGTTCGGCGAGCTGGCGTGCGGCGGTGGCACGCGGCGTTCGTTCCGAGCGAAAGCGCATCAGTCGCCGTTCCAGGTCGGCGCCATCACCGCCAAGGCCGCGTTCGGTGAGCAGCACGGCAAGCATGGCCGCCTCGAAGGCATGGCCGCTCTTCGCTGCCTCGGCGACCATATGTGCCAGCCGTACGGGCAAAGCGAGCTTGCGCATCGCCGTGCCCGCTTCCGTCAGGCGGCCCGCCTCGTCTATGGCATCCAGCGCGCGCAGCAGCGCCCGGGCCTCGTTGAGCGCCGGCGCCGGCGGCGGATCGAGAAAGGCGAGCTTTGTCGGATCGGCGACGCCGAAGGCGGCGCAGTCGAGCAACAGGCCGGATAGGTCCGCCTCGAGGATTTCGGGCGGCGTGAAGGGGGCGAGTGCTGCCGTCTGCTCGGCCCGCCCTAGCCGGACGGCGACGCCAGCTTGCGTGCGCCCGGCACGACCGGCGCGCTGGTCGGCGGAGGCCTTGCTGACGCGCACGGTCTCCAGCCGGGTGAGGCCACTGGCCGGCTCGTATCGCGGCAGTCGCGACAGGCCGGAATCGATGACGACCCGCACGCCGTCGATGGTGATCGAGGTTTCGGCAATCGAAGTCGCCAGTACCACCTTGCGGCGGCCTGGAGGCGCTGGCTTGATCGCCGCGTCCTGCGCCATGCCGTCGAGCATGCCGTAGAGCGGCACGATGTCGGTATCGGCACTGATCCTGCCGGCCAGCCGCTCGGCGGTGCGTTCGATCTCGCGCTGGCCAGGCAGGAAGGCAAGCACGCTGCCGCTCTCATCGGCGAGGGCGGCGCGGATCGCCTTGGCCATGGCGTCCTCGATGGTGCTGCCAGCGGGGCGCTCGTCGTAGCGGATGTCGACAGGAAAGGCGCGACCCTCGCTCTGGATCACCGGGGCGCCCGACAGAAGTTTGGCGACGCGGGCGCCGTCGAGCGTCGCCGACATCACCAGCAGCCGCAGATCCGGCCGCAGCGCACCCTGCACGTCGAGCGCCAGCGCAAGACCGAAATCGCCGTCGAGCGAACGCTCGTGGAATTCGTCGAAAATAACAGCCGAGACGCCGGGCAGTTCGGGATCATCGAGGATCATGCGCGCGAGCACGCCTTCGGTGACGACCAGTATCCTGGTGCTTGCCGAGGTGCGGTTCTCCATGCGCATGGCGTAGCCGACGGTGGCGCCGGGCTCCTCATCAAGCAATTCGGCCATGCGGCGGGCTGCGGCGCGGGCGGCGAGCCGGCGCGGTTCGAGCAGCACGATCTTGCCGGCGCCCAGCCAGGATGCGTCGAGCAGTGCCAGCGGCACCAGAGTCGTCTTGCCGGCGCCGGGCGGCGCCACCAACTCGGCACTGTTGCCATGGCCGAGCGCCTCGAGCAGCGCCGGCAGCACGGCGGAAACAGGAAGCTCGGGCAAGGGCTTTGTCGTCATCGCGTCCGCATATCAGCGCTGACGGTCGCCGTGCAACCGGTGCCGGCTCAGAGCCGGGTGCGGGAAAACGGGTTCCAGCGCACGGTACCCAGCCGCGCTTCCTCGCGCACCATGGTCAGCAGGCCGGCTCCACCGACGACCGCCAGGCCGACCAGCGTCAGCCCGTCGGGGTATTCCTGGAAGAACGACGCGCCAAGGATCACCGCCCAGACGATCTGCGAGTAATGCGGTCGGCGCGACGCGGTTGGCGGGTGCGTATTTCATGGCCAGCAGCTGCAGGAATTGTCCGCCTGCCGTGAAGGCTCCGGCCATCACCAGCCACACCAGCTGCTTTCCGTCGGGAACGGTGAACGTGGTGGCCGCGGCGCCGATGCCGTTGAACGCCAGGCCGTAGCCGACCAGCACGCCCAGCATCGTCGTGCGCTTTTCCTGCTGCGCCAGCGAGCGCATCAGGATGACGCTGGTGGCGGCGAGGAAGGCGACGCCGAAGGCGGCAAGGTGGCCGAGATTGAGCTCGCGAAAGCCCGGCCGCACCACCAGCATGACACCGGCAAAGCCGGCGACCACCGCCAGCCAGCGCCACGGACCAACCTTCTCCCCGAGGATCACGGTGGACAGGATGGTGACGCAGAGCGGCGCCAGGAAGATCAGCGCATAGCACTCCGCCAGCGGAATGGTTGTGAAGGCATAGACGCTAAGCACGCCGGAAGCGATTCCCGCCCACGCACGCGCCTGCACCG
>NZ_JAMYSC010000087.1:0-18945 GCF_040321755.1 Mesorhizobium sp. M0276 | reverse complement strand
CGCCGTGGGGGTTTCGGCCTATAAATCAGGGCCCGGCCGAACCCCCGGAGCGGCTGCGCGCAGCCCGCCCGGGGTCCTCCGCGCGGCGGGACTGTGGGGGGTGCGAAGGAACGCGGCCTTTCTCGGAAGGCCGCCTCATGACCACCTTCCTCTTCGACGGCCACGACACCGCCCCCGTCACCATCCTGCTCGCCCATGGCGCCGGTGCGTCGATGGATTCGCCGTCGATGACCGCCACCGCCAAAGCGCTGGCTGCAGTCGGCTTCCAGGTTGCGCGCTTCGAGTTTCACTATATGGCCGCGCGCCGCTATGGGCATCGCAAACCACCGCCGCGAGCCGAGACGGTGAACCCGGAATATATCAAGGCGATCGCCGACCTCAGGGCCAAGGGCGTGGCCGGTCCGCTGATCATCGGCGGCAAGTCGATGGGCGGGCGCGTCGCCTCGATGGTCGCGGACGAGATGTTTGCAAAGGGTGAGATCTCGGGCCTGCTGTGCCTCGGCTATCCCTTTCACCCGCCTGATAGGCCAACGCAGCTGCGGACAAAACACCTCGCCGATCTGAAGACACCAACGCTGATCTTCCAGGGCACGCGCGACGAATTCGGCACGAAGGACGAGGTTGCGACTTATGCGCTTTCCGGCAGCATCGAGGTCCACTGGCTGGAGGACGGCGACCATGACCTCAAGCCGCGTAAGAGCTTCTCGGGCTTCTCCGCCGCCGATCATCTGAAGACATTGGCCGAGGCGGTGAAGGCGTGGTCGGGTCGGATCGTTTCCTGAAGCGATGAAGGTCGCCTCGTTCAACATCAACAACATCAACAGCCGGCTGGACAACTTGCTGGCGTGGCTGGCGGCGGCAAAGCCCGACGTCGTCTGCCTGCAGGAGTTGAAGGCGCGCGACACGCAGTTTCCGCGCTCTGCTCTAGCCGCGGCCGGCTATGGCGCAGTGTGGAAGGGCGAGCCGACCTGGAACGGCGTCGCTATTCTCGCGCGGGGTTCGGAACCGGTGCTGACCCGCGATGTCCTGCCCGGCGATGATGCCGACAGCCAGAGCCGCTACATCGAGGCGGCGGTAAACGGCATTGTCATCGCTTGCCTCTATGCGCCGAACGGCAATCCGCAGCCGGGACCGAAATTCGCCTACAAGCTGGCCTGGCACGCGCGACTGGAGGCGCATGCCGAACAGTTGCTCGACACCGGCCTGCCAGTGGTGCTGGCCGGCGACTACAACATCGTGCCCGAACCGCGCGACATCTATGCCACCCACTCCTATGACGACAACGCGCTAGTGCAGCCGGAGACCCGGGCTTCGTTCGCCGCGTTGCTCGAGCAGGGCTGGACCGACGCCCTGCGCAAGAAACACCCGAAGGAGACGCTCTACACCTTCTGGGACTATCGCCGGAACCGCTGGCCGCGCGATGCGGGCTTGAGGCTTGACCACATCCTGCTGTCGAAGAAACTGGCGCGGCGCCTGACGGCTGCCGGCATCGACCGCGACGTGCGCGGCGAGGATGGCGCCAGCGACCACGCGCCGGTGTGGGTGGAATTGAAGTAGGCGATTGGGTCCAAGCCTGTTGCGGCGGCGTCCCTCTTACCGGAGGCGGAGTCCAATCTGGTGACGACGAAGGCGCTGGCCGGCGGCTGAGGCGGCAACGAATGTCTCGTGAGACCTGTCGCGCAACTGTGTTGCCCCGGCACCGCCGGCGCAAGACTTCGCGGATCGGACGAGAGCGCCAAGCGCCTGCCGTGGTCGACGCGGACGGGGGGGCGCATTGTTGGGATGCTGGGGCGCCCGCGTCAACCAGGGCGGCTCGTACCGCCGCATTAGCAGCATTGCATATTGCACGGCGGCCGAAACTTCCGCGAAAGCGGAATAGGCGGAGATAAAGCGCGGATTCAGTGCCCAAATCCAGGCGCGCCTGAAGACAGTTTTTCTTTCTTGCCGGCGCATCATGTGCCCGAGGCAGTGGTGGCGGTGCCTAAGGAGCGAACGGTCTGGCATCGAGGCAGGGCGGTTGCGAGCGACGGGAAGGTGCTCGCGCGCTGCTGTGTGCCGCCTGGAGGCAAAATGACAAGCAGAAGAAAAGTGGGCCCGGCGGCCAGGTGCAAAGGGAGGCACGCCGGGCCCAGCCGACTTCTGGCGGTCGCCGGCCGACCTCTATATTCGCTGTCTCTAATATTAATGCAAGCCATGTCAGACCGGTGGAAAAGGCGGTCGAGCGTCAGAAGTCAATTGCGCCGCCTGCGATCGACACCAGTGTGACGGCCAGTGGGCTCCAGGCCGCCGTTGCCAAGGTTCTTCCTGCGATGCGCCCTGGGTGTGCAAGCGGCGCCCGATGTTCCCTTGTCCGGGCTGAAACGGTCACATCAGGCTTCTGCGTTTTCCTGTAGGACGAAGGTCTTGGCTGTCGGACGCAAAGGTCCAAGGGGCCCTGTTCGGTTCCGGCAATGTGCATTGGACGTTCTATTATTTTAGTCAAAACTGATATGATGGCTGGGCTAAAAGCTTAGCCGGACAAGGGTCTTTCGCCAATAATTCGGGCATGGAAAGTGTGGTTTTGGCAAGATGCCTCTCATGAGGCTGGAAGACGCCGTTGAGCGATCTCCGAGGCATCGAGATGCGCTTGTGGAGCCCGACCGATCGGCTATTTGATCGCGCTTTTGGGCAGCCTCAGTTCACGTTCACCAAGGGTGAGTGGCGGCGCTCGCCCTTCTGCAAGTGCCCGACTCGTGTCTTGTCGAACCGGCCTTCGCGGGTCGGGGCCCAATCCCGCTGCTCGATGGTCGGGCCATCGGTCTGCGGTGCATCACCTTCGATGGCGGTGCGTCGTTTGCCGCGCAGTCGGGTCCTTGAAATGACTGGAGGCGAAGCTCGGGGTGCCGACAAACAACAAGCTGAATCGCATTAATATCCGCCTCGGATACGCAATTTATCTACCAAGATCGAGAGCTACCCTGAGCCAATTACGAGCATCGTTCCAACAGCCATTGAATATTCTGGCCATTGTCGTGATGCCTTCAATTCTGGAATTTGGAATGGAACCCCTAGCCTGCGGTGGAGTTTCCATCCAGGGCGGAGTTTCAGTTACCAATAGGAGATGGTCATGAGACTTTATCTTTCGAGCGCAGCGGCCGCAGTCGTCCTGATGGGCGGCATCGGTGCGGCGCTGGCGGAAAATGTCGTCATCGTCCAGCCGCAGCAGGAGACGGTCGTTCGCGAATACATCAAGAGGGAGCCGCTTGCGTCGGTGAACCTTCTTGGCGTCGAGCTCAAGCTCGGCTCGTCGGTGCCGGACACGGTCGAACTGCGTGAGGTACCCGACGTCAGATATCGCGTCGCCGTGATCAACCACCAGACGGTTCTGGTCGATCCCGAGACCCGTCAAATCGTCGAGGTCCTGCGCTGAATGATGGTGCCGACAAAAGGTTGTCCGAGTCGCCTTGCCTTGGGAAAAGTCCGCCGCGACTTGGCAGTCGTGGCGGGCTCTGTTTTTGAGGCCGGCCTTGCCTGTTTGACGGCCAATCTGTCCAGAGGCGGGTTAAAGCTGCCATCCTCCCCATTGGGGTCCCATTGGGGGAGGGAGATCGGCCCGTTGTCCGCTAAGCTTATTCCGCCGCCAGCCTGTCCTGCGTCTTCGTCTCGAAATCGCTGGCGTCGTGGCGCTCGTGCAACTGCAGGGCCGGCTCGCCGAAGGCGCGGTTGACCATGCGGCCGCGCTTGACCGCCGGGCGTGCGTCGATTGCCTGGGCCCAGCGCTGCACATGCTTGTACTCGTGCACGGACAGGAACTCGGCGGAATCGTTGTACATGCGGCCGAGCGCCAACCCGCCATACCAGGGCCACACCGCCATGTCGGCGATAGAGTAGTCCTTGCCGCCGAGATATTCTGTCTCTGCCAGCCGGCGGTCGAGCACATCCATCTGGCGCTTCACCTCCATCGAGAAGCGGTCGATGGCGTATTCGAACTTTTCCGGCGCGTAGGCGTAGAAATGGCCGAAGCCGCCGCCCAGATACGGCGCCGAGCCCATCTGCCAGAACAGCCAGGACAGCACCTCGGCGCGGGCCGGCTGTTCATTGGGAAGGAATTCGCCGAATTTTTCCGCGAGATAGACCAGGATCGAACCGGATTCGAAGACGCGCACCGGCGTTTTGCCGCTGCGGTCCATCAAGGCGGGAATCTTGGAGTTGGGGTTGATCTCGACGAAGCCGCTGCCGAACTGGTCGCCATCGTTGATCCTGATCAGCCAGGCGTCATACTCAGCGCCCTTGTGGCCGCGCGCCAGAAGCTCCTCCAGCATGACCGTCACCTTGACGCCGTTCGGCGTCGCCAGCGAATAGAGCTGCAGCGGATGCCTGCCGACGGGCAGTTCCTTGTCATGCGTGGGGCCGGCGATCGGCCGGTTGATGCTGGCAAAGGCGCCGCCGCTGGGCTTGTTCCAGGTCCATACTTTCGGCGGGGTGTATTCGGTCATCTCGGGGCCTCGTGTTCGGGGGGTGGAAAGGGCGGACAGGTGCATGTAAAGCTAGGGTCGCGGATGGGGAAGTTCAACTTGCGTTGAACTATTGTTTTATGCCGCGCGCCGAGCTTCTCCTGTGTGAGGGGATGAGGTCAGCACCACGCCCCTTGCACCGTCTCCCATGCGGCATAGGTATAGGGAATAACGCCTCGCCAGAGCATTGCATCGCAGGACAAAAGCATGACCATCAATCCCAATCCGCGCTCGGTCGTTACCCTGCGGGCCACCGTTCCCGAAGACGCCTTTACGGCCGGGGCCCTCGGCACGCTCAGGGAAGGCAGCGGCGTCGTCATTCGCAATGACGGGCTCGTGTTGACCATCGGCTATCTCATCACCGAGGCGGACGAAGTCTGGCTGACCACCCATGACGGCCGCGTCGTTCCCGCGCATGCGCTGGCCTATGACCAGGAATCGGGGTTCGGCCTGGTGCAGGCACTGGCACCACTCAGCCTGCCGGCGGTGGCGCTGGGCGATGCCGGCAAGGCGAAGGTCGGAGACGCCGTCGTGCTGACGGACGGCATCGGTCAGTCGGTGCAGGCAAGGATCGTCACCAAGCAGGAATTCGCCGGCTATTGGGAGTATCTGCTTGACGAGGCGATCTTTATTGCGCCAGCGCACCCGTCCTGGGGCGGGGCAGGGCTGTTCGGCTCCGACGGTTCGCTGCTCGGCATCGGTTCGCTGCGCCTGCAGATGAGCCGCAACGGCGAGGTCGCCGACATCAACATGGTCGTGCCGATCGATCTGTTGCCGCCGATTCTTGACGATCTGCTGACGCGCGGCCAGGTGGCCAAGCCGCCGCGCCCGTGGCTCGGCGCGTTGTCGGCCGAAAGCGACGGCAGAGTGGTGGTGATGAGCGTGACCGAAGGCGGCCCGGCGGCCAAGGCTGGCCTGCGCGAGGGCGACATCATCTCCGACATTCGCGACGGCGCGGTCGACGGGCTGGCCGATTTCTACCGCAAACTGTGGGAGAGCGGCTCGGCGGGCGCCGAGATCCCGATGCGGGTGCTGCGTGACGGCCGCGAAACCTGGCTGCGCGTCAAGTCGGCCGATCGGGGCAGTTTTCTGAAGAAACCGCAGCTGCAGTAGGCGCTTCGCAAAGATGTTCAGGGACAGAGGGGGACGCGAAGGAACGCCGTACGCGCCCCGACAAGTTTGCTGACGGAAACTGACAGCAATTCATGCCACGATGCTGGCCAATGACGATAGGCGCGATGCTGGAGGCGGGACGACAGTGAAAGCGACGGCGTGGACGGCACCGAACGGGCAGGCTGGCTGATGGCGCCGGTGAAGGTCGATCCCGACAAGGTCCGGGAGTTTCCGGATCCGGAAAGCTTCTACGCCTGGCTCGACAAGCATCATGCCACGGAAACCGAAGTGTGGATCAAGATGCACAAGGTGGGATCGGGATTGAAGTCGATCACGCCCAAGGAAGCCATCGACGTCGTTTTGTGCTTCGGCTGGATCGACGCGGTGCGAAAGGGGCTGGACGACAAGAGTTTTCTGCAGCGCTACACGCCGCGCGGCAAGAGGAGCATCTGGAGCAAGATCAACATCGACAATGTCGCGCGGCTGGTCGCGGAGGGCCGCATGACCGAGCATGGACTGAGGGAGGTCGAGGCGGCTAAGGCCGACGGGCGCTGGGCGCGCGCCTATGGCAGCGGCAAGCAGATGAAAATCCCCGATGATCTGCAAGCGGCGATCGACGCCGAACCGGCAGCAAAGAAGATGCTTGAAAAACTCAGTGCGCAGAACCGCTTCGCGCTCGCCTTCCGCACCCACAACATGAAGACCGAGGCCGGCCGCAAGAAGAAGATCGAGACGTTTGTGGCGATGCTGAAGCGCGGCGAGACGATCTATCCGCAAGGCAGGAAGTAAGCCCCTCAGGCGCCCGAGTGCGGATCGATGCCGATGGATGCACGGGATAGCCGGGACCGATGGCGTCGCGCACGCGGCGGGTCCATGCGACGAAGGCCGGATAGTATCACCAAGTTCGTTAGTATCGCGACAGATGCAAACGCTTCGGCGTAGATCGATGGATTGAGACGCCGGCGGGACAGCGCCCCCCTCTGGCCTGCCGGCCATCTCCCCCACGAGGGGGGAGATCGGCTGTATGCGGCGCTTGCACCTCTTCCTTTGACGCTCGCCATCGCGTATGGCCCCGGGGAAAATCCTCCCAAGTTCCAATTCTCCCGGAAACCGCATGATCAGACTTGAAAGCATCAGCAAGCAGAACGGCCGTCAGCTCGTCTTCATCGAGGCGTCGGCGGCCCTGCAGAAGGGCGAGAAGGTCGGCCTCGTCGGCCCCAATGGTGCCGGCAAGACGACGCTGTTTCGCATGATCACCGGGCAGGAGCAGCCCGACGAGGGCCAGGTGCAGGTCGATCGCGGCGTCACCATCGGCTATTTCAGCCAGGATGTCGGCGACATGGAAGGCCACAGCGCTGTCGCCGAAGTGATGAACGGGGCAGGGCCGGTGAGCGAAGTCGCGGCAGAAATGGCCGCGCTCGAGGCGGCCATGGCCGATCCCGACCAGGCCGACCAGATGGACGAGATCATCGAAAAATATGGCGAGGCACAGCACCGCTTCGAGGAACTCGACGGCTATGCGCTGGACGGCCGCGCGCGGGAAGTGCTCGATGGTCTCGGCTTTTCCCAGGAGATCATGGACGGTGATGTCGGCAAGCTGTCGGGCGGCTGGAAGATGCGCGTGGCGCTGGCCCGCATTCTTCTGATGCGCCCCGACGCCATGCTGCTCGACGAGCCGAGCAACCATCTCGATCTTGAAAGCCTGATCTGGCTGGAATCCTTCCTGAAGAACTATGACGGTGCGCTCTTGATGACCTCGCACGACCGCGAGTTCATGAACCGCATCGTCAACAAGGTGGTCGAGATCGATGGCGGCTCGCTGACCGCCTATTCGGGAAATTACGAATTCTACCAGCAGCAGCGGGCGATCGCCGACAAGCAGCAGCAGGCACAGTTCGAGCGCCAGCAGGCGATGCTGGCCAAGGAGATCGCCTTCATCGAGCGCTTCAAGGCGCGCGCCTCGCATGCCGCGCAGGTGCAGAGCCGGGTGAAGAAGCTGGACAAGATCGACCGCGTCGAGCCGCCCAAGCGCCGCCAGACCGTGTCCTTCGATTTCCTGCCGGCACCGCGCTGCGGCGAGGACGTGGTCACGTTGAAGAACGTCCACAAGGGCTATGGCAGCCGCTCCATCTATGAGGGGCTCGACTTCCAGGTCCGCCGCCGCGAGCGCTGGTGCATCATGGGCGTCAACGGCGCCGGCAAGTCGACGCTCTTGAAGCTGGTCGCCGGTGCTTCCGAGCCCGACAACGGTACGGTCGCGCGGGGGCCTAGTGTGAAAATGGGCTATTTCGCCCAGCATGCGATGGAAGTGCTGGAAGGCGAGCGCACCGTGTTCCAGACGCTGGAGGACGCGTTCCCGCAGGCAGGCCAGGCGCCGCTTCGGGCGCTCGCCGGCTGCTTCGGCTTTTCCGGCGACGAGATCGAAAAGAAATGCCGCGTGCTGTCAGGCGGCGAAAAGGCGCGGCTGGTGATGGCGCTGATGCTGTTCGATCCGCCCAACCTTTTGGTGCTGGACGAGCCGACCAACCATCTCGACATCGCCACCAAGGAGATGCTGATCACGGCGCTCTCGCAATACGAAGGCACCATGCTGTTCGTCTCGCACGACCGGCACTTTCTGGCAGCTCTTTCCAACCGCGTGCTGGAGCTGACGCCTGAAGGCATCCACACCTATGGCGGCGGCTATACGGAATATGTCGAGAGGACGGGGCAGGAGGCTCCTGGGCTGCGAGGCTAGGGCGACAGCGGCTATTTGTGGAAAGAAGGGCTCTGTGTACTCTTCACGATGCTTGGGAAAGGCTCCGGAATGAGAATTGCAATGTCCGTCGCATTGGCCGTGACCATGGCGGGGTGCGCGACCTCTCCGGTCGACTATGGCGCGTCGCTTTCGCAGCAAGACCAGAAATGGGCATCGGCCGAATGCCAGCAAGCCCGCCTGGCGGCGTCGGACTACGAGGTTCGCGAGAAAGAGCATCCGGGATGGGGTTTCGGCGTCTTGCTTGGCCCGTATTCAATGGGGCTCGTTGCAGCCATCAAGGAGCATGAGCAGAAGCAACGAAAGCTGTTTGCCCGCGAGGTGCACCTGCAATGCTCGAGCCTCCCGCTGCCGAAGGAGTTGCAGGGCGATTTGAACCCCGCGAGTGCTCAGACGAAATATCCATAGTCACGACAGACAGGCCAGGCCCTGGTCGCCGATGACCGCGAGGCGATTGTCCGATTATCCCCCCGCCAGCCGCGGCAACAAAAAAATCTCCGCCCCCTCAGGCAGCCTCTTCGACCACGTATCCCGATAGATTGTCCCGTCGATCGCCACCGCGATGCCTTTGTCGATCAAGGGCTCGAGGCCGGGATACTGTTCAGCCAGCTTCCTGAACAGCTCCCTTATGTCCTTGGCCTCGATCTCGACCTTGCTCTTGCCTCCGGCGACAGCACCTAGCGATCCCCAGAGCGTTACTTCGACCATCAGCCTGCCCGCTCCTCCAGCGCCGCCAGAATGCGTGGCGGCGACATCGGGATATGCGTCATCCTCACCCCGACGGCATTCGACACCGCATTGGCGATCGCAGCCAGGGGCGGCACGATCGATGTCTCGCCGACACCGCGCACCCCGTAAGGGTGGTTGGGGTTGGGGATTTCGAGGATTTGCGTGTCGATCATCGGCAGGTCCGAGCAGACCGGGATGCGATAGTCGAGGAAGCCGGGATTCTGGAGCCGCCCATCCTTGCCGTAGATATACTCCTCGTTGAGCGCCCAGCCGATGCCTTGCGCGGCACCGCCCTGGTACTGTCCCTCGACATAGGTCGGGTGCACCGCCTTGCCGGCATCTTGCACGACCGTGTAGCGCAGAACCCGTGTAGCGCCGGTCTCGGGATCGACCTCGATATCGCAGATATGGGTGGCGAAGGAGACGCCCGCGCCGTCGGCGACGAGTTCGCTGTGGCCGGCGATCGGTCCGCCGGTCTTGCCCGACTCCACCGCGATCTCCTTCAACGACAGCCGCCCAAGATTGCCATGCTTCTCGCCCTTGGCAATCGCGTGGCCCTTTTCCCAGACCACGTCGTCGACGGGAATGTCCCACATCTGCGCGGCGCGTTCCCGCAGGATCTTGATCGCGTTGCGGGCGGCCGAGATCGTCGCCATGGAGGACGAGAAGGTGCCGCGGCTGCCGTCCGTCATGTCGTTGTAGCCGAGGCTGGACGTATCGGCGACGATCGCCTTGACTTGGCTATAGTCGATGCCGAGTTCTTCCGCCGCGACCAGCGACAGCGACGCGCGAGAACCACCCACATCGACCGTTCCGACGGCGAGCGATACCGAGCCGTCCATGCCGATGTTGAGGTCGGTGCAGGTCTGGCCGCCGAAGTTGAACCAGAAGCCGCAAGCCATGCCGCGGCCCTGGTTCCTGCCCAGCGGCGCTTTCATGTGCGGATGGCTCTTCACCGCCTCGAGCGTCGGGCCGATGCCGATCGGGCCGTAGACCGGGCCATAAGAGGATCTCGTGCCTTCCTGGGCGGCATTCCTGATCCGGAACTCGACCGGGTCCATGCCGACCTCCTTGGCCAGCTCGTCGATCGCGCTTTCCACCGCAAATGCCGCCATGGGCGCCGACGGCGCGCGATAGGCTGCGGTCTTCGGCCGGTTGACCAGCACCTCGTAGCCGACCGTGTTGACGTTCTCCAGCTTGTAGCAAGCAAACGCGGTCATGGCACCGATCTCGGCCCACATGCCCGAATAGGGTCCGCAGGAATAGCGCAGTGTCGCCTCGGCGGCAGTGATCGTGCCATCCTTGCGGGCGCCGATCTTGACGTCGATCGAGGTGGCGCTGGTCGGACCCGAGGCGCGGAACACCTCGTCGCGGGTCATCACCAGCTTGACCGGGCGGCCGGCCTTGCGCGACAGCGCCAGGGCGACCGGCTCGGCCCAGACATGTGTCTTGCCGCCGAAGCCGCCGCCGATCTCCGAGGAGGTGACGCGCAGCTTGGAAGCTTCCATGCCAAGGAGCTGCGCGCAGTGCTGGCGGTAGACGAAATGGCCTTGCGTGCAAACCCAAAGGTCGGCGGTGCCGTCGGAGCTGACGCTCGCCACACAGGCATGCGGCTCGATATAGCCCTGGTGCGTCTGCTCGGTCTTGAACGATCGCTCGACGATGAAATCGGCGTGGCCGAACCCTTGATGGACATCGCCGTGGCCAAACTGGCTTCGCTTGGCGACGTTGGACGGTTTTACCGGCTTTTCCTCCAGGCCCTCGGTGAAGATGGCGTCGTTGATGAGGGGTGCGGAGTGTTTCATCGCCTCGTCGACATCGGTGACATGCGGCAAAAGCTCGTAGTCGACCTCGATCAGCTTCAGCGCCTGCCTGGCCGTTCGGGCGTCGACCGCTGCCACGGCGGCTACCGCGTGGCCGTCATAGAGCGCCTTCTTGCGCGCCATGCAGTTGTCGAGGATGTCGTACATGGCGGCATCGCCATTGGTGAGGTCGGGCAGGTCGGCCGCGGTGATCACCGCTTTCACGCCGGGAAGCTTCTCTGCCTTGGACGTGTCGATCTTCCTGATCGTGGCGTGCGCATGCGGGCTCCTGAGGACACGCCCGACCAACTGGCCGGCCATGTTGAAGTCCGCACCGTAGCGGGCGCGACCCGTCACCTTGTCGACGCCATCAGGACGGATGGGGCGTGTGCCGACAGAAGTAAAATTGCGACCGGAGTAACGCGGATCGAAATTCATGGTCAGGCTCCCTTCATCACGCTGGCGGCGTCCTGGACGGCGCGCACGATCTTGTCGTAGCCGGTGCAGCGGCACAGGTTCCCGGCGAGGCCGAAGCGGATTTCCTCCTCAGTCGGGTCGGGGTTCTTGGCCAGTAGGTCCTTCGCCGCAATCAGGAAGCCCGGCGTGCAGATGCCGCATTGGAGTGCTGCGTGCTCGAGGAACTTCTGCTGCAGCGGATGCAGTTTGTCGCCATGCGCCATCCCCTCGATGGTCTCGACGCGCCGGCCTTCAGCCTCCGCGCCGAGCACCAGGCATGAGCACACCAGCCTGTTGTCGAGGATGATGCTGCAGGCGCCGCAGTCACCGGTGCCGCAGCCTTCCTTGGCGCCCGTCAGCCCCAGGCGATCGCGCAGGACGTCGAGCAGCGTCTCGTCCGGTTGGCAAAGATACTCGACATTGTCGCCGTTGATTGTCGTTGAGACTGCAACTCCAGCCATCATTTGCCTCCTGCACGTGCGTAGGCGGTCGTGGCGGCCCGCTTGGCCAGCACGCCCGCAACCTTTCTTCTGAATTCGATGGTGCCGCGCTTGTCGTCGATCGGACGGCAGGCGCCCGAGCAGACCTTGGCGAGCCGCTCCAGCGTCGCTTCGTCCAGCTTGGAGCCGATGAGAACCTCTGCGGCCTCTTCGACCAGAAGCACCGTCGCCGCCACGGCGCCCAGCGCAACGCGAGCCGATTTGACGACACCGTGCTCGTCGAGCGTCAAATTCACGCCGGCACTGACCACCGCGATATCCATCTCCGTGCGTGGAATGAAACGCAGATACGCATCGCCCGAATGCGGCGCGCGTTTGTCGAGCAGGATCGCCTCGATGATCTCGCCTTTGGCCAGGGAGGTCTTGCCCGGCGCGGTCGGCACGCTTTGCACGGGAATCGTGCGCCTGCCCGCCGGCCCGACGACCGATGCCCTGGCGCCTGCCGCAACAAGCGCCGGCACGCTGTCGGCAGCCGGCGAGGCGTTGCAGAGGTTGCCGGTGATCGTGCAGCGTCCCTGTACCTGTTTCGAGCCGATCAGCTTGGCCGCTTCGACGACGCCGGGCCATGCCTTTTTCAGGGCAGCGCTCTCTCCCAGGACGGCGCAGGGGACTGCGGCACCGATGCTGAAGCCTTCAGCCGTTTCGCGGATCTCGCTCAGGCCGTCGATCGCCTTGATGTCGACGATCAGGTCGGGTTCGACAAAACCGCCCTTCATCCTGACCAGGAGGTCGCTGCCTCCCGCGAGGATGGCGGCCGTGCCAGCCGAACCGGCCAATTGGCCAACGGCATCTTCGATTGAAAGCGGACGTATGTAGCGCATCGTCTCCCCTTGGTTATCGCAATCTCAGCGACCGTTATAAACGGTCTCCTCATAATGGCTATCCGGTTCCTCATCTGCGGCGATTGGGCCAGAGGGCGCAAATAGACCGAACTGGCGTGCGCCTGAGTGGCAGGAACCGGCTTTGAGGTCATTTTCGGGAAACTTCGGCTATGGATCAAGTACGCTCAGAAGGTCGCCGGCGCTTAATGTACCATCGTCGGCATCGCACGGGATTTCAAAGCTGGAACTGACTGAATACGTCCTTTGGATTCTAGCGCAGCAGCCCTTCCGCCTCGAACAAGTCCCAGCCTTCCAGCTTTGGCCGTGAAGCATCATGCTTTCCCGAATTTCTGGTACCGCGGGCCTTGCCCTTCCGTTTTCCTGCTCGCGTCAGAGCGGCCTTGCCGGCCCCGCGCCGCCTGTTCTCGGAGGCTTCTCGCGCATCGTCCTCCCTCCAGGCCGCCGCCAGGTCACGATCGAGAATGTCCTCGATGTGCCGTGAATCGAAGACATGGAAGGTGACGGCCTTGGATCGCCCGCGCATCTTGACGGTGCGCGTGCCGACGCTTTTCAGGCGGCCATCCCTAAGCCACTTGTGACGTTCGCGGGAGGAGATTGTGAGAATGTCTTCAGCCTCCCGCGGAAGCACGGGCAGTGCTTCTATCCCTTCCAGGGTCCTGGAGATGATTGCCGAGGCGGCATCGAACGCATCCGTGTCGGTTTGCACCATACGCAACACAATGCGGCCCGTCTCAGCCTTGACAAACGTCCTCACCACCCACGGCAGACGGGCTCGAGTTTCACGTTCGATCCCTTTCAAGCGTAGGGATGAGCCAAGCGTTGCCGATGGCGGCAGCGTCCACTCGGCAACCAATGACGGGCCGGTACCTCGCTCGGATGTCCGATCAGGGGCGGTGAAGATTGCCGTGACGATGCCAGTCATCAACCTTCGAAAGGAACCGTGCTGCTTGTCTGCAGAGTCCATGTCTCATTTTCGCTCACCAAGGGTTCGTGGAACGACTGTTCGCACAGAAAACAACCGAAATCATGGTCAACAGTTCCCTGAGATCGCGGAGTCGAAGGCCGGTTCGGTTTCGTCGGCAGATTCAACCGCTGTACGGGTTCGATCGCGAGGCGGCTTGGACAGCGTTGTCGAGGATGCGCCATCGCTGACCCATGCCACCGGGTAATGACCGTCACCCTGTGGCCAGCCATTTGCGAGACTGGGCGAAGGTCTTGAACGCCTTGGCCTCCATCGGGCGGCCGAAGAAATAGCCCTGCAGGATATCGCAGCCGAGCTCTTTCAGGATGCGCGCGTGCTCCATCGTCTCGACGCCTTCGGCAACCACTTCGATGCCGAGCGATTTGCCGATCTCGATGATCGACGCCACCAGGTGCCGCTGCGCCATTGAGCCGGTGATGGGTGTGATCAACTGGCGATCGATCTTGAGGCGGCGCGGCTGCAACTTGAGCAGCGATACGATCGAGGCATGGCCGGTGCCGAAATCGTCGATCTCGATGTCGATGCCGAGATCCTTGATGTGTTCGATGTTCCAGGTGACCAGATCATCGTTCTCGTCGAGGAAGATGGATTCCACCAACTCGAACGATACGGTTCCCGGCTTGATGGCGAGCGTGCGCAGGCCCTCGATCAGGTCCTTGTCCTCCAGGCGCGTGGCCGAGACGTTGACCGACACACGCGGGATATTGAGATGGCTGCGCGACCAACGCTCGAAATTCTCCAGTGCGTGCTTGAGGACGATGCGGTCGATCAGCGCCACGACGTTGAGCTCTTCAGCCACCTTCAGATAGGCGTCGGGGGCCAGGATGCCGCGTCGCGGGTGTTTCCAGCGCGACAACGCCTCGACGCCGACGATCTCGAGCGACTTGGCGTCGAACTGCGGCTGGTAGTAGGCGATGAATTCGTTCCGCTCCAGTCCGCTCAGGATCTCATCGGCGGTCTGCTTGGTCCGCACGATCTCGCTCTGCAGCTCCTCGTTGAAGAACTCATAGCGGTTGCGGCCACGGCTTTTCGCCCGGTAAAGCGCGAGATCGGCGTTGACGAGCAACTGCTTCGTGTCGACGCCGCTGTCGGCGGCAATGCCGATGCTGACCCCGAAGCGGCAAGGATGGCCCTGATAATCGACGGGCTGGCGCATCTCCTCGATGATGCGGTCGGCGAGCGCCGAGAGCTCGTCGTCGTCGCGCCCATAGGTCACGACGACGAACTCGTCGCCGCCGATGCGCGCAACGAAATCGCCGGAGCCGGCATTTGCCTTGATGACCTTCGAGGCCTGCACCAGCATGGCATCGCCAGCTGCGTGGCCGAGCGTGTCGTTGATCTGCTTGAAGCGGTCGAGGTCCAGATGCAGCATCGCTGTGCGGCGGTCGGATTCGCCGGTATCGGCCAGCATCTCGTCGAGGTAGCGGCGATTGGGCAGGCCGGTGAGCGAATCGTGCAGCGCCACATGCTCGATGCGTGCCTTGGCCAGCTCCAGCTCGTCGTTCTTGGATTCCGACAGCTGGCGCTCGCGAATGAGGGTCTCGGTGAGCAGCACGTCGCTGGTCACGTCCCATTCGGCGCCGATCATCTTGGGCGTGCCGCCAATGCCTTGGGAGTAGCTTGCGCGCGTGCGCACATGGCGGACGGTGCCATCGGGGCGCAGCAGCCGGTATTGCGAGGAGTAGAGGCTTTTTTTCGCCGCAGCCGAATTGAAATCGCGCTTTGCCCGCTCGATATCTTCGGGATGGATGGCCTGTGCCCAATCTCTATAGCCGCGCGGCCTTCCGTCGGCAGACCTGCCATAGATCTCGTTCACGCGATCGTCCCACACCAGCTCGTTGGTGGTGAGGTCGTGCTCCCACACGCCGATGCCCGAGGCTTCCAGCGCCAGTTCCAGGCGACCGGACAGGCGCCTCAGCTCGGCGTCGTTTTTCTGCCTTTCGCCGAACAGCCGTCCGGCAATGAGGATCGGCAGCACCACCAGCGCGCCGGCGAGCAACATCAGCGACCGCAAGGTCCACTCGTTCTTCGGAGCTGCCGGCCAGCCACCCTTTGGGATGGCCGAAATTCGCCACGAACCTGAAGGCAGTTGCACATCGGCGGACACGGGGTTGCCGGCGACGACATTGTCGCCGCCGAAGAATCGTTCGCCGCCGCCGCCCAGTGCATCCTTGCCGATGAGCGCGACGTCGATGTCGAGATCCGCGTCGGTCAGCCCGCTCGCCGCGTAGAGCCGGTCGACATCGACCACTGCCGACACGATGCCCCAGAAGCGGGTGCCGCCGCCCGCAGTCGGCACAAAGACCGGGATGCGGCCGATGAAGGCGTTCCCGCCCTGCGCAAGTCTGACCGGGCCGGCGAGCACCAGCACGCGCTGGTCGCGCGCCCGCAGCGCCGCCATGCGTTGCGCCTCGTTCTTGCGGTAGTCGAGCCCGATAGCCTTCTCGTTGCCTTCCATCGGATACATCAGCGAGATGACGAGGTCGGGCGCGCCGGCGATGTTATGCAACTGCGATTTCTGCTCGAACAGGTTGCGCGCAAGCGAGGCAAATCTCTGCTGGCCCATATAGGGCTCCGTCACGATGGTCGAGACGAGCCCCTGAACAAGCTGAAGATTGCCGTTTATGTTGCCTTCGAGCTTGGCGCGGATGATGCTGACCTTGGCCAATACATCGGCGCGCGCCAGCTGATCGGAAACCCTTCTGTTCTGCTGGTCGGCAACGACGGCGCAGACCAGGAGCACGACAAAAGCGATCGCCGCCGGCAGGTTGGCGGACGAAAAAATGGCCCGTCTTACGTGGCCTAGACTGAATGCCGTTGTGGCCAATCGACCCGAACACCCTTCCTGAACAACAGCCCCCGAACTGATCCTAGTAGCAAACGCTTAAATTTGCCCTTCCAGGCTGGCGGCAAATTTCAGCATCAACAGCGTGCGCCGGCATTGGGGTCGCTGGCTGAACTTGTGCTTATGGTGGCGCGATTACATGTCGCCGCTGGCCGGACTTTCGAGACTGGATTGGTCGCGAAAGCCGCTCGCAACAGCTGGTCCGATCTGGTCGGCGGCCAGCTGCAAAAGCTGCACGCGCGAGGCGACCTCCAATTTGCGATAGATGTTGTTCATATGGATTTTCAGTGTGCCTTTGGAGATGCCGATATCGATCGCGATGCGTTCGTACGGCTTGTCCGCGGCAACCAGTCGGGTGATCTCCATCTCCCGCCTGGTCAGCCGCGACGACAGTTTCTGCCATTTGACCCGACGGGATGCTTCGTTGTGCAGGGCCTTGCCGACAATCTCGGCCGGCAGCCAGCGGCCGCCCGCGGCGACCTCGTGGATACATCTGAGCAGCGCCTCGACGGCGGTCTCCTTGAACACGATTCCGGCAACGCCAACCGCAACCGCGTCGTAGAGCTGCGCTTGCGAGGCACCGACCGTCAAAAGCACGCAAAGCGTGGCAAGGCCCTGCCTGCCGATTTCGGCGGCGATATCGAGACCGCTCAGTCCCGGCATGCTGAGGTCGAGCACGGCGATATCAGGCACGTCGCGCCGGATCATGGCCATGGCGACGGTGCCGTCCTGCGCCGAACCGACCACCCGGAAACCGGGATCGCGGGCAATCAGGTCGGTCAGGCCGTGCAGCAGCAGCGGATGGTCGTCCGCGATGAAAACCGTGGTGACCATGTTCAGCTCGCCAGCAGCCGGCCTTTGGTGTCACGACCCCATGGTGCAACGTTGCCACCGATGGATGGCGGCCAAAGCCCTTGTTCGGTCATGCTTCTTCCCCCTTTGCGTGTCTCTACGACTCGCGAGTGACTGCTTCTTGACGGAAACGAACACCGACACGGCTCGCATCGCCCAAAGCGTGAGGCCATGCTGACAGAAGCGGCGCGACTGTGCAAAACATTAGCAACTGCTTAGTTAATGCTGACGTGGTACCTTCGGCAAGACGTGCAACGGCGGACTGAAAGAAGACGCTACTCCGGGATGCCGATGTTGGTCTTCATCTTAAAAAGACCCATCGGCATCATCAGGAAATTTTTGTAATTCCTACTATGAAACCCAAATATGGAAAATAATTCAACCGCAATCGCGACGTTATTGTTGTTATCGCGAAGAACTTTTCCGTAATTAACTTTACCCTCTTCCTATAACCTGGGTTATATAGACGAACGCATTGCGACCTGCGAGATATGGTTTAGGGAATATTAACGTCCAGGTGATCGCTAGGGTCGTTTGGGGGTTTTGGGGTTTTGGGGTGTGAGTGTAGCTGTCAGTCCGACGGTGGGCCAGTTCCGCCATGCGGGAATAGCTGTGTCTGGTGAACGGGAGGCGGTCTCCCCGCCGGTCCTTTCGCTGTCAAAATCTCCATTCAAAGCCGCTTTTGTCACGAACGACTGCTCGCCGGCGAGACGGCGTTCAGCGGAGGCAAGACGCCCGGCGACGTAACAGGTTTGGGTAGTCAGCCGCCTTGCGCGGCCAGCAAGGGAACGCGCCTGCCGGCGCAGGGGAGTTGAGAACATGACCACTATTGATCTGACCGGTGGAACCACCTCGCAGACATTGACCGACGGCACCATTTTTGCGGCCGCGCCACAAGGTGACTCCGGTACAGGCAACTACGACACGTTCCTTGTGCTTAAAGAGAAGGGCACGGAAAGTGGCTTCAACACCGACGGCAATCCGCTGCCACTGGATGACAAGCAGCCGGCGCACACGAACGCGCTTCTGTTGAGCGACATGCAGGTGGTGACCGTAGATGGCCACAACTACTACGTCTTCAAACTCGACGCCAATGAGCCGAACAGCACCACCGGAGGGATACTATCCCTTACCTCGTTGCAGGTCTATTCGGCCTCGGATCCGAATATCACTACCCTTCCGACGCTTCAGAGCCAGCAACTGCTCTACAATATGGATGGGAACGCCACCGACGGCGACGTAACCGTTCAGTTGAATGCCGGCAACAACGCGCCGGCAGGCAGTGGCCAAGGCGATCTGTTCGTTTACATCCCCGCCAGCTTCTTCACCGGCGCAAATGGCGGTTATGTCTATCTGTATTCGACTTTCGGCAATACCTCCGACGCAAATGCGGACGGTGGGTTTGAGGAATGGGGTGTTATCACCTCGGCCGGCGACAATCAGGCGCCAACGATTGCCGTCGAAAAGACGGCCGATCCGACCTCGATCAATGAGGGTGTGGCCACGCAGGTCACTTACACCTATGCGGTGACGAACACGAGCCCGGCCGGTGCGGCCGACCCGCTGACGCTGACGT
>NZ_JAMYSC010000086.1:0-19143 GCF_040321755.1 Mesorhizobium sp. M0276 | reverse complement strand
CAGGCGGGCAAAGGCGCGAAATGAGGCTGAGTCCTCGAGGTGGAATGCCAGTTCCTGATAGCTCAGTTGCCGGTATTGCTTGAGAAGCGCACAGCGCAACACCGCTTCAGCAGGTAGGCCTTGCCGTCCGGTGGCCCTGACGCTGCTCCGAACCAGGTCTCGCGCCACCAAGCCAAGCAGGTCGGGGTGCTCGTCCAGCAACTGCGACATCGCCTTCAGTTCGTGGCCGATCTCGTGCGCGGCAAAAAGATCGAATATGCTGGCTTGGACGGTGCGTTCTTGGCGCATTGTCGGCTCCGGCGGTTGCAGATTGTGGCTTGGAATCAGTGGCATGAGACCAAAGTGTACCTGAAACCGCCGGGCCTTGCCTGCGCAAAATGCCGATTCACGCAAGAGTATCAATATGTTGGCGTTTATGGGCGGAAACTAGTCTAGCGATGACGCCGGGAAACGCGGTTCAGCTGCAACACTCTCCCACGACATTTCTGCAGAGCGTCGACAAGAACTTCCGTTACGCCGCCGGACGCGTTACTAAGACGCGCGACAAGTCACGCGGATCATACTTGACGAGAAGTCGTCGCCCCGTCCGCCCCGCGTTCGGCTGCTTACCTCTTCGAGGATTCCGCGGTTGATTGCCCTTCCCTGACAAGATGTAGGCCCGGCACTCGGAAGTGGTTTTCGTCCCGGGGTCTCTGTCAACATGAAAATACGATTGTTCTATTTCCGGAGCATAATTCGGCGCTCCAGATGCAGCTTGACGGCCCGTGCAAGGACCCTGCTTTCAAATTCGCGGCCCGTCGCGACGAAATCCTCCGCGGTCATCGAATGCGTCATGCGCTCAGTCTCCTGATCTGTAATTGGACCCTCGTCGAGATGGGGCGTCACATAATGCGCGGTCGCGCCGATAATTTCACTCCGCGCTCGTACGCCTGATGATACGGCTTTGCGCCCTCGAAGGCGGGCAGTAGGGAATGATGGATGTTGATCATCTTGCCGAACAGGCGAGTTGACAGGTCGTCAGACAGGACTTGCATGTATCGGGCCAGGATCGCGAACTCCGTGCCAGTTTCGTTTGCGAGACTCAGCACGCGTTGTTCTTGCTCGGTCTGGTTGTCTTTGATACCGGCCAGTAATGATAGGCGACCCCCTCCCGCTCAACGACCCCACGGCTGTCTCCGTGGTTAAAGACGATTGGACCTTCGGGTATCAAATCTATCTGGAGAGCTCGGGCGGAACCTACGACGATGCCATAGTGGCGACCTATCGCCGCCTCCTCGCCTCGTCCTTGTTGATGGCGACGATGACCTTCGGAACCCTTCATGCCGGCACGGTGCTGGATGGCGCCGGAGATGCCGACGGCAGTACCGGGGGCGGTGCACACCGTGATGACCATATTGGCGTCGCTCGATTGCACAATCTGGATGGCGTTGCCGGCATAAGATCGGCCGCTTGAAGGTGACTGATAACACGACTTCGATGGTCTCCGACACCCGCATCTTCTTGGCGTGGCAGTGACCGTGTCATGGGCTGGCGTTGCCGATTGAATCCGCGTGCTGCAACAGCCGCACCATCGCCCCCACAGCGTCCCATAATAGGCTGCTGTCGCTCGGCTCGTAGATGAGTGCTGTCATGGGCTCGTCGAGGCGCTCGGTCAGCAGCACCTTTGTCATGCTCGGGCGGCTGCGCCCTTGGTGCCCTTGCCAACCACCAGCACCTCGACGTCGGAACCGATCTGCACCCCCGGGCTTCGGTCAAAGGCAGCGCCGCACAACGTTCTCCAGCAGTTTGGAGATGTTGTTATCGAAGGTTCATCGGGAGCTTCCGCAAAACAGGATCGAACCTCCAGAGAAGACAAAGTTTCCGTGAGCCTTCGGAACGAAGCAAAGGTCTGCCCTGATCTGCGACGCCTGCCACGCCGGAATGTTCACTTCCGCTCCCCAGTTTACCTTTCCGGAACGCAGAAGTAATCGCCGATAAACTTTTCAGATCTCCCAAGAACAACCGCTTCGGGCGGCGTGCCTCAGGATGGGTCGACAATGTCGACTTCGAACCCAGCAGCCCCGCCGCCGGAAAATTCAAAATCGCCAAGGACCTCGTCATCAATCCCGTCAAAAAGCCATGCAAAACTCGGGCCGTAAGAGGCTTCCGTGCGACGATAGAAGGAGCCAGTGAACGGGCCGTGAGTGGACATGCCGACTCCGACGAGTTGCTGCGGGGGTCTATCGTTCTTGAGCCACAGGCCGCCATATTGGCCGTCGAAAGCACGGAAGTACTCTCCGGGTTCTGCCTCCCAGGCCCTCGCGCCCGTCTCGCCACGGCGAATCTCAATTGCGCTAGGAAAGGCTTCACTAGTGGCTATCCGCCAGTAGAACCCGTTGCCCCCGAGATACCCCAAGCTGCCGCCGTCGGCCACGAAATCTCTGATTGCGTCCAGGGTGCGTGCCGTATGGTATCCGGGTGCGTCACTGTAAGCACCAGCGCATACTTTTCAAGTGCCTTGCTACCCTCGGCTTCAAGGTCATGATCCGTGACGACGTCAAAGGTAATGTCTTTTGCTGCGCACCACGCGACCAGATGCATGTCGGCAGGGAAGATACGAAGTCCCGATCCCCGGGCGTCGGGGTAGGCGACGTAGCCTGGCCGCATGGTTAGCTGTGGCCGCAGCACAGAACTAAACATGTTTCCGCCGCCGTCGGCAGAAAAATTATAAAGCGATCGCCCAAATTCCGGATGCTCCTCAGGGTGGTGTGGATAGGCATGCCAGGCGTTGCGCCTTTCGACATATGCAGCGTCGAAGTTGCCGCGGGGATGGTTCGCGTAGGCAAGATAGGTGAATGTCGAGAAAAGCACTGCACCCCTTTGCCTTTGTAGCATCTCGGGCTGGGCGGACAAAGAAAGGGATGATGTCCTCAGCGTCCTCGCATCTCAGACGGATACCGTACACTTCGCTCGGAAGATCGTGGGGGATATCGAAGCAGAAATCGGTCTCCCAGCCACAATCGTAAAGGTCACCCTCGTGGAAATGGACTGCCGCATATTCATCAAGTGCGTGCCGCCAGCACATTTCCTCACCGGACCATCGCGAGCCGCGCACGGCTCGCGCGGGAAGGTTATACAAGGCTCCGTCGAGCCGGGAAGGACCTCTGTCGCGGATGTGCGATGTCGGAATATCAATGCCGAAATCCCAGAAAGCGAGTATGTCCTCGTCCGGCACAGGACTGTCCAAGAGGCGTTCGACAAGCTGCGCCCCGCGAGACAACGTGGGGGATTCGAGCCGCCCGTTGAAAAATGATGTGAACGCAGATGGGTCTCCAGGCTGCGGCGTAGCCGCCAGCACTGGTTTTGTAAATCCGGCGTCCCCTTTCCGCGGCCGCGTCCTAACCTCGAAAGGCCGTGACCCAGTCTCGACAGAGTATCCGACCAGATGCAGACCGCGTGCCACAATCGCGAGCCGCAACTCATACCACCGGCCGATTTCGAACGCGAATGAGACGGCGCTCGTCTCGCCAAACGTCTCTAGCTTCAGGCCGTCCTTCTGAATACTAATCGAGACTGCGCCTCCCGACAGGGCAATGAAGGAGAACAAAACCTGGGGCGGCTCGCGCAGGAGACGCGGTTGGAACCTGATCGAAAACGTAGCATCCGCAGCAATATCCGCGTTGCCAAGGGGAATTATACCGTAGGACCCTGGACGCGATGACTTCGCGACTGATCGGTAGGTGCCTTCGAAGTCTGCCGAGACCGGGCGAACATCCATGCCAGGTCCGTTCGGATTGGGGTCGGCTGAGAAGATGCGAACGAGGTCAGCAGCGTAGTCGCTGGAAAAGTTGCTGGACACTTTCACTTCGATATTTTCGCCAGCACAGGCCGAAAGCCGGTTGGTATAGCCGATCAGCATTTGCTTATCCACCTTCGCGTGAATTCCTGTTCACTCGTTATCCGTCAATGTGTAAAGGTCGCCTCGGCGGCAAGATTGAGCGGGTCCACTCGATCGCAGCGCTGACCGCCGAGCGTTCTTTGTGAATGCCGTTGGCGAACGAGGCGACTAGACTTGATCTGGCCCGCTCCAACCAAGGTTTGTGAAGCGCTATCTTGGTTGACTCACGGGACTGTCAGGAATCTTGTGCGTGAGGCCGGTTGTCGTCATTGGCTGACGAACCTTTCGCCGAAGATGACGGCGAATTGTGTCCTTGCCTCGAACCACTCGCGCGGGGCGCGTTTCCATTCCTCGGCGGCGTGGTTGAGAACCAGATATAGCAGCTTCATTGCGGCATCGTCATTGGGAAAGTGGCCACGCGTTCGCACGGCCCGCCGCAGCTTTGAGTTCAGCGCCTCGATGGCATTGGTGGTGTAGATGATGCGCCGCACGCTCTCGGGGAATGCGAAGAATGGCACGACGTGCTGCCAGTTGCGCCGCCAGCTCTGAGCGATTGCCGGATAACGTTGGCCCCAGTAGCCGGCGTCGAAGGCATCGAGCGCGGCCAGGCCGGCCTCTGCGTCCTTGGCCCGATAGATCGCCCGCAGCGCCGGCACCACAAGCTTGCGGTCCTTCCATGACACGAACTCCAGCGAGTGGCGGATCAGATGCACGATGCAGGTCTGCACGACCGTCTGCGGGAATACGGCGTTGATCGCTTCTGGAAAGCCCTTCAGGCCGTCGACGACGGCGATCAGGATGTCGGCGACACCTCGGTTCTTCAGCTCATTCATGACGCGCAGCCAGAATTTGGCGCCTTCGGTCTGCTCGATCCAGATCCCCAATATCTCGTTGCCGTCGTCGGGCAGGATGCCGAGCGCGATATAGATCGCCTTGTTGCGGACGAAGCCCTCGTCGCGAATTTTGACCCGGATGGCGTCGAAGAAGACCAAGGGAAAGCAGGCGTGATCAGGTCCGGCGAAACGTCGATGCCGTAGAGCTCCTCCAGGTGGCCGCGGATCTCGCGCACGCTCATGCCGCGCGCATACATGGATACGATCTTGGCGTCGAAATCGGGAAAGCGGCGCTGATACTTTGCGATCAACTTCGGGTCGAAGGAGCCGGCATGGTCACGCGGGATCGAAAGTTCGAGCTTCGATGTGCCCGTCAGAACCGTCTTCTTCGAATGTCCGTTGCGCCGGTTCGCCAGTCCTGTGGCTTGCTCCTCGTCAAGATGATCGTCCAACTCGGCGTTCAGTATCCGCTCCGAAAGCGCCTTCTTCAGATCGTCGAGCAAACCGTCCTTGGCAAACAGCTCCTGTGGGTCGCGCCCGGCAAGCAACCGATCCAGTACTTCCTTCTCAATGGCCATGCGATGATTCTCCTTCCATCATCATGGCCTCACGCACAAGATTCCTGACAGTCCCTTGACTCACAGCAGCCGGGTCATCCCGCTTGCCGGGCCCCCCCGAGAGTACGCCGAAGCTTCCATCCGCTCTCGATGGCGCCGTCGACATACCCATACCAGCCGCTCGCATAGTCCGTTCCCGCGAAATATACGCCACCTTCGGGCTTGAGAAGCTCGCGGTGGTACTTAACCAACTGACCGGGACGTGCGATTGCCCAGGTCTGGCGAGAGAATGGGTCCTCGGTCCACTTGTGTCCTAGGGTTCCTGCGACAATGGCGTCCGGTAGCCATTGACGTACCGCGGCCTGGACCTGCCCTAGATCGTCCATATCAAACATCGTGGCGTCCGGCCCGAGCACTTGCGCGATGATGCCACCATCGACAACAGCGCGGGATTCCATCCACGTCAGCGGGTGTTCCGATGAGGCCAACGCCATTCACGGCTCATGCTCGCCGACCAGATGTACAAACAACATGCATCCCTGCGTTGCCTGACGCTCGTCAATCATCGCCCGCTTGGCTTCGCTAAGGGCGGGGACGAAGTCGATGCCCGACGGGGCGTTGACAGGGGCGGTTACTATAACGGCCTTGGCAATCCATGCCGCGCCGTCTGCGGCAAAGATGCGGACGCCTCCGTCGATCTGTTCGATACGCTCGACTGCGGTGTGCAGCAGGACTTCGGCCCGCGCATCAGCGAGGATCGCCTCGACTACCGCCTGAAGGCCGCCGTTGACACGGAAGCGGACGATATCACCCATGCTGTACCCACCCGAGATCGCCAACCGACGCAGGCCCTGGGTGTAGGCGCCCCGGTCCACGGGGGCGCTGAACCCGCCTGCGAAGCCGGCGTCGATGCACGCGCGCTCGTCCACTGGCATCCCCAGCTGGTTCAGGCCCTCAGACATCGTTAGCCCGTCGACGCGCTCGACCTCCGACTCGTGAAAGAATGGCTCATAGGGGCGCTCAAAGACAGCCTCGGCCACGGGCGCGAGCCGGTTGTAGCCGCGCGCGAACCGATCAGACATTTCCTCGGGCGACATCCGCTCAAGACGGTCCCCATTGAGAAAAAGCGCCGTGGCAAAGTCGTGCGACTGGTCGTGCAGGTCCTAGATATCGAACCCATACCGGGTCAACTCCGCCCAGATGTGCGGCTGCGACCGGTGAACTAGCTGGCCGCCGACTTCAAGGCTTCGCCCCCACGCCTGTCGTGACCAGACTCTGCCGCCAACTCGGTCACGACCCTCAAGAACGATAACGTCGAGACCGCGTTGCTAAGTTCGCGCGCCGCCACTGCGCCTGCAAATCCGGCTCCTACCACGACCACATCACAGTTTCTCGGTGCCATCGGTTCTCCTATCGCGCTTTCTCGGTTTGCATTCGTCCGCCTACAAATAGATCGGACCATTATAATCTAGTTTGGCGCGAATCGTTATTGGTTGCGATCCCACGTGCCCGTAGAATATTATAGTTGAGTGGCGTCCGATGGCGTTGCAGGCCGACCGACGACCCCAGCATGAATCTAGCTGCGTCAAATGGGCGGTTTGCGGGAAATATCTTTTGCGAGCGCAGGAATTCGGCGATGTTGTGCTATACGCGCTGAAAGCGTCCCTGCCGATGCAGGGTGGGAGACTTCGTTGTCCGTGAACCATCTGTAGGTTACTGATGGTGCTTCTGCAATTCAGCTTTCCTACGGCGCAGCGTTGCAAAGCAAAGCGCTCGCTGAGTTCGCTTTGCGCCGAGCGGCCGACATTCTCTCAGTCACGATAAAACCTGTGTTGCTCATGAAACTGAACGTCAACGGCGAAGCGCCTGAGGTTGCCCCACAACCTGGCGGCGCTGCTGAAGGCGATTGATTGGCGACCGCCATCAACGGCGACTTCGTGCACAAGGCCAACCGGGCTTCCAGTTAAGCGACGGTGACCGGATCGGAATAGCTTGGCCGATGCAGGGAGGCTTGCATGTTCGATCTTATTCCCTCCCGGCGACGATCTGCATCATCTAGTCGAGACTCGAAAGCGAGCCAAATTTAGCGAAAGGTTCGGTTCCGGCGGCGAAAACATCGCTGGCCAACTTGTATCCGCCTCTGCGCACGCCGAAGAACGGGGAAGGATTAACGAAGTGTGAATGTTGCTTCCGCAAAAGGACTCCCATGCTCATATGTATTCGTTCGCCCGGGACCGCTACTTCGCGGCGTGGCAGTGATCGTGCCATGGGCTGGCGTTGCCCAGTGAATCCGCGTGCTGCAATAGCCGCCATCACCCGCACAGCATCCCATAATAGGCGTGGATGAGTGCTGAAGTGACGGTGTTGTCCATGCGCACGACCTTGCCGCCTTCCACCCTCTCGCCTAGCGCTTGCCAGCCGTACTTTGTTGATTTCTGACGAGCATCGCGGGCTTTGAGCCTGTGATGCGAGACCTGCGCGGGCACGGTCTTAACGAGACCGGCCGCGAGAGCCTGCCGGCGGAGGCTGTGCTGCGCCCTACTCAAGCAGCAGCGCCAACTAAGGGGATCTGGCGTTCCATTTGGAAGACACCGCGCGTCGTTCCGGACTTTTGCCCGAGGGAGTTGTCAGAACAGCTAGGACCCTTGCTCTCTGCGTGCCAGCACATTTCCGAATGCGACCCAATCTGCCGAGCCTGAAGCTCGGCAGAAAGTTAGGTCATTCGCTCGATCGACCATTTCTAATAGCTAAGCATGATTTTCTGGTATATTTCGACCGCCTTGGCCACCTGATCTATTTCAACGAATTCGTTGTTCGTATGGGCCTGATCGGTACATCCGGGGCCAAGAACGATGCATGGAATGCCGGCCAATGATAACTGGTTTGCATCGGAACCGCCGGTTCCTCCTAGGAATTTTCCGGTTCCGGCTACATCAGCACAGACCGCTGCCGCCACTGCCGCGATTTTGCTCGATTCGGCACTGGCCGGAGGCGGATCTTCCAACGCAGGGAGTAACGAGCGCACCTTGATTTTGTCCTTCCCTTGGCGGAATGTTTCCAGAATGTCTTCAACCTCTTGTATCGCGTCCTGCGGCCGCTCTCCAGGTATAAGGCGTCGATCAATCCAAATGCGGCACACCGGCGGCACAGTAGTGAGCTCTATGCCTCCTTCGATAAGACCAACGGTTAGAAGTGCAGAGCCTACCAAAGGGTGCGTCCGAGAGGCCAAGGTCCGATGATATTCATCCAGCGCCAATACTATCTTGGCCATTCCCGTGATCGCATTGACTCCGAGATAAGGCCTCCCACTATGAGCGGCCACTCCCTCAACTTCGATTTGCCAGCGGACGGAACCTAGGGAAACCACAACAACCTCTAGGTCGGTTGGTTCACCGACTACAGCGGCATCATAGGACACGCCTGATCGCGCAATAGCGCGAGCACCAATCTTGCGGTACTCTTCATCAATGCTTGCCGCAACGACGACCGTGGCTTTCGGCTGCCGCTCTCCAAGTGTACCAAGGGCGATCAACATAGCGGCAAGCGAACCTTTTGTGTCGCAACTCCCGCGACCGTAGATCCGCCCCTTCGTTTGCTCTCCAGAAAACGGATCGGTCTCCCACTTATCAACAGGAACTGTGTCCGTGTGGGCTATAAAGAGAATGCGCTTGCCTGGATCTTGTCCCGGGACCCAAGTCAAAAGGTTCGAGCGGCCGTCCACCACTTCCTGAATTTCATATGGCAGATTGCGTTCCCTACAAAACCCCTCAATGAACTCGACAACCTTACTTTCACCACTACCCTTCGGGGATAGCGACGGATTGACGCTCTCGATCTTCACAAGTTCCTGAAGGAGCGCTACCGTTTGCGCCGATACATTTGACATAAACTCTCCTTAATCTGCGATATTCGTGGTTTGCACTACTTCAACCAATTTTTGGCTAGTCCGACTACGCAATCAACTTCATCGGCCGTGTTATATAAATGTAGGGAAAACCGAAGCATGCCCCTGCGTATCGAGACGATCACCTGGTTGTCCAACAAATGACCATGAAGCGACTGAATACGGCGGTCCGCCGCGCGAGCTTCCACCAGTGCGGCTGGATCCCCAAGTGCCACAATACTCCCAGTATGGTTCCCCGGAGCTCCGCCACAGACCGGTAGCCCGAGTTCCAAGAAACCAGAAGCCAGTCGCTTTGCGAGTAACGTAACGCTTCGCTCAATCGTTTCGGTTCCGATGTCGAGCAATTGCCCCATTGATGCATGGGCAGCCAACATGCCCGGAAAGTTGTAATGCCCAATATCGAAACGGGGGGCTCCGGCGCGCAATTTTACCGAGCTAGGCACCGGAGCCGACTCCGGCGCGTTCCCAAAGTCCACACTGAAACGAGCAAGATAGGCAGGATTTAGCCGATCGGCCCACTCTTGGCGGCAATACAAAAAGCCCGATCCATAAAGGCCCATCAACCCCTTCACAGTTGACACCGCTAAGCCGTCTACACCAAGTCGGGCAACATCGGTGTGGAGTATTCCGACAGATTGCGTTCCGTCCGCCAAAAGAAAGACACCAAAACGCTTGCAGGCTTCAGCGATTGGTTCCAGCACGGTCCGAAATCCCGGAACCATCGTTACCGTCGCGACCGCGACAATGCGAGTGCGCGCGTCAATTGCCTTCACTAGTTCGCCCACTGGAATTGAGCCCGCCTCCGGCTCAACAAATCGGAGCTCAACTTTGTGGCGGGCTTTTACCTGGAGCCAAGGTAAAATATTGTTTGCGTGCTCTAGCTTTGGGCATAGGACTACATTGTCGCCATCTCTCCAATCGATCGCATTAGCGATTATGTTAATACTTTCGGACGCATTTTTCGTTACAGAAATCTCATCTTTATCCGCGCCGATCAATTGCGCGAACCTGGCGCGCGTTCGTTCGACATGGTGCAACATACTTGCTTCGTCGTTTCTGCCATGAAGCCGATTGTCCAAATGTGGACCGATAGATTCCAACGTTGTTTTTGAGATAAGCCCCTGATTCGCAACATCCATGTAGATTGCGTCGATTGTGGCTGGATACTCCTCTCGAAGGACGTTCAATGGAGGCATGTAGCTGTTCATAGCGGTCATTAGTATCCGTGTGGTTCGCGGGTGACAGAGTCTTGATTGCTTGCATCTAACTGGGAAGCCGGGATTACATCTGTATTCGGGGTGAGATGGGTGCCAGGTGAGGGCATCGTTTGAACCGTTTCTAGTGGCGATCGCCTCTTGCATCGGCAGGATCCGTCGAGGACAAGAGAAATCATTGACTGAAGTCCCAACCCTGCATTCGCCGATCCGCTAATTATATGGCTTGATCGTTGCGGGATTCGGGCTATTGTCGGACGCCAGACGCCGTTTTCCTGCGCATTGTCGCCATCTTTGCAGAGATCATGAATGGATTTGGATAGTTTTGACCTGAAGCTGCTCAAAGCAGTGCAACGCAACAATCGCCATACGACAGAAGAATTGGGCGAACTTGTTGGGCTATCGGCTACCGCTTGTCAGCGGCGATTGAAGCACCTTCGAGATGCGGGGGTGATCGAGGCTGATGTTGCGATAGTGGCGCCGGAAGCCGTAGGTCGGCCCCTGATGATGATGGTCCTTGTCGAACTCGAGCGCTATCGCTCCGATGTCATCGATCGATTCAAGCAAGCTATCCTGCGCGCACCTGAAGTCATGAGCGCATATGGTGTCACAGGCAATGCTGATTTCCTTCTCATTGTCTCAGTGCGTGACTTACTGGACTATGACGCATTTAGCCGGCGCTTTTTCTTTGATAGCCCCGCAGTTAGAAATTATAGCACAATGGTTGTGCTGGATCGCACTAAAGTGACCTTGGCCGTGCCAATTGACGTATAGCGAGATCCAGCCGAACACCCCCCTCGTTCGGCTTTCGGCACATCGCCCTTGAACCCGACCTGATCAGGGTCGCAAAAGGTTTGATCTAGGCGTATTTTCCGCGCTCGGCCGCAATCATCAGCGAGAAGGTTTTAAGGTGCTGGAGGTCGGCGCATTGTCACGGCCACAACCTACTCCGCGCACCGCTCCGAGCCACTGCGGCAAGAGTGTCCGCTATAATGTCGAATGCGAAGGCCTCCCCGATAGCGCCCTCGAAGACGGTGCGATCTTCCACGCGCAACCGAGCGAAAATTTGAAGATCTGCGCAGTTGCCCGCCGTCGACGAAGTGCGCAGGTTCGGCCTTTGGGCGCAACCGAGCTTTCGTGTCCGATAGCGACAAAAGCGTTTCAATCTAACGCTTAGAGTCGGTGCGCGCAATCTAAGGCAGCCCGAGACTGGGGTCTTATCACTCGTACTAAGAGCCCTATCCGATTTGTGACCGTTCGAGAGCGTTCAGTCCTGTGGCTGTCCACAGGTAAGAGCCCCCGTTCCCCGACTCAACACCAGGGAGCGGCGTTTCGATACCGGTCGCCAATGTCTTCCTTTGAAGACGTTTGGGAGGAGTAGCTGCAGTCCAACAACGGTGCGTTCGGTCGTCACATTCCTAGCCTGTCAAACGGCCCTTTAATTGCGGGTAGTTGTCAATCCGGATCTCGCACTGCCATCGCCGGGGTCATGGTCCTTTCCGAGGTCGAATGCCTCATGATGATGTTCGGGTCGGGCGCCTCAACGTTTCCAACGAGATGCAGGTAAACTGCTGTCAGCCGTTTGACCGAGGTCGCCGCAACCACCGTCCCGGCGGGGACATCAGGAGTTCCGCGTTGATAGCCGCCCGAGAACTCGTTTGGGGTGGAGTCGACTAAGCTATCTTTTCGTTACCCCACTCAAAGCTGGTGCCGTCAACCCAAATGCAATGAAGGAGAACGGCAATCTTCCGTGCGACCGCCACCTTTGCCTTCTTCAAACCGATCCGTCTTGACAGACGCATCCCCCAGGCTTTCAGGGTGGACCATTTCTTCGTCCGGTGCAGGAGCACGCTGGCCGCCTCGTACAGGTAGGTTCGCAACAGCCGATCGCCCCAGCGTGAGACGCGGCCATTGATATCCGTTTCACCGGACTGCTTTCGTCGCGGCGTTAGGCCGAGATAGGCACCCACATTGGCGGCCGAGCGAAAGCGCGAGGGATCGTCGATTGTGTGGCGGAAAGTGAGCGCAGTCACCACGCCGATGCCGGGGACTGTCATCAGCCGGCGTGTGGTTTCGTCTTCACGAGCGAGATGCCGGACCTGCCGATCAAGCTTCTCCTGTTCACAGCAGACCTGCTCATGGACAGACAGAAGCGCCTGAACCAAAGGGCGAAGCGGATGGCCCTCAGCAACCAGTTCCCAAACCTTTCGCCGGAACTGTGAACCAATCGATCGACTGAACTGCAGCCCATATTCCTTCAGCATGGACCGTGTCTGGTTTTCGAGATCGCGACGGATCTCGACAAGCCTTGACCGTGCTGCGAGCATGGACCGGGTGGCCTGACTCTCTGCGCTCTTGACCTTCACTTCCCGATACCAGCCGACGCGAACCAGTTCGGCCAGGCCGCGGGCGTCGTTCTCATCGCTCTTGTTCATTCGGACTGAAAGCGCTGCCTTTGCATGCCGAGCATCAAGGCAGACGACCGGCAGTCCGACCCTTTTCAGCTCGTGCCAGAGCCAGCTGGACATGGCACCAGTCTCAAATCCGATGCGCTCGGCGTGAGGCGCACGTTTATGCAGCAGCTCCGTCAAGGCTCCTGGATCGGACTTTGCCTTTCCCTGGAACACCGTCTTTCCACTATCGTCGACCACGCAGACGCTTGTCTCCCTCTGCGACACATCCAGTCCGACATATTGCTTCACTGCGGCCTCCTTGATCTCAATGGTCGGCGGCTTTTGCCGTCAGCCAAGTCTTCGTTCAAAGGCGCGACGGCGGCAATTACGTCATCGTTTCCAAAACTGACCCCCGATTGGAGTGCGCCCCTTCGGGTGGACACTGATCAGGCTGCGGTTTTGCCCGTCTGCCGGATGTGTTGATCCTCGAACTGTTGGGGGCTGAGATATCCCAGCGCCGAATGGAGCCTGCGTTTGTTGTAGACCTCGTCAATGAAGTGGGGAAGGTGCTCGGCAACGTCCTGGAAGGTTTCGAGCGCCATCGGATAGACCGCCTCGAGCTTCAGGGTCTTCATGAAGCTCTCCGCTTTGGCATTGTCATAAGGATTGCCTCTGCGGCCCATCGAGCCGGCCAGACCGTAGCCGGCGAGAAGCTGCCGGTAGGCTTGGGCAGCATATTGGGCGGATTCAACCGGTCGTCGCAACACTGATTGTGTTCACTCACGACAGCAACTCGTCAAGCGCTTCTGCCGGCGTTTTCCAACCCAGGGTCTTTCTCGGCCGCGCATTGAGGGCCGCTGCCACGGCGGCGATCTCGTCGGCGCTGTGAATGCTCAGGTCGGTGCCTTTCGGGAAGTACTGACGCAGCAGCCCGTTGGTGTTCTCATTGGTGCCGCGCTGCCAGGGACTTTGTGGATCGCAGAAGTAGACCTGGACACCCGCGTCGACTTTGAGACGATCGTGCTGAGCCATTTCGGCTCCCTGATCCCAGGTCAGCGAACGGCGTAGTTCTTCAGGCAAGGTGATGATGGTGCGCGTAATCGCGTCACGCACGGCCTCGGCTCCATGTCCCGCGAGCGCAGGTCCGTTCTTCGTGCGCGGAGCTTCGCCATGCCCCACGAGCCGGGGAAGATGCAGTAGCATCGTGAAGCGCGTCGTGCGCTCGACCAACGTGCCGATCGCCGAGCTGCCAAGACCAAGGATGAGGTCTCCCTCCCAGTGACCCGGCACCGCGCGATCAGCCGCTTCGGCGGGGCGTTGACTGATCATGACCTCCGGCAAGACAAAGCTCTTACCTCGACTGCGTACGCGGGCCCTGGGGACCCGCAGCACGCGCCCCGTCGCAAGCAGGCCGACAGTTCGCGGCGTAGCCCTCCCCGACCCTGAACGAAGAGGGCCTGATAGATGGTTTCGTGGCTGATGCGCATCGTCTTGTCGTCCGGGAAGTCGATCGCCAGGCGCCGGGCAATCTGCTCCGGGCTCCAGGCCCTGGCCCATCGCCGATCCTTTCGCGGGCCATGTCGGCGGCCCTTCCACGGAACGGCGGGACCAGGAACGGGAGCGCCGCTCGGGGTCACGACGACGCCGGCAAGTCTCTCCTCCACATAAGTGCGCAAGGTTGTGTTGAGCGCAAGCTTGGTCGGTTTGGGCCGACGGGCCGATCGATCCGCATGCCATTGGGCAGTCGTTGCCCGATACTCCAGCCCGCCGCTGCGGGTGGCTGCGTTGCGTCGTAGCTCACGGGAGATGGTCGAGGCGGATCGGCCAAGTCGGCGTCCGATCTCGCGTCTCGAAAGGCCCTGAATGCGAAGAAGTGCGATCTCCTCACGTTCCGCAAACGCAAGGTATCGCTCTGACGTCGGTTTGGTGGAAGACCTGAACATCGCTGGTGCCATGCCGCCCGCCTGTCGGAACAATCTGGTTCCAACAGGCTGCGACATACCAGCCGCCAACGCAGCATCTTCGCTGGTCAGCCCCTGCGCTATCCCCAACCAGAATCGCTGGAGTTCAGATCGCCCCGCCACTGGCGGACGTCCCGGTGACGGCAACGGCGCCCGTCCAGAACGGTGTGATCGTCGCTTTCCAATGCCCATCGCAACCTCCTTCGTTCAGGTGTTGCGACGACCGCTTGAATCCGCCTTGGGAGCCGCGATCGGAATGGTGAACGCAGCCTGGCGGTGGCTTTCTGCGCTCGATTGCGGTGCGCAAGGCGGCGCCCGTCAGGCGGGCATCGATCGCGCGGCCGATGGCGTAGCCGACGATCATGCGCGACCAGGCATCGAGAATGATGGCGACATAGACGAAGCGGGCCGGCAGCGCGACATAGGTGATATCGCCGACCCAGAGCTGGTTCGGGCTCGTCGGGACGATGTCCTTTGCCAGATTGGGGAAGATAGGGCTGTCATGATTGCTGTCGGTCGTGGCGACGTAGCGCCGTCTGAACGTCGGCTGCAGGCCGTGGTCGCGCATCAGGCGGCGGATCTTCTTGTGGTTCACGACAAAGCCTTGCTGATGCAAGGCCGCGCCCACGCGGCGGTAGCCATAAAACTCGAACTCGTCGCAGATCGCGAACATCGCCTCGACAATCGCGGTGTCGTCGGTCGCCCTTGCCGGGCGGTCGTAGAAGGTCGAACGTGCCATGCCCATCAGCCGGCATCCTTCGGCGACAGAGAGGCCGCAGGGCCGGTGATGGCGGATGTAGTCCCGCTTTTCGGCCGCGGAGCGCTTTTCAGAGCCCCCTTTAGAAACTCCAGTTCCAGAGCCTGCTTGCCCACCAGCCGCTCAAGCGCGGCGATCCGCGCCTCATATTCCGTGATCAGAGCGGCCGAAGCCGTCATCGAAACCGCCTGCCTCATACTTGCCAATCCAGACACGGATCAGGGTGCGGGTGACGTCATGCCGTTTCGCCAAACTATGCAGCGTCTCGCCCGACAGATATTCCTGCACGACCTGACGCTTGAACGTGATGCTGTAACTACGATGTCTTGCCATGGTTCTCTCTTTGAAAACCCGACAGCCATGGTCAATTCCTCAGGACGATCTGTCCACCCCAAGGGGCGCACTCCAGATCGGCGTCCAATTTTGACCCCCCTTATATAATGCGCGGCGGTTAGCGCTCGCCGGGCGAAGCTGGTCTGGGTTGCGCAGGCCGGCGAGTGCGGATCGGCGTTATGGGGTGATCAGGCGCGGTTCTTGAATCGCCAGGATTCGTTTCCGGTCTCGATGATCTCGCAGTGGTGAGTGAGACGGTCGAGCAGCGCCGTCGTCATCTTGGCGTCGCCGAAGACAGCGGGCCACTCGCCGAACGCCAGATTGGTGGTGACGATGATCGAGGTCCGTTCGTAGAGCCTGCTGATCAGGTGGAAGAGCAACTGCCTACCGGCTTGTGCGAATGGCAGATAGCCGAGTTCGTCGAGCACGACGAAGTCCAGCCGGGTCAGGTAGTCAGCGATACGGCCCTGCTTGCCGCCGCGGTGCTCGGTCTCGAGCCGGTTGACGAGATCGACGACATTGAAGAAGCGACCGCGCGTTCCGTTGCGGATCAGTGATCGGGCAAGGGCAATTGCCAGATGCGACTTGCCGGTTCCGGTGCCGCCGATGAGAACGGCGTTGCGCTGATCGGCGACGAAGGTGCCGTTGGCAAGATCCCTGACCAGCACCTCGTTGACCGGCGTGCCGTCGAAGTCGAACTCATCGATGTCCTTGGCGATCGGCAGCTTGGCGACGGTGAGCTGGTATTTGATGGAGCGGGCCTGCTTCTCGGCGATCTCGGCCGACAGCAGATCGCCGACGATCCTCGGCGGCTCGTGCTGGCGCTTGATGCCTGTCGCCATGACCTCGTCATAGGCGCCCCGCATCCCGTAGAGCTTCAGCGTGCCCATCAGTTCCAGAACCTGCGTGCGTTCCATCAGCTTGCCCTCCTGAGGCTGTCGTAGCGGGCGCAGTCGGCCTGCGGCTCGTGTTGCAGGCGGAGTGCGTCCGGGGTGAGAATGGTGACGGCCGGCGCGGGGTCGCGCCGCCGCGCCAGGATGTTGATGATGACGGCGGAGGAGCAGACGTTCTGGTCGAGCGCTTCCTGGCAGGCAGCCTCCACGGCATCGATGCCGTCGGTCAACACCGTGGCCAGGATCGACACCATCTGCCGGTCGCCATCGTCCGCGGACTTCAATCTGCGCCGGACCCGTTCCATCGCCGATGGCAGAACCCAGTCCTGGAACGGCGCCCCGTTGCGCAGCGCTCCGGGCTTGCGGGCGAGCACGGGGACATAGTGCCAAGGGTTGTAGATCGTTTCGCCGCGCCCGAACGAACGCACATGTTCGGCAACAACCACGCCATCCTGACGAATGACGATGCGATCGGCATAGGCCTGGATCTCCACCGGGCGGCCGACGGCCGTCGACAGGACAGAGTATTTGTTGTTGTCGAAGCGCACCGTGCAGGTCTTCGACACCGAGGCCGGCACCGCATGGAACCCGTCGAAGGGGCCGCGATATTCGACCATCTTGCCGCGCTCCTCCTCGAACACGTTCCAGATCGTTCGTTCCGGCTGTTCGATGTGACGGTGCGCCTTGGCGTAGGCGACGCACTTGTCATGCAGCCAGGCGTTCAGCTCCTCATAGGTCTTGAAGCGCAGCCTGGGCGTGAAGAAGCGCTCGCGCACCAGCCCGACCTGGTTCTCGACCTGACCTTTCTCCCAGCCCGAGGCCGGCGTGCAGGCGACCGGCTGCACCAGATAGTGGCTGCACATCTGCAGGAAGCGGCGATTGTATTGGCGATCCTTGCCAACAAAGATCGTTTCCACCGCCGTCTTCATGTTGTCGTAGATGCCGCGCGTGCAGGCGCCACCGAAGAAGGCGAAGGCCCGGTCGTGGGCGTCGAACACCATCTCCTGCGTCTCGCGCGGATAGGCCCTGACGAACATCATGCGGCTGTGGCAGAGCCGGACATGGGCGACCTTCACGGTCACTGTCACGCCGTTGATCAGGACGATCTCGTGGCTCCAGTCGAACTGGTAGGCCTCGCCCGGCGCGAAGAATAGCGGCACATAGGCGTCCGCCATCGCCGACCCCTGCGCCTTCGCCCAGCTCTTCGCGTAGCGGCGGACGGCGTCATAGCCACCCTCGTAACCGAGGCTGCAAAGCTCTTCGTAAATCCGGATCAGTGTCAGTTGCTCGCGTGCCGCCTTGCCACGGTTGCCATTCAAAAACCCGTCAAGCTGATCCTGCCACGGACCGATCTTCGGCTTGGGCTGCCGCTCGCGTTCGTAGCAGAACGATGTCTCATTGGATCTGAGAATCTTGCGGACGGTGTTCCGCGAAACATGCAGTTCGCGGCAAATCCGCTTGAGCGACCATCCCTGCACATGGAAGGCGCGCCGAACCCGGGCAATCGTATCCACCGACTTCATCCCCACACCATCCGCTCGCTACGACGAGCTGATGGTCGCAAATCAAAGCATCAGGGGGGGTCAAAATTGGACGCCGATTCCCCGGCTTATGGGGTCAATTTTGCACGCCGATTCACACCTAGCCTCTGAGTGAGTCCCTTTCGTCGATGGAGCCGTCCTCGATGTTAATGGAGGCCGGCTAGTAATCGGTCTGACGCAAACCGCCCGGGGTACCCACCCGGGAAAGGTTGGCAGGGATGTAGGCCGTGATCACTGGTGGCGGCACAGGCATTGGATTTGCTATTGGCACATCCTAACACGAGACGGTGCCCACGTGTGGTAGCCGACATCAAGTGCGACGAAGGCAATAGAATGGCGACGAGATCCGTCAACTCGGTCGCGTTGCAGAAACTTTGAGACCAACGTCGTCGGGCGCGGCAGTTCGTCGAACTTTCGAACGCAAGCGGGTCGCTCGCTCGCGGCCCGGCAGAGTTCCGTGGATGCCAAAATGATTCGGTATGGAGAGCGTTAACGGAAATTGGATCAGTATGTGTGGCAGGAAATATGCGCGAACAGCGAAAAAACGCCTATTTCCTTCACTAAAAGAGGCTTGTTTCGCCCAAAGCGGCCGATTTGACTTGCTACATTTAGGAAGCGGGACTGAGCTGCCGGTGTCACGGATGGCCGCCCAAATGACAGAGCCTTGGGGTAGTTTAGCCGGAAACGTCCTTGATTGAAGGCGGCTTACAACTGTTGGGCAGCAAGTTCTTGGTCATGGCATGCTCCGAAAGGCGTCCCGGCTAGAGGGTAGCGCAGGTAACATGGAGAGGTTTGGCATTGGTTTTCGACTACATTGTCGTCGGTGGGGGTTCGGCCGGATGCGTGATGGCGAGCAGGCTTTCCGCCAATGGAAATCGCG
>NZ_JAMYSC010000085.1:0-19469 GCF_040321755.1 Mesorhizobium sp. M0276 | reverse complement strand
GTCGTAACGTTGCTCATCATAGCGCTCCTCCAGCTCTAATCCCGCGATGATACCGCAGGAGGGAGGAGAGCCGTCCACCGCATCACAAGCAGACTGTCAGGTTTAGCGAATTGGGGTCTGGTGAACTGATTTTTGGGAGAACCAACAACCTGGTTAGCCGCCGGTAAGAATTCCAAAACCACCAATCTAATGGCATCTCATTGTAGCTACCAGTTTTTCATCGCCTCTTGAGATTTACGCGTATCTCATCACCCAGGAACCAACCACCTCCCTCGCTCCACGAAGAGATGATTCCGCGAGTCTCAAGCCATTGGACCAATGCACGATTTTCATCTGATCTTGGCAATCTTGGAGTGTGATATCCTGTCGTGATCTCAGAGAACGGATATGGAAGCGCCGCAAGCACTTCGCGCGCTTCGTCGACCGCCATAGTCGAGTGAAACTTGTTGAGCAGGGAAATCTGCGTCTCAACGGGCCTTGAATTCAGGATCAGTGACCGCGCTTTAGCCGCATCCATGCCGGATATACGAACGTTGGTGCGGTCAAGAATCGGGCCTATGAGTGCCGCTCGCTTGGGCAGTTCCGTTAGCCTATTCAAATCGATCAGGTCGATTATCGCGCGCTTATCGTCATCTGTTATGTCGGCTTGAAGGAGCTCTTCTCGGAAGACGTCGTCGAGACCGAACATTCCGGGATCGGTGAGATAAGCTTCGATGTTTTTTGCCATGAAAAGGACCGGCAAGTCCGTATTGGCGTCTAGGCTTTCAAGGGTCTCCTTTGAAAAGGTGATCTTGCGCTCCACTATGAGAATAGTATTCTTCGAAGAATCGAGGCTTTTGGGAAAATTCTTGAACGTATTGGGCAACGCTCGGACATATTCCCGGTAACTGTCATCGCTCAGTGCATTCGCGTTAACAAGGAATTGGCGTAGCGGCAGTGTCTCGGGACCGTTACGCAGACTATGCTTCAGAATTACCGCGCGCACATCTTTCCGATCAAGATAGGCCACTAGGATTTCCGCCGCGAAGCCACTGCCTCCCATGAACGAGATACAATTGTCCCATGTCGGCGCGATACGTCGCAGCTCAAATACCGTGGCGTGCAATTTCTCCGGAACACCCTCCAGCGCTGGCAGGAGAGCCGTCTGTCGACCGAGAAATTCACGAAGATTGTCTTCGTCAAGTCCCTCACGACCTAGGAGATCAGTTATGGCTGCCGCATCTTCTTCAGAATTGTCGTGAAGCTCAAGGAGCACGTCGCTAAGATAGATATCAAGATCGCGTTCGACCCTGGTGATCAAGGCAGGATCTGTGAGCGAACGCAGCGTAGTGTAATTGCGCTCGCGAAACGCCATGAGATTGGTCTCGCCCATGACCTCGCGATAGATGTGTTCCACATTGGCAATCGAGAGTTCAAAAAGGCCCCGTTTTACCATGAAGCGCACGATGCCGGTGAACTTCCCTATTGCCGGAAGGTCTCGAACCTCGAAGTCAATGCGCTCGAGGCGTTCGGGTGCCAAGTCAGGTGCAAGTGCCAGAATTTCAGGGAGTTTCGCCGCGACGAAATCAGGGAACTCGTCGCCATCGCGTGCTAGTGTTTCTAGCGCTCTTTCCGGCAGGTTGGTTACCAACTGTGTGATATGGGAAAGATTGCGCTTGCTGGCGATTGCCGTCGGAACGAACTGCCTCCATTCGTCAGCCAGGCGGGAAAGCAACTTGGGGACGGCGCGTCCCGTGGCGTAGTAGGCCTCTAAGAAATCTTCGCAGCCTTCGAACTGGGACGCGATGAACTCGAAAAACTTACGAGTCTGATCGCTGTAGCGGCTCGCCTCGTTTAGAAGGCAGTCAACCAATTTGACGTTAAGAACATAGCTTTGCCCGAAGTCCGCTTCGCGCATCGCTGCGATGACCTCATTCGGGTTGTCAATCTGAAAGTCGGGGTCGGGAGTAAAGAACGCCCGTATCTGGATCAGAAACTTGTTGTCATTAGGCGACAGCCGACCAGAATGGAACAGCGACGTATATTGATAATACGTATCGTCGAGATGGCCTTCTAGAATCAAGAAGCGAGCCAGCTCGCCCTTCTCGCCGAAGCCGTCGAAAAGATCAGTCACACGGTCGGCGCTTGAACGCACGAGTTCATTGAACTTGGCTGTTCGAAGTGTCGCGATCTTCGCTCTAAGCTCGCGAATCCGTTGCAGGCTCTCGCTCTTGTTGGCCTCACATTTGCTTTCAATTTCCGCCTTGCGCTGAAAGTAGGTTTTCTCGCTATCCACTTCGTTCTGCAAGGCGGAGATATCGATCCGCTGTCGGCTATTATAGACATCGCGGCAGGTAATATGCGGAACTGCGATTAACTGTTCAAACGCGTCGTGCCCAACAAGCGAGTGAAGTGCGATCCAAGACTGCCCGTCAAGGCTGATGCTATTGACGTTCGCAGGAAGCATCTGAACGAGCGTCATCGCGTAGATTTGGCGCAATTCTTTCAGGTCAGAAGGTGTCTGCCTTTCGGCAACGTCAATCTTTCGTTCGATTTCCGCTATCTCTGCCTTACAGGCCACCTCCTCGTGCGCAACGAGTTCATCGTGGCGGCCCAGAATGTCAGCGAGATTGCCTTCGCCCCGGTGCAGTTGTTCGAAATCCCTGGGGTAGACGTTCTTATATATCAGGACCGCAAGAAGCTTGTTGGCGTTGAGAGTATTTTCGTCGTCGGTCTCCAAATTGGCAACGTAGATGGCGTATTCATTGAAGATATTCTGAATAAGTCTCAGGTCGTCTAGATACCGTGAGACCTCTCGAAGGAACTGTCGATCAAGACGACCGTCGAGTTCAAGCCTCTTTCCCTGCTCCAGCACCATATCAATCGAGTTCGAAGCGTTTATGATGGGAATAACAGGAATAACGAATTCGAAGAACTTGGTCCGGTCTGTATTAACAAATACGTCGTCGCGCAGAGCGTAAAGAAATCTAATAGTTCGTCTGACTCCCGCGTTCGCATTCACCAAGCCGTTGATTTCACGCAACGTCACGAATATTTCTGCATCTTCGAATCGGTCCAGATCCTCAATTATTACGAGATCATATTCTGTTGACTGAAAGAAGTAGATAATTTCATCCAAATGACGGTTAAGTATTGAGTCGAGATTGTCTGATGCTGGCCTTATTTCTATGTCTTTTAGAGAGATACTTTTGAGTGACAGCCCAAAGCTGGCGACATAAAAGTTGTGCAGCGCAACCCACAGAAAAAGCAACGAAAACCCGAATATTGTAAAATTAGGCCAATTGCTGAATTCGAGGGGATCGAAAAAGGTGCCGTTGATTATCGCTTCCCGCTTTGTGAATACGTACCAAATCGAAAGTAAGCCGAACATGATGCACAGCGATTTGAAGATCGACAAGACGCCAGGGGATTGAATTCGCTTAAAGCGCGACAGTGGAAGTTTGTTGGCATCTGCACCATACAGCATTTGCTGAAGTATGCTTCTTTCAATCTCCTGCCGGCTCACTTTGAGGCTTGGGGTGCTAGCTTCTTTGTCGCCTGGTGGGCTGGCCTCTTTCACGAACGCCGCGAGAGATATGTGAAGTGAAGGTCTTCGGTATCTTTTCAGGAACGATTGGATGATGCTGCTTTTTCCTGAACCATAAGGCCCCGTCAGCGCTATATTGTTCACCCTCGGGTCTGTCGTCGCGAAGAGCAAAGCTTCGGAATATACACCGGCCTTGTCAGCTTGGTCGGTCGGTGCAAGATTTACAAATTTTGCTTTTGTGACGGCGGGTCGACCAATACCTTCCAAGAAGGCGCCGAAACTAGTGAACCAGCCACCCAGCCAATTTGTTAATGTTGGAGTTCGTTCGCCCATAAGTAACCCAAATATCACTGATCCAAGCGGCAAATATCACTGAGGAGCCGGAAAACACCGACTTTTTATCTCCGAGAACTCCGCATTTGGGAATCGATCAATAGAGTCCCGCCGCCCGCAATCATAGCGGGAAGTAGCCATAGGCAATAGTCTCGATGATTGGCAGCTTTCGGGCGCTCACGGTATCAGCCGCAACGACCGAGATTGTGCGCGTTCCCGCCTGGCAGCTTTGGGGCCGGAACCGGAATTTCCGCTTTCGGTTCGGCCGGGCAGATAGCTGCCTTTCAGCAACCAGCCTCATTGTCGCCATCCGTTTATTGCTGCGAGAATGGTCGCTTCGACCCGCTCATTGAAATTTGGATCACACACCTTTTCTACCAGTGTCTCAGTCTAGTGTGCCCTATGGCCGCGCGATCTTGCTTTCCTTGCTAAACAATCATTATGCTGACCAGCGAGTGGGTGAAATCGCGGAACTAGCGTGTGCCGTCGTTCTGTAGCTTCCTCATATTTGAACCAAGTCAAACTACGTTGGTGATGTCCCTTTGTCGGCGCGTCGGTTGGACCGTTCGCTTTATTCCTGATCCTTCAAGACGCTATAAGTTTCACAAAAGCGGCTATTCTGAAGTTTCGCGACCTGGCGCTTTGGCCGAGTTTGGCTCTCTCGGAGAAGGCGAAACTCAGGGGCGGTTGTTGGTGGTGGAGGCTGAAGAGATCGAGGCTAACAACATCATTCAACTCATCCGCGCCGCCGATGTTGTCATTGAAGGGTTCCCGGATCAGGAATACGGAAACACTGCGGGCTTCGAGTTGCCGGATGATGCGTCCGAGCAGGCAAGCATCTTCAAGAACATCTTCCAGACTACCGGGTTCTTTGAGCGTTTCTCGTTCAAGAGGGAGAGGCCGGTGGCCGTCGCGATGGCGGTCAACGCTTGGCCAGATAGGCGAATTGTCTATGCGATCCACAAACTCTCAAGATGCTACGAAACAGAAGCCATCACGCCCTGGTCGGCGCACCCACGGTTTGGACAGATCTTTGAGAAACATTCCGACGAGTTCTCAGACCATGTCCGCAGTTCGATTGCGATAAACCTTGCCTTCTCCGCTATCGAAGAGATGAACCTGCAAGTGAAATCCAGCCGGGAAAAGCCGCGATGGCTGGACAACAAATACACGTGGAACCCGACAGTCTTGATGGACCTCAAGTCTCGACTCGACAGGGTTGGCATTAATCCAGAGAGAACCTTCGATTGGATAGTGAGGGGAGACGAGACCGAAATACCGATCGAACCGGTGCGCGACCAATTCTCAGCATATAGCGATGGAAAAATAGTCAGAGATGTCCAATTCTCTCTTCCTGACGCTATTCACGCATGCAGTTACTTACGGAATTTCATGACTGCACATGCCTTTGGAAAAAGTACACAGCGTCTGGGGTCTTACGAAGTGTACAATGTCCAGCAAGTAGCGCGCTTTCTGATCCTCTCAATATGCGGCCTATTTAACGTGTGGACACGTGATCTGATGGAACAAATGGCACTCCAACTTAAATGTGACGAAAGTTGACCCGGCTGATTTTTGAGGCACCGAGAGCTCGCACGCAGCGGGCCATCCGGTGACAACCACCTCTGGCATCAGCCTAGCGGTATGGCTCGGAAGACGCTCTGTAGAACCAGTGCTCGACGTCGATCTGCGCGCGAGTCCCGATGAACATATGCGCCAGAACTTGGACCGGTGGATGGGCGCTGCCGCGCATGTGTCCCGGGCCCGATCTCTTCAAGTTTCCCAGACCTTCGCGCTCCCGCTGTCGAAGAATGTGTAGCCGATCGTGGAGCCTGCGGTCTTCTGATACTTTGCCAGGAGACCGTCCAGCGCCCTGAGCTTGTCGCCATCCGGTTTGTAGACGCCGAAGTAGATGTGCTTGGTCTCAGACCCGAAAATGGCGCGGTAAATGTGAGCGTCGTTCTCGTCAGCGCTATGTCCGTATATGAACGTCACCGCGGAATTGCCCCTGAGGATGTCGAGGCAATGGCGGAGGTAGGCGACTGAGTTAATCCTGCGCATCTTCTGGGTGCTCGTGCCTTCCGCAACGTAGACCGGGAACTTGCCGCGCTTGGCGATCTCGTCAGTGATCGTGGCGATGACTCCAGAACCAGTGTCGACTGCCTTCATTATCTCTCCTGCTCCGCTCTCAAAGAGATGGAGGCCGCCGTGCAGGTTGTAGAGATGGCAGTATGCGTCCTCCGAGAAGGGGCCGTGGAAGGAGCCAGCAGTCTTACCCAACCCGAATCCGTCCCGGAGAAGCCGCTTCTCAAGATTCACCCAGTAAAGCAGAAGATCATAGTTCAGCGAGAACACGGTGGAGAAGCAAGACAAGAAGTCTGCGCTGCTCGTGTATTTCGAACCTAGATCCTCCCGGTGCTTGGGGTGTGTCGCGTTGACTGCCTCCACCAGTGCCTCTCGCACCTTCCGGGCATCCCCCTCGATCTCGGCGGCATGGGCGGCGTTCCCGTACGCCCGCTCCACCAGCACCGCCCCTTCTAGAGCGCGCACCACGGCCTCGAAGTCGACCGTCGCGAGAGCGTCGAAGAGATCGCGCACCGGAGTGCCGGCGGCGAGGCCAGACTTGTCGAGGAGATTGCGGTAGCTGAAGTATTGAGCGGAGAAGCCATTGCCGAGCAGCAAGGCGCGATCCTCGCCCTCCGTCCGCTTCATGGCATCATCAAAATCGATCACGTCCGGCATCGCGTACTCGCTCCAAGTTGGGATCTTTTATTCTGTGCCACGCTTTTGACCACTCAGGTGGCATGCGAACAACCGATTTATCAGTGAGATGGTGTGAGTGGGCCGGATTGCTGCCCGTCCGGTTTCGTGATGATTCGGCAATAAGCTGCCGCTCCGATAGCGACCGCCTGGCGAAAAGACCGGGCCGCCTGTTACGGACGGCTTTCAATGTCGCGGGGAATGCAAAGCGGTCCCCAAACCGGCCGGCGCAGGGGAGCGCCCTTGCACTTGCGGGGCCATCCTAATTGAGCTCGTGGATCGCAACGCCCGGCACAACGGCCCTGGCGATCTCGCACAGGTGCTGATGATGGGTGAGGTAGATCACCTGGCCGGCAGAAGCCATTTCCGCAAATAGTTTGAAAACCTCCTCCGACCGGACATGGTCGAACGTTTCCATGATGTCATCGGCAATGAACGGGACCGACGGTCGAAGCTTCGCGAATTCGTAGTAGCCGGCAAGCCGCAGCGCCAAATAGAGCTGAAATTGTGCGCCCTTCGACAAGGCGTCGGCGATCTTGGACTTGCCGTCGCGTTGCAATGCAATCAAGACCTCGCCGCCTTTGGCAGGCTGGGTTGCCAGCCCCAAATACTGGCCGCGCGTGATCAGCGCGAAGGCGTCCGACGCCCGCGCCATCATTCCGGAGCGATGACGGTCACGATAGAGCCGCAACGCGTTTCCAGCCGACATGACGCCGAGTTTGAGCTCGAGATAACGCACAGCCTTCTCCTCGATCTCGAGCAGGACGGTTCGGCGTTCGGCATCGATCCGGGCAACGGTGCTGTCGCTGCCAATAGCGTCGAGCTTGTCGGATGCTCGGGTCTGCCTAACAAGCTGCTGCTTTATCGCTTCGTCAAGACCCTGAATCCGCTGCTCGTTTTTGGCCTTTTCGACCAGGAGCCTTTCGGGATCGAGAACGCCCAACATCTCAATGGCCTGCTCCAGTCCATCCACCGCGAGTTCAGCGCACAGTTGCTGCTCAAGTCCGATCACAGCCGCGCGAAGCCGATCCCTGTCGCGCAGAACCTCGTCGCGTTCAACGACCTCGGAAAGTGTCGTCACGCCAAAGGCGCTCAGGATCTCGTTTTTGCGACGCTCATGGGCCGAAATCTCAGCATCGAGAGCTTCGCGCGCCTCTTGTGGGCGCTTCATGTCCTCGACAAGGTTTGCTTTCATTTCGCGCGTGCGTTCGGCGCGCTCTAGACGCGCGGCAAGCCGGATCGCCAATTGCTCCGGCTCGTCGTCGCTGGCCGGCTCGCAAGTGGCAACCGCGGCAGCGGCAACTTCGACCACGAAGTTGGCCCTGTCGGCTTCCATCTTCTCGATGCGGAGGCGCATGGCATCCCGCTCCTGCAGGCCTTTGGCGAGTTCGGCCAGCTGATCAAGGACGGTGCCGACGCTCGATGCGGGAACCCCGCTCTCGAGCCATGTGCCTTCCAGCGCTTGCGCGATGGCCGCCAGCCACTCCTCCTCGCGCCGCTCCGCCATGCCCACCGAGCGTCGTCGCGCGGCCAGATCCTCTTCCCTGGCGGTCACCATCCTGAGAGCTTCGGCATGTTCGGCATCCACCTTGCGTTGGCGGTCAAGGAAAAGCTCCGCGACGGCCGCTATGGTCTCCAGTCTGTCGCCAGGCTCAGGAACTATGCCGACGCTTCGCAGTGCGCCGTCCAATTCAAGTCGGATACCCTCCTCCTCGTCCGTCGCACGCCCAGCCCTCTTGCGGGCAAGCTCGATCTCCTCCCAAGCCACGAGCGCAACTGCTCGCGCGGCGCCACGGTCTTCGATCAGTTCGATCGCGCGCTCGAGCGATGAGGCGAGGTTGTCAGCGAGAAGCTCTCTTGCGGCGCCACGCATTTCCAAAGACAGAGCCTCCACCGCCGCGTCGGTCCGCTCGAGTTGCTCGCCTATGCGCGCAACATCGGCCGCGGCTCCGGCAAGGCTGCTTGTTGTCGTTCGGATCTCGGCCAGTTCGCGGGCGTCGGACAGCCTGCCGGCGCCAATACTGTCGTCGCGCGCCAACGCCACGGCAAAATCATCCGCTGTCTTGCCTGTGAGTTCGCCCCGGTGCTTTGCCCAGGCCGCGTCCCGATCACGCCTGATGACAGCGGCTGTTTCATCGTCGGCCACATCGGTAGAGGCACGCAACGCGTCAAGCCGCCTCGCGAGCAGGGCATGACTGGCTTCATGTTCGGCAAGGCGTTCGGAAAGCATGGCCCTGGCCTTGCCGAGATCCGCGGCCTGCACCTTCCACGCCCCGATCTGTGCGGCGCTGGGCGCGGTGATGCTGGCTAGCGCTCGCGCACCTGCTGACCACGGCAGAAGGCGCAAGAGCGCTGCTTCCCAGCGAACGGTGCCCCCATCTTGCGCGTCGCGTGCTGCCTTGAGTTCCCTGACGTGGTCGCTCGCCCGCGCTTTTGCCAACGCCGAGGTGAGCCTGGATCTAGCGGGCGCGGGCACGGCCCTTTCCTCGCCAATCTTTTGCCGCGCGGTCTGCAGCGCATCGACGGCTGCCGCGGCCTCGTCGCGGGCGACGCGCACGCTTGTGGCGACGCCGGATCGCTGCTCGATCAAGGCGCGGACAGCCCCAACGGTGGCGGCAGGCAAGAGCAGTGCTGCCGGGTTCGGTTCGGACGACCTGGCCAGGGCGGCAAGGCATGTCGCCACCGCGCTGTCGAGGATCTGCAGCTCCATCCTTCTGTTGGGAAGGTCAAGGCCCGCCGAAGCATAGCGCACCCTGCTTTCCGCGAGATTGCGGATGCGCTCTGAAATCGCAAGAATCGCCTCGTCCATGTCGACCGCGGCGACCCTTGCTGTCAAACGCTCGATTTCGTCGATGTTGCCGGCGAGCCGTGTTCTCAAGCTCGCGTCGTCATCGATGAGACCGGCCACACTTCCGGTCCAGGTGCGCGACGGCGCCGCGATATCGGGCAGTTCAGCCAGTTGGTCCGTCTGGCGCTCGATCTCCTTCAGGATCGGGAAGGCGCGAAGATACCTGGCAATCGTATCGAGCCGCGCCGACAACACGGAGCGCTCCGTGATGCTGTGCTCATATTTTTCCGTAGCGTCGACACGGTCGGCCTCGAGCGTCTCGAAGGTCGAAGCCAATGTGTCGATGGCGTCCTTCTCAGCCTTCAGCTCGGCGAGGCGCTTCTTGAGCCGTGCCAGGTCGGTCCCGTGCGCCTGCTTCCGGTAGAGCCCGTCCGCCTCGGCGTCGAGCGCGCTCAACATATCGTTGGCTTGCCCGAGCCCGGCACTGGCGGTGAACAGCAGCTTGCCAAGGTCGCCGCGCGACTCCAGGATCGATTTGCCGCCTTCTTCCAGGGTCTCGTCGTTCAACGAGAACATGGTCTGATATGCATCGCGCGACAGACCGGCGAGATGGGCCGTTATCGCCACCTCACTCAAGGGCTGGCCAACCTCGTTGAGCAGCGAGTTGCTGCGCTGTTTCGTGCGCGTAAACGTCTGCTCGGTTCCCGTGAATTCGAGCACGCCCCCGATGCGCATCGCGCCGTACTCGTGCAGGAAATTGTAACGGCTGCGCTCCTCGATGCCGAACAACAGGTCGAGGTAGCCCGAAAGCGCGGTCGACTTGCCGGCCTCGTTCAGGCCGAACACGATATGCAAGTCGGGTCCGGACGCCGGCTTCGGGCCGAAGTCGATCGTACGGTCGGTGAATTTGCCGTAGCGGATAAGGTCAAGGCGGCGCAGCCTCATGGCGACCCACCGGCCTTGAGGCGGGCTGTCACCAGGTCGGCGCCGCCGGCAAGCACCTTGCTGAGAAACAGTTCCAGTCCGGCCTCGTCCTTGCCGGCGAAATCGCGCCCCTCGGCCGGAAGGTCGGCGATCAGCTTCTGGACAAACGCCCTCACCTCGGCACGGACGGCTTCTGAAGTAGCGTCGGCGCGCATGGATTGGGCTAGTTCGAGAATCGGGTCCGCTGTGCCACGGCTCGTTTCCGCCCTGCGCTCGGCAAGGTCGAGCTCAAGCTTTTCCACCCATATATCGCCCGTCTGTTCCGCGACCTGATTGGCTTCCTCCAGCAACACATCGCGGTCGCGGATCAAGGCCCACGACAGGGGGGACGCTCCGGAAAGGCTGAGCCGGATAACCGCATGGCGGGACCGGACGGAAGTCCGGATGTCTTGCAGAGCGGATCGGATGCGGCCCACTGCCTCCGGCCATTCGACAGTGCCGGTCACGTCAACGTTCACGCGTTCGAACTGCGCGATGCTGGTCAGCCGTTCCTCGATCTCTATCAAGCGGTCGTCGCGGATCGTCACCAGGGTGACGGATTTCTCGCCGGCCTCGTTGATGTCCCTGCCCTGCGGCATTCCCGGCATGACCACCGTGCTTGCATCGGGATGAATGGTGCGCATATGGATATGGCCGAGCGCCCAGTAGTCGAAACCATGCGCGTGCAGATCAGCCAGGTTGCAGGGGGCATAGACATCGTGCCCGGGCGATCCGGCGAGACTGGTGTGCATGATGCCGACATTGACCGCGCCCTCGTGGGCGGCCGGATATTTGGGCAGCAAGCTCTCCGGTGCCTTTGGGGTCGCGAAGCTCAATCCATGAAATATGACGTCGAGCCCGCCGGCGGTTTGCTGCACAGACTGGGGACGGCCGCCGAAGATCGTGACGGTGTCGGGAAACACAAGCTGTTTCGATATCCGCGACAGGGCGTCGTGGTTGCCGCGAATCTTGAAGACCCTGATGCCGGCCTGGTGCAGGCGGGACATTTGCGAGGCCAGAAAGCGGGCGGTTTTCATCGACGTCTGATCGCCATCGTAGAGATCGCCCGCAATGACCAGCGCATCGACACGCTCGGCAAGACAGAGATCGACAATCGAGATGAACGCTTGGCGGCTGGCGTCACCGACGAGCTCGGCAAGCTCAGGGTTGCGCAGCGCCAGCGAGCGCAGCGGCGAGTCAAGATGAATGTCGGCGGTGTGTACGAATCGAAATGCCATTCAGGTCTCCAGCCCCTGAACATAGTGATATTCGACTGCGGCTCGATAGATGAATTTCACGACAGGTAGTGGTGCTAGCCGAGCCGTTCTACAGGTCGTGTCTCGGGAGGCGGTTCACCTCGCTATCTCCTGGCCGCAAGATGTCCAAAGCCGTAAGGGGTGGTGACCGCCGCGGCGATGGTGGTAACGTCGTCCAGCGTGTTGCTGGAGGTCGATATCAATTCGAACGTCGCCCCACCATGCAGCCGGCGCAACAACTCTGAGATCGCCAATGTCGCTGCCAACAGCCCTACGAAGGGAACACCGACCGTGCGCGAGGCCAATATGGCAAGCCCGCACTCGTCCATGCCCGCGTTGACGAGTTTTTCGTAGGCCGGCATGTGCGCGACGGATGCGGCGGGGATCGCGACATTCGACCAAATCGAGCGCGCCGTTCGCGACCCAGGAAACGTATGGACAGAAATGCCGCGGAACCCGTCGGGGCCAGCGCCAAGGCCTGCCTCAACCACAAAGTCGAAATCAGCATCCTCCAATGCCGCGCGCGCTAGCGCATTGTCGACGCCACACAGCGCAACGCCCGGCTCAGCGTTCTCGCGCTTGATCGCCGGACCGAAGCGACGCTCCTCGATGACCGTTTTGAACCCCTGCGCTTCCAGCCATGCGGCGGCAATCCGAGCCTTTTTCGTACCGACGTCGGCGTCAAAAGAGAGCATCGACGTGCTAGCGTTCGAGGTCGCCAAGGTGTCGAAATCCTGGAGGACCAGCTCGACCTCGGCGTGATCCTTGTAGGGCAGCGCGGCCAATACCCAGCAGAATGCTTGCCCGAGATTGCCAAGGCCAATGAGCCAGAGGCGCGATGGCAAATAGCTGAGGGCAGGTTCGTCAGCCGACGGTTCACGCCAATCCACACCCGGCCTCCAGAGCGATAGGCCCGCCACGCGCCGACCCGCCATCGGATGATCGCCAGCGTGGAAGCTGAAGACCTCCGTCATAAGGCAAGCCGCCGCTACCAGCGGCGCGAGGGCCATGTGCTCATCATCCGCAAGGCGCAACTGATCGCGCAATGGCGCAACGCCTCCGCGCCAGCCTTCCCAGGTGAGCCGCCATCCGACAACGGTGTTTGGTGGAGCCTCGCCATTCCCGATGACGGCAGCAGGTGCAACGGCATCCGCCGCGTCACAGCACAGGCCGCCCAGATCTGCGATCGCATCACGCAGCGTCGGCGCTGTGCTGAGCGTAGTCAGGTTGTTGCATTCGGGAGCCCCGACTACCCGTACCCCGGCAAGCAGGGTGCGGTGGCCGAGATTGACCAGGGAAAGCAGCGCCACCTGCTTAGCAGCCGAGGCGGCGATGTCGGCGCCGACATGGACATTGAGGCCAAAGCGGCCCAGCATGGCCATCGCTTCCTGATGAGAGGCGGCTGTGCCACGATCCATGAAGTACTTGGCGGTGCGGTGCAGATTATCAGCGCTGAGCGTGTTGGTCATCATTATCCCCAGAAGCCATTGTAGAAGTAGCCGGTGGCATGTGCTTCGGTCCGGTCGAACCACTGATGTCCGCCCCGGTATTCGAAGATGCCCAATCTCGCCTGCTGAACCGGGACGGCGGCGAAGTTCGGTACGATGATCGCAATGTGCCCCTCGCGAGCGACCATCGGGTTGGTGCGATCGCTACCACTCTGCAGCGCAACACCCGGATGCGTATGCACGTCCGCGACGACCGTTAGGCCAAGCGATCGGCAGCGCGCCCACAGCTTGGCGAAGGCATCTCCATGGAGGACGCACACACCCGACGAATACGCGTCGGGATCCAACTCATCATAATAGATTGCCGTGACCGCCCGCCGCCGCTTGCCCGCGATGACGCCGAGGAGAAACACGCCGGATTCGGTGCGCCCGCCACCTCGGCGCCGCAATTCGGCAAGCGTGTTGCCCCACATTTTGCGCGACATCGATAACCGGTGCTCAGGCGCCACGAACGCCCGAATAATCGCCTTGATGGAAAAGGTCATGGAGCTGCTCCAGGTAACAGGTGATGCCGCGTTTTGGATCCCACAGACGGCTCGGATGGTCGGTGATCCAACCGGGATGGCCTTCGATCGAGAGGCGATCGCAGGGCAGGTAGAGGCACCGCCCCTCACGCCACTCCGGGCGGAAGATGGAGGGCACGATGGACCGGCCCGTGGGCCAGTCCTTCGCCGGCAGTGGTCCGTTAGTGCGCAGGTCCCATGGCTGCGCCGTCACCGGCAACTGCCGGTAGCCAGTGCACTCGAAGCGGAATGCGAACTCGGCAGGGCTATTGGGCCGCTGCGGCGCCGTGACCGCGATGATGACGTGCGGCCAGGAGATCATGCCTAGACGCCAGCGCCCATCGATCTCGCCGACCCGGAAGGCAGTGGCCGCCAGATCGGCCTCCAAGAGCAGTCGGTCCGGCGGCACCACACGGTTCATGGCTCAGCCCTCGACGCGCTTCTCGGGGACGAGGTCGAAGCAGACGGCACAGGTCTTGCCGTCCGTCAGTTCGTTGAGCGGCGTATCGCTTGCCGGACGGCGCGTGGTGCCACACATCTGCAGCACATGCTTGTCCGCGTCGTGCGCGCTCAGCTTGAATTTGTCGATCGCCCAGGCCTTGACACGGCGCACGCGTGCGCCCGGGGCGAACTTGTGCGTCGCCGTCTCCGCCAGATAGTTGATCGTCACCTCGATCTTCTTGCATTTGGTGACGTGCACGTGGGAGCCGCGCTTAAGGTCTGTCGCCGGCAAGTTCGGCGTCATCGCGTGTGGTACCTCCGCCTCGTCGATGAAAATCGCGGTGTCGGCGTTGATTGCGATCCCGGCATGTTTGATCGCTTCCAAGAGATCCGCGACGAGCGCGGCCTCCACGATCTCGGTCTCGATGGCCGCGGGCAGTTCACGGCTACGGATGAAGATGGTTTTCGTAGGCATTTTCGGTGCTTCCTTTCTGGGGCGTAAAACCCTCTGAAAGTGAAGCGCCGCGAGCGCGGAAAAATGGGAACTGGCCGGCTAGCCGCCGCAGGTCAAATAGTAGGGGCAGCCTGGGCAACTCCGGCCCGTCTTAGGACCGAAGTCGCCACTCTCGATTCCGGCGATTGCTTCCGAATATCGTTCCAGCAGCTTGCCATCATCCTTCAGCGGCGGAACCATACGTTCACCGGTCCCCAGGTAGTATGCCTCGACCGTGATCCGCCTGCCGGGATAAAGCTGACGGGCACCCAGCCGAAGCAAGGCGTAGATTTCCTTGTCCGATTCCGACTTGGTCTTCTTGCCGGTGCGAACCCTCTGGATCGTCACGCAGCCGTCGGTCGCGATGATGACACGATCGGGGGTAACCGCAACCTTGCGGCCATCGAGGTTGACCAACCATTCCCGCCGGTCGTAGTGACCAGTTTCACCTATGACGGCTTCGGCCATACGCGTGACCATTTGCATCCCGATGGCACGGTAGTATTTCTGAAATGGGTGTTTAATCGGACCGTGTTCGGCCCAATCGGCGGTGAAGTGCGCCAGCGTATCCGCGACCCCAGCCGTAGTGCCTGCCGCGCGCTGGTCCTCAAGCCAGCCGACCGTATCGTAGACACAGGCGTGGAACCGCACATAGGCCGAGCTCTCCGGACCACCAACAAGCCCATCCTTCACCTTGTAGCCATAGCGCGCAGGGCAGTTGATATAAACCCCGAGAGCATCTTCCCCATAGCTCAGGGCGGGCGCGGTCGCCCGCGCTAGCCCCCGCTTGGCGTGGGCCGCTGGCCCTGCCGCACGGTTTCTGCTGGAAAGCCCTGCAAGGAGCGCGAGAAACTTCGATGGACTGGATTTTCGGGAAGGTGTGTATCGCTCGGCGCGGCTCAATGCGAGGTGATCGCGCGCTCTCGAGAGTGCAACGAAGAATAGTGACTGCTCCTCGTGATCGTGGTCATCCGACGTCATAGCGAGCCGGTCGAGAGAAGGCGGCGGCGGAACGCGCACGGCTTGGCGGTTGCTCGGCATGTACGTCGTGGCGAGGCCCGGCAAATGCACGCCGCGAAATTCCAATCCCTTGCTGCCGTGAATGGTCATGACGCGGACCGCGTCCATGTCGGTCGCTTCCGACGAAATTGCTCTGTACGCCGTATCTTCGTTGAGCGCCTCGATGCGCCGTACGCGAGCCAGAAAGCGTCGCCGGCTTCGCCCGCCAGTGGCCGCGAATTCGACAGCCACCTTCAAGAACTGATAGATTGCAATGAGCTGCTGCTGCGCGGCCGGGTCCTGGCGCAAGAGAATAGGTCGAAGATAGTCACTCCGCTCGAAAAGCCAGGTGGTGAGCATTGTCCAGGGTGAAGAGCGGCGCAAACCCCCTAACTGTCCAGCCAGCCTGGCCAGACCTGCCCCTCCGGCCCCACTGAGACCTGGCACCTCAGCAAGGCGTGCAAGCGCTTCAAAGACGGACACTCCATTTGCGCGGCCCCACTCGATTAACGTGAGCACTTCTTCCCGCAACACGGCGTATTCGGGCAGTGCCGCGACGCGCGCCAGGCCCACCGCGCCACGCTCGGCGTCAAGCGCGAGGAGGGATAGCAAGTCCCGGATCTCAGCGCGCTCAAAGAGGTCGCCAAGATAAAGGAGTGGCACGTTCATCGCCTCAAGGGGCCCCGTAATTCGCGCCAGGGTTAAGTGCGTTCGGGCCAGGATGACCTGGTCCGCGAACGGAATGCCGTTCGCATGAAACTGCGCTATCTGATCGCGGATGCCAGCAGCCTCGTCGCTCACGGTCGGCGCGACTGTGAGTGAAATGCTGCCCGCTTCCGGGCGCTCAACTTTCCATTGGCTGGCTCCGCGCATGCCGTCGTTGGCGAAGCGTTGAAAGGCGTCAACGATAGGTTTCGTCGACCGGTAATTTGTATTGAGGGCCAGGCGCGTCCCCTTGAAGTCCGGCACGAAGCGCGCGACGTTCTCCGGCTCCGCGCCGCGGAAACGATAGATCGACTGGCGTGGATCCGCGACGACCCAAAGATTGGGATTGGCGCCGGCGATCGCCTGCAGGAATTTGGCGCTGGCGAAGTTGACGTCCTGGTATTCGTCGACCAGCACGTGTTTGAAGCCCATCACATAGGCACGCGCATCCGCGTTGTTCTGAATGAGATCGATTGCGAGCCTGATGAGATCTCCGAAGTCGACCGCGTTCGCCAGCAATAAGGCGTCCTCGTAGACTTCATAGATGTGGGCGAACTCCAGCATCTTGTCTGCAGCTTCAAGGTACTCCTCATCCGAAGCTGTTGCTTTATAATCGACAGCCGCGCGGGCATAGTCAGCCGGCGAGACCAGCTCATCCTTACAGCGTGAAATCGCGCGCAAGACCGGCGCGAGCTCAAAGGCAGGCTCGTACAGATTCTGATAGTAGACGAGGTCCAGCTTCTCAAGGTTGGCTTCCAAGAGTGCGAGCGATGCCGTCTGGTCGAATACCTTCAAGGGAAGCGTGCGGCCAAGGCCTGAGGGCCACTTCTTGAGGAGTTCGAGCCCGAAGGCGTGGAAGGTTCCCACCCACATCTGAATGGATGCTTCCGCATTGGCGGCCGAAAGCCGCTCGCGCATTTCCTCGGCAGCCCGGTTCGAAAAAGTGAGTGCGAGGAATTCGGTCGGCATGACGTTGTTTGCGAGCAAATGCTCGATGCGGCGCACCAGTGTGCGCGTCTTGCCGGTGCCGGGACCAGCATCGAGTAGCAGCGGTCCCTGATCCCACAGCACTGCCCCTTGTTGGCTATCATCGAGCTCGGCTGCATTGACGGGTCGTTGCGGGGGCGGCGGTCGGAGCGGTGGGAGAAGGAGCGCGCGCGCCATTTGGCTGCTGACAAGAGCGGCGGGCAGTCCGAGCGCAGCGGCGATCTCGGATGGGCGGCGGCGTCTTTCGACAAATTCCGTCCTTAACCAGTCCGAGGGGCAAAGGAACTCGCCTGCAAAAACGTCGGCTTGGACCTCCTTGCGCTCGGTCGGCGCGTATCCTTCGACCCGGCCTGCGCCACTATCAATCGGGTCGCCTCCAAGCGCGTGGGCTGTCACACGCACTTCGCTGCGAGTGTCCAAGTGCAGATAGAAATGGCCGAGTTCATGGGCGATCACGACGCGCTCGTCGATAGGATCTTGGCCCTGTGCGACGTTGACGAGTTCTGCGGCCCTGTCGAGGGAACCCAATACCCCTGGGGCCAACGCTACCCTCCGCAGCTCAAGATCCGCCACGTTGAGTGCGCCCGCGACAAGTGCCTCAGCACTCCGATCGCCATTTGCACCCTTAAGTGCTGCCAGATGAACCTCACGGGCTTTCCGCCGAATATCGATCCAGGCATCCAAAAGCTAATCCTCTTCAAGCCAGTAATGTATTCGCTCTGCCGACATCCCGCTGCTCTCGACAATTTCCCTGTAGCTACGTTGTAAGACCTGCGGTGGCCCGGATGCCTTCGCCTCACCCATGCGCGGATTGGCGAGCGCAAACAAAACTTCTGTCGAAGGCCGCTTGATCAATACGCAGCGCATGCATCACCGCGCGCGAAAGCCTTCCGCCCACGGGGGGCCGCATCCAGCCATTGAAGAGGTCCGCCACAACCGCTCGCGCGATCCCGATCTCGGTAGCGATACCCGAAATCCTGGTTCCCGCGCGCGTCAAAAGTTCGAAAAAGCCGACCGCCTGGGAGGGCACTCCACTGTCGGCCTCGGCACTTCGATAGATTATGTTCAGCGCACGAGGGTAACTTCGTCGATCTCAACATCTACGTCCGCCTGAGCCGTCCAGTCGCGCGCAATTGCGGCGTGCGCACGAATATCCTCGGCATATTGTGGAAACCGCTTAGTCCATTCGATGATGTCGGCGGCGCTCGGCGCCGGGCAGTCAGTATGGAAGCTGTAGAGGACATCATCTCGATCCTTGCTCATTGTTTTCGCCATTATCATTCTCCCGCTGCGCGCCGCGTCACGGCTCGAACTTGGTTCACGTTCTCGATCAGCAACGCGCGAACCTCCGCGACCCAATGTTCTGCCGTCTTGCGGTCAATTCCTAAAGCCCCCGCGATTGAGACAGTCCCCTTTGTCCCACCGCAGGGAACCTGATCCACGTGAAGCCGAAACGCGAGACGTTTGCGCGGATCGGGGATCTGGGCAAGGGTCCGCTCCACATCTATTGTCTCGGCGAGCTCCTCAACGTTCTGTAGCAACGCCGGGTCTGGTCGTTTGACACCGGCATCCGCAGTATGTTCCTCGATCTCAAACAAGCCATCGGCGCTCTCTTCTAGCGCTGGCCTCAATTCCATTTTACCTGAGATCTCGCCATCGTCGGCCTTGCTGTCATCGTTCGAGTTACGGGCCGCGGGCTTTTTCTCCTCGGGCGGCGGGATCCGCTTCGCCGCCTCCTCCTCGGCGATAGCGTCCTTGAGCCGGAACGTCAGTCGTCCATAGAAGGATTCTCGGTATCCTTTGGCGTCGGCGCAGTTCGGATTGCAGATTGCGGCGAAGAATTCGTCGTAGACGTCGTCGATGATGTCCTGGCCGCTATTCATCTTGTTGGTTCCGACGCGCTTGCGCAGAACCCGCTGCGCCAGATTGGAGAGATAGCTAGCCATATCCTCACGAAGGTGCCGATCCTTGCTGCCGGCATATTGGAAGGCAGCGATGATCGCCTCTGGTGCATAACGACCGAGTTGCCCAGCCTGTGTGATCTTACGCCAACCGATTGCGTCGGTGCACGGCGGCGGCTTCAGCTTGTTCGTTGAGATCACCATCGGCCGAGGCCCTCTTTGTACGCCTCCGGCGAGGGCCGCCTTGCGCGAGCATGGCACGGTAGCGAGGCTGCGCTCTTAAGGTCGTCCTTACGAGCGAAGTTG
>NZ_JAMYSC010000084.1:0-20522 GCF_040321755.1 Mesorhizobium sp. M0276 | reverse complement strand
TTATGGTGGCCCCCTAATAACACCACCCCCCGCTTGGTCCCGCCCCGCCGCGGCGGTCCCTTCGGAAATTGTTTGGGTGTCCCCCCTCCCGCGGGGCGTGGCGCCGCCGGCGGCCCCGCGCAGAGAGGTTGGTCACCGCGCTTCTTGCTCTGTTGTTGTTTGTCGTTCCAGGCTCCGCCGAGCCTCAGCCGATAGCGATTGGCTATCTCGGCCAGACGCGCAGTCCGCCCATGCCGCTTGGGCCGCTGGACCATTTCGCCGCCGATGATGGGGTGCAAGGCGCCCGTCTCGGCATCGCCGATGACGATAGCACGGGCCGCTTTCTGGGACAGCGCTTCCGGCTGGTGGAGCGATCGCTGAAACCCGGCGAGCCGCCGCAGGACGCGATACGACAGTTTGCTGGCGAGGGGATCACCTTTGTCGTTGCCGATCTCGACGCGGGGCCGCTGACGCAAGCGCTTGCGGCCACGGGCGCCGAGCGGATGCTCCTGTTCAACAGCCGCGCCAGCGATGACTCATTGCGTCAGGAGGCATGCAGGAAAAACCTGCTGCACACTATTCCAAGCCGCGCCATGCTGGCCGATGGGCTGGCGCAATATCTCGCCTGGAAGGGCTGGCGGCACTGGTTCCTGCTTGTCGGTCCGCATCCGGAAGACCAGGCCATGGCTGCCGCCTTCCGGCGCGCAGCGGCGCGTTTCGGCGCGGAAATCTCCGTCGACCAAGCGTGGATCTTCCGACCAGCAAACGGCCGAGCCGACACAGGGCATGTCACCCTGCAAACGGAAATACCGGCCGCAACCCAGGTCGCCGACTACGACGTTCTCGTCGTCGCCGACGAGGCCGACGAGTTCGGCGCCTATCTCGAGGGCCGCACAGCATTGCCTCGGCCCGTCGTGGGCACGCAAGGGCTGGTGGCGACCGGCTGGAGCGCCGTTAATCAGGAGTGGGGTGCGACGCAACTGCAGGAGCGGTTCAGGCGACAGGCCGGACGCTGGATGATGTCGAGCGATTACGCCGCCTGGCTCGCAGTGCGGAGCGTCGGGGAGGCCGCGACGCGGCTGAACAGCGTCGATCCGGCAGCGATCAGTGTCTACATCCGAGGCAGTGAGTTTCTTCTCGCCGGGTTCAAGGGGCAGGGACTCAGCTTCCGTGCCTGGGACGGCCAGATGCGCCAGCCCATACTCATCGCTGGATCGCGGTTGCTGGTTTCCAGCTCGCCTCAGCCTGGCTTCCTGCACCAACGCACGCCGCTTGATACTCTGGGCATCGACCTGGAGGAGAGCACATGCAAGTCCTAATCGTGATTGTGGTCCCGCTGCTGTTGTCCGCTTTGGCCGGACCTGCCGCCGCGGAAACCATCTATGTCTCAAACGAGCAGGACAACACAGTGGCCGTCATCGATGGTGCAACCATGACGCTGTCGGCGACGATCGATGTCGGGCGCCGGCCACGCGGACTGGCACTCTCGGCCGACAAGAAGATACTTTTTGTCGCTGAAGGTGACGACAACCGCATCGATGTCGTGGACCTCGCCAAGCGGCAAATTGTCGGCCAACTGCCCACAGGCGCCGATCCGGAATTCTTCGTGGTTCATCCCGACGGCAAGCGGCTGTTCGTCGCCAATGAGAACGACAACCTCGTATCCGTGGTCGACATCGCGGCCGCCCAGGTGATCGGTACGGTCGATGTCGGCGTCGAGCCAGAGGGCATGGCAGTCAGTCCCGACGGCCGTTACGTCGCCTGCACCTCGGAGACGTCAAGCATGGTGCACCTCATCGACGCGGGCAGCCTCGAACTGGTTGACAATCTGCTGGTCGACACACGGCCGCGGGCAGCCGCTTTCTCTCCGGACGGGAAGCGCTTGTGGGTGTCTTCCGAAATTCGCGGCACGGTAACGGTGTTCGACACCCTAACGCGTGCACAGACCGGCAAGGTCCAGTTTGAGGTGCAAGGCATTCGCCGTGAAGGCGTCCAAGCCGTAGGCATCGAGATGTCCCGCAACGGCGGCACTGCCTATGTCGCGCTTGGGCCAGCAAACCGCGTCGCCGAAGTCGATACCGGGACGCTGGCGGTGCGTCGGCTCTATCTTGTGGGCCAGCGACCTTGGCATGTCGCACTGTCGGACGATCAAAAACATCTGATCAGTGCCAACGGCAATTCCGGCGACATTTCCTTCATCGACCTGGAAAACGACGAAGTGCTCAAGTCACTGCCCGTCGGGCGCGGCCCGTGGGGCGTCGTGGTTGGGCCATGAACGCTTTGTCGCTCGACAGTGTCAGTCACAGCTTCAAGCAGCGGCGAGTTCTGGACGCCGTCTCCTTTTCGGTTGCGCAGGGTAGGGTCTGCATCCTGCTCGGCCGCAACGGAGCCGGCAAGACAACGTTGTTCTCGCTCGTCACAGGTCTCTATCATGCCCGCTTCGGATCGGTGCAGGTATTCGGTCACGCGATGCGCACCGATCCTGCGGCCGCACTGGCCGCGATGGGAGTCGTATTCCAGCAGCAGACCCTCGATCTCGATCTCACGACCGCGGAGAATCTGCGCTATCACGCTGCCTTGCATGGGCTTGCCGCCGAAGTAGCGGAAGCCCGGATGCGCGAGGAGCTCGGCCGTCTCGCGGTTCTCGACAGGCTTCATGATCCCGTCCGATCTTTGTCTGGCGGCCAGCGGCGGCGCGTCGAAATCGCCCGTGCTTTGATGCACCGCCCGCGCATTCTCCTGCTCGACGAACCAACCACGGGGCTCGATGTTCCGGGCCGTCAGGCACTCGCTCACCATGTGCATGGGCTATGCCGCGAGCGCGGCATAGCCGCGCTTTGGGCCACACATTTCCTGGAAGAGGTGACGCCTGAGGACGATGTCGTCGTGCTCCATGCTGGCCGCGTGCAATGGGCGGGCGGCGCCGACCGCATCGAGGCCGAGCTTGGCGTCGCCAGCATGACCGATGCCTTCGCGAAGCTCACGGCTGCGGCATGAAAAGGCGCCACGCGCTGCGAGCGCTCAACGGCATCTTCCATAGGGAGCTGCTACGTACCCTTCGGCAGCGCGGCCGATTGGTTTCGGCGATTGTCCGGCCGCTGGTCTGGCTTGCCATTTTCGCCGCCGGGTTCCGGTCCGTGCTTGGCTTGTCGACAACGCCGCCTTATCAGACCTATGTCCTCTACGAAGTTTATGTCGTGCCCGGGCTCGCCGCGATGATGCTTCTGTTTCACGCCATGGCAAGTTCGCTGGCGATGGTCTACGACCGCGAGATGGGCAGCATGCGCCTGTTGCTGACCGCGCCGTTACCGCGTTGGTATCTGCTCGGTGCCCGGCTGCTTGCCAGCGTCGTGGTCGGCCTGCCGCTTGTCTATCTGTTCCTGGTTGTCGCGCGCTACTGGGATGTGCGTCCGCCGATGCTCGGTTATCTCGCCGTGTTGCCAGCGCTTGTCCTTTCGGGGCTCATGCTGGGGGCTTTCGGCCTGCTTGTGTCGTCACTCTCCACGCAGATGGAAAATTTCGCCGGGGTGATGAACTTTGTCATTTTTCCCATGTTCTTCGCCTCGACGGCGCTTTATCCGCTTTGGCGGCTCGCCGAGGCCGGCCCGGTGCTTGCGACCGTGGCAATGCTCAATCCGTTCAGCCACGCGGTCGAACTGATCCGCTTCGCGCTTTATCTGCGCTTCACCCCGATCTCCTTCCTGGTCGTGCTGGCCTGCCTTTTGGTGTTTTTCCTCGCGGCAGTTGTCGGCTATGATCCAGGACGCGGCCTGTGGTCCCGGCGCGGCGATCAATGACCTTCATTTAAGCGCGTAGAGATAGGCGGCCACGTCCCGCGCCTCCTGTTCGGAAATGCCGGTCGAGGGCATTGCCGTGCGCGGGTTGACGTCTCTTGCCGCGCGAATCCACCGGATCATGTTTTCCGGATTGTTGGACAGGATGCCGCCGATATAGACGCGAGCGGCCAGACTGGCGTCCAGGCGCGGCCCGACCAGGCCTTGCGCGCCGGGCACACCGCTGATCGTGTGGCAACCGCCGCAACCGTTCGCCGACATGATCGGTACAGCCCGCGTGGCGATGCCACCGGTCGCTTCGTTCGCCTCGTGTTCGGCCCTCTCGGTACGTTGCTGCTGCCACCAGGCAAACGATGCCAGTATCACTGGCAATATAAGGAACATTGCCGCAACACAGATCCGGTTGGTCTTTCCCGATTGCTCGTGCCCACCCCCATCGGCGCCTTCCGTCCGTGAACCGGGCGATGCCACCGTCAAGCCGAGCATGGCTCCGGCCGCAGCCGCGCCGACCGTCAGCAGCATCATTCTAACCGGCGTTAAGGGCATGGGATGCCTCCCGGCCGGCTCTTTGCCCGCTTGAACGAATCCACAGTCCTGCCAGCAGCAACGCCGCACCGCCATAGACCAGCCCGGCCGGCACCCACATTATAAGCCCCGCAAGTTGCTGGTCTTCGAGCGGGCTGAGGCCCCAAATCTCAGCGCCGGTAGCGTTTGCAGGGTACCAGAGCCGCGGCGATACCAGGAGCAGAACACCGAGCAGCCCTGTGTGCAGGGAGGTTAAAAAGAGATGCATGACCGCGCTGCCATAGGCCTGTTCTCGGCCGTGCCGCGGCAGCAGCGCCCACCAGAACAACAATCCGGTACCGAGAAAGCTTGCATGCTGGGCATAGTGAAAAAAGCCGCGCTCGAGCGCCGCGTGGAACAGCGCTGGAACGTGCCACAGCCAAATGGCCACGCCGTGGAGCAGAGTGGCGGCTAGGGGGGGGCTTATCGCTGCCCAGGCCGCCTGAACCACACTTGCATGCCCGGCATGGCCAAATGGCCGTCGCAGCGATACCGGCAGCGCCCACATCATTGCCGCCGCCGGTAAAGAAGCGACCAGCAATGGCGCCGCAACGGCCATCAGCAATTCATGTTCGATCATATGCGCGGTGAACACGCGCTCGCCCAAGGCGTGGATCGGGCTGACCAGCGCTGCCGCCAGCGCGATCCACCCAGCTGCGAACAACAGCGCCTGGCGCACTCGCAAAAAGCGGCCGCGGTCGCTCCGCCGCCAGAGTCGCAGCGCTCCGCCCGCATAGATCAGCGCGACTGCCGCAAGCGGCAAAGTGATGGGCAGCGCCAGCGTCCATCCCGCCTCTTGCGAACCGGGGCCGTAGGAGATCGAAGTGGAGAAGAAGGCGTCGAAGCTCATCGCACGCACCAGTCGAGGATGAGCGCGGCGCTGCCTTGCATTATGATCACCAAGGCAACAGCAGTGCGGACAACATGCCAAGGTTGGCAACGAACTGTTCTGTCCCTCGCGTGCGTTCTGGTTTGAACGCGGCACCGCCCAGCCGCTTTGCCCGCCATGACAAAGCACCGCCGAGCAGAGAAAACAGCGCCAGCGCCAAAGCGATGGGCAGCACGATCGGCACCTGGCGATTGCATTGCCAATGCACAAGCGAATAATTCAGTTGCGTCGATACCGCCCAGGCCAGTGGCCCTGAAAGAAGTCCGCCCCAAGAAGTGCCCAACACAACCGCACGCATCTCAGCCGAGCCTCGGGGTCCAGTAGATCAGGAGATAGATCGGGATCCAGCTGGCGACCACGAAATCCCAATAGAAGACATTATCGCCAACATCGCCGAAGCGACGGCCGCTGTTGCCGTGACGCGTGAACATCAGCACCGTCAGCACAATGGTGTCGCCAACGTCGGTGATCAGATGCGTCGTGTGCAGCCCAAGCAGCACCCACAGCATCGAACCGTAGGCGTTGGTGTCCCAGTAGATGTTCAACGCCGGAAACTCGAACCAGCGTACGACGAGCGGCGCAATCCCGAGCAGCGACATGACAACGAGGCCGATCCGCACAGGCATGATCGCGCATTGCTCAGCATAGCGGTTGAGCATGTGGTTTGGCACCAAGCTGACAATCAACAGCAGCGTCACGATGGTTCCGGGCCAATGGTTCGGCCGCGGCGCGCCGAGTGGCCATTGCGGCCACGACAGCGCCAGGTAGAGATAGGCACCTGCGGCGAGCGCGAAGCCGGTGCCTTCCAGTGCCATGAAGCCGAGCGTGCCCCACCATGTGGGGCTGCGCGGACCAATTCCATAGGTGGGCAGGGCGGAAAGATCGGCGGCGGGACGCTGTTTCATTCCTCGTCCTCCGGATCGCCTTTTGGCCAGAACCAGCCGATCAGCGTGATAGCAATCGGCAAGGCGCCCCAGACCACGGCCCAGGGCGTAAAGATCGAATAAAGGAAGGTCGCGCCCACAGCGATGGCCGCAAACAGCGGCCAGATCGATGGCGTGGCCGATTTCTCGCGAATGTCGGGACGCGCTTCGGCTACCGTCGAGATGACAAGTTCGCGCGCGTCGACGCGGAGGCCTGTCGCGACCGGCAAGGCCTCACGTTCGGCCCACAGCGGCTCGGCGTGGGTGACGACGGGGATGCGGGCGAAGTTGTAGCTCGGTGGCGGCGAGGTCGTCGCCCATTCCAGCGTGCCGGCATCCCAGGGATTGTTGCCCGCCGGTGCGCCTCGCAAGGCGCCGTGCAGCATGTTGAACGTGAACAGGACGAAGCTCAGGAAGAACACCGCCGCGCCGGCTGTGATGAACAGGTTGATGTTTCCCCAGCCAAGCTCGGCCGGATAGGTATAGACCCGTCGCGGCATGCCCCAGAGACCGACAAGATGCATGGGGAAGAACGCCGCATTGAAGCCAATGAACGCCATCCAAAAATGCCAGCGCCCAAGCCGCTCGCTCATCATGCGGCCGGTGAGCTTGGGCAACCAGAAATAGGCGGCGCCAAGCAGCGGAAAAACCGATCCGCCGATCAGCACATAATGGAAATGCGCGACCACGAAATAGGTGTCGTGGACCTGCAGGTCCAAAGGCACGGATGCTACCATCACGCCGGTGAGACCGCCGATGACAAACGTAAAAACGAAGCCGAACACGAACAGCAGCGGCGTCCGGATCACCGGCCGGCCGTCCGACAAGGTCGCCAGCCAGCAGAATATCTGCAGCCCGTTGGGAATGGCGATCAGCATGCTCGACGCGGTGAAGAAGCTGGCGCCGAGCTTCGGCAGGCCGGTCGCGAACATGTGGTGGACCCATAGGCCAAACGACAGAAAGCCGACTGCGATCAGCGACAGCACAAGTCCTAGATGCCCGAAGACCGGGCGTCTGGCGAAGGCGGAGATGATCGACGACACCATTCCTGTCGCCGGCAGGAAGATGATGTAAACCTCTGGATGGCCGAAGAACCAGAAAAGATGCTGGAACAACAAGGCATCGCCGCCCTCGGCCGGGTTGAAGATGTGGGTACCGACGAGCCTGTCGAGGATCAGGAATGTCGAGGTGATCATCACCGCCGGCATGGCGAAGACGACGACGAAGGACGTGACCAGCATCGCCCACACGTAGAGCGGGATCTTGTCGAGCGACATGCCTGGCGCCCGCTGCTTGAACACGGTGACGATGGTCGCGACGGCGACGGCCAGGGACGACACTTCGGTGTAGGTGATCATCTGCGCCCACACATCTGCGCGCTTGCCGGGTCCGAATTCGGGGCCCGACAACGGCACATAGGCGAACCAGCCGACGTCCGGCGCCATGCTGAGCGCGAACGACGCCCAGGCAAAAATCCCGCCCGAGACGTAGATCCAATAGCTGAACGCATTCAGGCGAGGGAAGGCGATGTTGCGCGTGCCGACCATCAGCGGCACCAGATATATGCCAGTGGCCTGCACGATTGGTACGGCAAACAGGAACATCATGGTCACGCCGTGCATGGTGAACAGCTGGTTGTAGAGATCCGGCCCGATCAGGCCGCGTTGCGGTCCCGACAGCTGGATGCGCATGGCGACTGCATTGAGCCCGCCCAGGCACAGGAAGACGAAAGCGGTCACGAGATAGCGCCGCGCGACGACCTTGTGGTCGACGCTCGACAGCGCGCCGATGATGCCCGGCTTCGTTCGCCAGGTCCGTTCGAGCCAGCGATGCAGGGTGGCATCGTCCAGACCGGTATCGCGCGGGCCGTCGCGTTCTGGGGCAAGGTCGCCCTTGGGGGTTGCTTGCGGCACCAGGTCGCGTTCGCTGGTCAGATCGGAGCTGCTCATTTGAGCCCCTCCAGATAGGCGACAATCGCATTGAGTTCGTCGCCATTGAGATCGACCACCGGCATGTGGGCGCCCGGCTTGATGCCTTGCGGGTCGGCGATCCAAGCGGCAAGATTGCCGCGGCTCATCGTCAGCGTTCCGGCGGCGAGTGTTTGCCGGCTCGCGATGTGCGTGAGATCGGGCGCAACCGTGCCGCCGGCAACCGTGCCGCCAATTTTGTGACACATCACGCAGGCACGATTGAGGAACAATTCCGCCCCGGCGCTGGCCTCAGCACTTACCGGTGCAGCGGCGGACCGAAGCTGGTCATTCAACCAGGCATCGAAGACCGGCCGCGGCTCGGCGATGATCAACGTGCTCATATTGGCGTGCTGCTGACCGCAGAACTCGGCGCATTGGCCGCGATAGACGCCCGGCTTGTCGGCCATGAGATCAAGGACATTCTCATGGCCGGGGATGAGGTCGAGCTTGCCGGCGAGGCTCGGCACCCAGAAGGAGTGGATCACATCGGTCGAGGTCACGATGATCCGTACCGGCTCGCCGGAGGGGATATGGATCTCATTGGCCGTCGTAAGGATGCGGCTCGGCTGGGCGTTTTCGTAGCGTACCTCCCACCACCATTGGTGTCCGGTAACCCGGATCGTCAGCTCCGCGTCCGAGCCGATGGCGGCGAGCGTCCTGTTGGCGAAGAAGCTTAACAGAGTGAGCCCGACGAGGATCACGGTCGTCGCGCCAAGCGCGGCCCAGACCGCCCGCGCCTTGCGGTGCTCGGCGCCTGGATCGAGCACGAGCGGGTCGGAGCGCGTGCGCGATCGCATCGCAAGTGGCGCTGCCAAGGCGATCATCACCAGGAGCCAGATCAGCGAGCAGAGCCCGGTGAAGAACCAGATGAGCCAAGCCAATTCGGAGGCGGCGGGGCCCTTCGGGTCGAGTGCCGATTGCCAGCCGGAGCATCCCTGGAGAAGCAACACGCAGGTCGTGCCGAACGCCGCAAACACGGGCCGTCTCACGGCGACTTCCCCAAAGTCGCGGCATCCGGCAGGCGGTTCTCGGACGGATGCACCATCATATCATCGTTGCGCGAAGGCGCGGCGGAGGAGGGCGCGTTGCCGCCCAGCGAGCGGACGAAGGCGGCAAGCTCCCAAATCTGGTCGTCGGGAACCTTGTCGCGGAATGTTGGCATGCCGTTCGGCCGCCCGTCTCGGATGGTGGCGTGGATGCTCTCGATCGAACTGCCATAAATCCATTTCTGGTCCATCAGGGCCGGTCCCATGCCGCCGCCGCCATTGGCATGGCAGCCGGTGCAGTTGAACCAGCTGAAGAGGCGCTTGCCCTCGCTAAGGTGAAAGGCGTTGGCCTCGAAAGCGGCAGCCTTGTTGTCACTTAGAGAGGGCCGCTCACCGCCAGGCTCCAACGTGGTGACGGGGGCCGGCTGCTCGCCGGAGCCGAGCGCGGATTGCGGACGTGTGTCGCGCTCTTCCCGTTGGCATGCCGCAAGCGCCAGCGTAGCGGACAGGAGCACGACGAGCCCCCGTTTCATCGCACCGGACTCCCGCCTGCGTCCAGACGAGGGACTCCAAACTGAGTCAGAATGGAATCGATCTCAGCCTTGTGCTTAGCAAGTGCGGCATCGAGTTCGTCACGCAACGCGGCGTCCTCACGCCGGACGCCCATCGAAATATCGTAAATCATCGGCAGCATCGGCCCGTCTATGCGGGGGGTCACTGGCGTGAGCTTAAGCAACACCTTCTGCTTCGCGGCGAAGTAGCCGGCGAGCGGCCCCCAGACGACGGCGAGGTCAACCTCGCCATTGGCCACCGCTTCGACGATGCGCGCCGGAGGGTTTGGCGCTGAATAGTCGCCATAGACGGGGTATCCGATCAGATGGCCGACAATACCACGGCGGCCAAGCGCTTGGACCGGAGGCGAGTTGGCGCCGTCATCGCCAACGAGTTGCACACCAATGCGCAGCTCACGCAGGCGCGGATCGTCGAAGGACGTGATATCGGGGCCATCCTTGCGCATCACGAATACATAGGAGGAACGGTAGTAGGGTGTGGTGGTGCGCAGCATTTCGAGGTTGGCGGGAGTGCCCGGGACGAGGTCGCAAAGCCCGGCCTTCAGCGTATTGCGGACAAAGCCGCGGCGCTGCGCCCACCAAACGTAGGAAAGCTTGGCGCCAAGCTCGCCAGCCACGATTTCCGCTATCTTATTCTCGAAACCTTGGCCGCTGGCGTTCGAGAAGGGCATGTTGTTGGGGTCGGCACATACCCTCAACTCGCGCGCATGAGCGACTACGGCGGCGGAAAACAAGACGAGCGCACCGATCGCGGCGGCAATGTGCCGGACGGCTTTTCGCCCAACGGGCCTGTCGAAGTCGTCAGGGCAGGCGGAATACATAGAGCGTTCCTCCTGGCGTCGTCACGTCCTTCAAATCCTTCATGGCGTTTGCGAAGCCGAGCGCGGCTGTGGCGTCGCGTGGATCGAGGTCGCCCGACACGATCGCACCGGCCCAACCGCCGACGCCCGACAGGATCGCCACATATTGACGCCCGTCGGGACCGCGGTAGGTGATCGGCTGGCCGATGATGCCGGACGACGTCTTGAACTTCCAAAGCATTTCCCCTGTCCTGGCGCTGACCGCCTTGAACCAGCCTTCCATCGTGCCGTAGAAGACGACATCGCCGGCGGTGACCACCGCACCGCTCCATACTGGAAAGTTCTCCTTCAAGTTCCATACAGGCTTGGCGGTGGCAACATCCCAGGCAGTGAATGCACCCCGATTGCCGCCTGGCCCTGGGATCATACGGACGTTCATGCCGACATAGGGCGTGCCGGCGATGTAGTTCACCTCGACGCCCTCTTCATCCATGCAAAGGTTGTTGTGAGGGATGTAGAGCAGGCCTGTCCTCGGCGAGAATGCTGACGGTTGCCAATCCTTGAGGCCGGCCGCGGTCGGACAGATGTCGCGCACGACCTTGCCAGTGCCGGTCTTCTTGTCGGGATCTACGACGAGTCGGCCGGTCTTCAGATCCACGCCCTTGCTGGAGTTAACTGGGCCGAAAGGCTGAGCCGACAGGACTTCGCCGGTGGTGCGATCCAGCACATAGACGTAGCCATTGCGCTCCGGCCGCACCAGCACCTTGCGCGGCTGGCCCTGCCAGTTCATGTCCAGAAGAACCTGCTCGTTGATACCATCGTAGTCGTGCAGATCGTGCGGCGTCCACTGATAGAACCATTTCGCCGCCCCGGTGTCCGGGTCGCGGGCGAAGATGCCGGCCGTCCATTTGTTGTCGCCGGGCCGCAGGTCGGGGTTCCAGGGGCCGGGATTGCCGGTGCCGTGGAAGAACAGGTTTAGGTCGGGATCGTATGAGATCCAGCCCCACATATTGCCGCCGCCGATCTTCCATGCTTCCGGCGGCCATGTCGTCACGCCAAGGTCCTTGCCCTTGTCCGTGTCGTAATGCGGCTTGAAATCCGGGCCGATCAGCACGTCCTTGTCGGGGCCGGTGCTGTAGGCCGTCCAGACGACATGTCCGTCGGCTGCGTCGAGCGCCTTGACCCAGCCGCGCACGCCCATCTCGCCGCCGGAATTGCCGACCAGCACTTTGCCCTTTACCACCAGCGGCGCCATGGTGATCGTTTCGCCAATGTTGATGTTACCGATCTGCGTATTCCAGATCGGCTTGCCGCTGCCGGCGTCCAGTGCGATCGTGTGGCCATCGAGCGTGTTGAAGAAAATGCGCCCGTCGGCGAAGGCTGCTCCCCGGTTGACGACATCGCAGCAGGCGACGCCCTGCGCCGCCGGTTCCGGATTGGGCTCGTATTTCCATTTCATGGGTGCGCTTGGCTTGGACAGGTCGAGCGCGTAGACGATGTTGGGAAACGGGGTCACGATATACATCGTGTTGCCGACAACGAGCGGCGCGGCCTCCTGGCCCTTGTTTACGCCGGTCGAGAAGGTGAAAGCCACCTGCAGGTTCTTGACATTGCTTTCGGAAATCTCCGCCAGATCGCTGTAGCGGGTCGAGGCATAATTCTTTGCCGGCATCGTCCACTGGCCGTCATCGGGCGGAGCGGCTGCAGGCGGCGGCCTTATCGCGGTATCAGCCGCGGGTTGGGCAGCCGCGCCTGCCAACAAAGCGAGGCTTGCGAGCATCACCAAACCAAGACTGAATCTGGAACCGCGTTCTGTTGCCCGCATCGCTCTCCCCGCTTTAGCGGTTTTGCCCCGCATCGACGCAAGCTGCGTCATTTGTGTAGCGAACCGCCGACGCCGGCACCAAGCTCTGCGGCGACGTCGGCTTCGGTTCCCGCGCATAATGGATGACCCCAGCCCGAAGCGCTCTTTCCACCGGGATCGAGATCGTAGATGATGGCGTCCTTGCGGTTTGGATTGACACCGGCCGGTACTTTGTCCAGCGCAAGGGCCGCGCGCACGCGCCAGGCGACATTGTGGTCGGCACAGGAGGAATCGCCGCTGACGCCCAGTCCGCCGACGATGCCCTTCCCATCATACAGCGCCAGGCCGCCACCAAACACGACAACCCCGCCGATGGGCTTTCCCATCAGCGGGTCACCGGCGCTGCCGAACGTCGACGGGTCGCCTGTATAGGCGATCGCCTGGTTGACCGGATTGGTGGCCTGCAGCCCAAACAGCGGACCGCCCGGTTGGACCGGCGCATAAAGATTTGCCGTCGACAATGCCATCTGGGGAAGGCTGAGCCCGTTGGCCGTGCTGGCCTTTTCGGCTGCGATCAGCCGGCTGCCGGGCCATTGCGCGTCGGCGGTGGGGCCGCTGAAAGCGATGGCGCAGACCGTTCCGTCACGTGCCACAACTGCGGCCCATTCATTGGTATCGAAGCCGCCATTGCCGGGCCCGCCGCTGGCCTTGACGCTCGCCTTAAGGGCCGTCAGCAGCTTGTCGTGGTCGGCGAGGCAGGGTGCTTGCGCCGAGGCCGTTTGCCCCGCGTCGCCTATCGCCAGCAGGAACAGACTTAAGGCCAGTGACAGGGTTGGACGATAATCCATTGTCTCTAACGTTAGTTGAACACTCTCTAACGCTTGAGACGGGCGGAAGTGCCATTGGGGCGAAAAAATGTTGTTCTTCGCGCGCTTGCGGGCACCGTCCGGAGGACGACAGCGGCCCCACCTACCGTTCGTGCAGCAATGGTTGGAACAGAAGAGGCATTCGCCAGTTTGCTGGCATGCAGTCGGTGTTCGAACAAATTGCGCGGTCGCTGAAAAAGCGGAGAGCCATGCTGTTTGTTGGCGCTGGAGTGTCGATGAGCGTCGGCTTGCCACCGTGGAGAAAACTCATCGAGCACATGGCAGATGATCTCGGCCTGGACGACCAGACGGTCGGCATGCCTGACACGACCTACCAGGCGCTTGCCGAATACTACCGCCTCAAGCACGGCAGCATCGGCCCCCTGCGCAGCTGGATGGACCGCGAGTGGAGCGTTTCTCGGGACAAGGTAAAGCGATCGGAGATCCACAAGCTGATCGTGTCGCTCGATTTCCCGATCATCTACACCACCAATTACGATCGAAACCTGGAAGCGGCTTTCGAGATCTATGGCCGGCCGTTCGTCAAAATCGCCAACGCGAAAGACATCGCCAAAGTCAACGGCGACCTGACACAGATCATCAAATACCATGGCGATTTTGACGACGACACTTCCCTTGTGTTGGCAGAGACGGACTATTTTGACCGGCTTTCCTTCGACTCACCACTCGATGTGAAATTCCGGGCAGATGCACTGGGGCGCACCATCCTGTTCATCGGCTACAGCATGTCGGATATGAACATCCGTCTGCTGCTGCACCGTCTGTGGCAGACCTGGCGCCTATCGGGTTACGAGCGGGACCGTCCAAAGTCATTCGTGTTCATGCCGGGCCCGAACGTGGTTCAGGAGGCGGTCCTCGGACGCTGGGGGCTCAACGTCGTGGCTGGGGACGATGAGGATCCGCAGCAGAGCTTGGCAGCTTTTCTCAGCAAGATCGCCGAAGCAAGTTGACGGCGCAGGCGATCTGGCGCGGCGCGTTGTCGACATTCATGCATGGGGTAGCATCTGCTCCCATGGATCGTCCTGCCGTCATAGATCTCCCAATCCTGTTCAACCCGCTCAGCGCGGCAGGTAGGTCCCGCCGCACCATACTGGCCGGTCGCGCTCCGTCAGCCGATCGAAGCAACCTCGGCGGTAGATCAACGCTTGGCGTTCTCGCTCTCTGTATCAGCCCGAGTAAAGAACTGCTTGGTTGTCGCGGGAAGATGGTTTTTCAGCCAGTCCGCCATCGCGACTTCCTCGCGCAGGTTCTCCTCGCAAACATGCGCGCCTTCCGTTTCATCGAGCGATTTCGCAGCGGCGATAAGGATCGTGTAGGAGGCGATTTCCATATACCACGTATAGCTTGCAAGCGATCCCTTCATGACCTCGTCGCCAGCGATGATGCCGCTCAGCGACTGTGCCATCGCAGTCAGCGATCCCGTTCAAGCTTGCAAACGCAGGTATTGTTCCTGAACGGCCGGGTCGCAGAACAGATGTCAGAGCCGCCGCGGCCTGCGTTGGCGGTCTCTTGCCGGTCCGTGCCGCCCTTCACCCGGGGATCGCCGGCAGTCTGGAGTTGCGGAAGCATCTCTGTAGACGACTGCGCCGTTGGCGGAGATCGTCACTGTTTCGCGTCGGCATCGCCTGCGTCCCGCGCAGCACGTGCCCCGCGAAGCTATGTCTTTGCCGAGCAGCTTCGCGTTTTGCCGTCCGTTTCGCGAACTCAACCCGTTGCTGAGGCGCCCTGAGAAGGCTCAAGAGCTCGCTCGGCGTTCTCGTCTGGAATCGCATCAAGACATCTGCCGCTTTGCGTTCATCGCCAAACGTCCACAATGTCCAGGGCCCTCGGCAGAGCCTCCATATTCGGAAACATAGCCATACGTGCGCTGAACCTTTGCTCCTTCGCGAAATGCAGGCGCATGGAACTTCAAGCCATGTCCCAGGTTACTTATGGAGTTTTGCAGCGTTCGGGATCAAGCCATGACCTCTACAGACAATTCTCCGGTTGGCATGTCATCCGCCCCCAAAAAATCCGGCGGCAGCACCAGTTCAAAGAAAGCCACACCTTCGCCAGCCACGGAGAAAATCTCCGGCGCAGGTCCAGCGGCTGCGGAGCACTCAAAAGACGCCAAGGCGCCGAGGGGCGGCCGTCGGCCTGGAGCCTATGTCAAGGATTAGCCAGACGTCATCACTAAAACAGGGATGGTGGAGCTTCGGTCTTGCTCCCAACTGGTCGCCATTCCCACAATGGCAGGAGGATTTTCTATGCAGATGATAGAAGCTGTCGTCAGCCGGGACCAGGCTCCGGTCGTCGAATTTCGCGGGGAGGGAGGCGAGTGCATCACCGTCACACTGCAGGCCGATCAGACGCTTACGGATGATGAACTCGTCGCAAAGGCAAAGGTGATGATGGTCCAGGTCGCTCAGTTCGGGATGGACCAAACTGAGCGGCGCAGCCACAACTGACGGGGTCGCCGGCCGAACAGCTATACACTCTGGAATATCAGGACAAGGGACGGCTTCGCTCGGTGGGTGGAGTGCGTATCCGAGCCTGGATGCCGTTGCCGCTGAATGTCGACGATCGACCGAGGATCTGTGGCAGGACGCGTTGCCGCGCGGCGAAGCACCGATCGGATGGGCAGTAGGAGCAGCGATGCGCAAGGCGTGCTGGTTGCCGAGAGTTGATTTCGCCGAACTTACGAGAGAGCGGTGATCAGGCCGGAGTTTCCCCTGACATGCGCAACGACATTGGGTGTGTTTGGTTGCCGCGGTAAAGCGGCGACGGGGCTACAAGGCCAGCCACTCGATTGGCGGGCGCGCAATCATCAGCCAGAAGATGGCGAGCACAGCCGCAAAGGCTGGAAAGCCGAAGGCGAACCAGAGCCTGAACAACTGACTGTAACGCTCAGGCGGGGGTTGATTGGACGTCGCGGCCTTTATGGCGAGATTGCGCATCTCGATCTGCATCCACACCACGGGCAGCCAGAGCAGGCCGATGGCAAGATAGAGCAGGATCGAAAGAACGATCCATCCTTCAGCAAGCGAATACCCCGCATACTGGGCGAGAGCTATCCCGGTCACAGGTTGCGCGATAACGGCCGTAGCCGTGAACAGAAAGTCGGCGAGTACGACGATGCGGGCGACAGCCGCGATGGTCCCGGCGTTACCGGTCCGGTGTGCCACGAGCATGAAAAAGGCAATGCCGGCGCCAGTCCCCAACAGCACAGCCGCACCGATGACATGCAGATACTTGAGCACGAAATAGACCATCAGCGTTCCTCCAGGATCGCCAGCGCGACAAAATGCAGAACCAAAATCGGCAGGATCTTCATCAGCGGGCCGAGCGGGTCGTTCCAGAGCTCCGGCCGCAGAATGCTCCCAGCGGTCGCATAGAAAAGCGACACCGCGATTGCACCGAAGAGACCAAGCCGGCTGGTCGGGCGCCAGGCGATCAGCACGCCGACGATCATGTCTGCCAGCGCCCCGGCGACGACGGCCGGTCCGGCCAGCGCGCCGACTGCTGTGTCAATCAGCAACTCAACTCCGCTGCGCCAGCCGGTGGTGAGGGAAATGATGCCGGTCATGATCCAGAAGAAGGGTAGCACGACGAAGATCGCCGGCTTGACGAGGTAGAGACCAGCGAACCATCGTTCCTGCACCGTGGCAGGATGAAGGCTGAGTGCGGTTGCAAGACTTGACGGTTGAATGCCGGTCGCCGCTATCCACGGCTGGGGATCACCGACCGCGCCCCGCGCGATCTCCTTTGCGGCATTGCTGCGCATCGGCGGACGCCAGCCGAGCTGAGCCGCCGCATCCCCAACCCGGTATAGGATTGCTGCGGCCCAATTGGGCAGGATGAATTCCCGGGCGCTGTCCCATCCGAACCAATGGCGGTAGCAGGCAACGACCTCGTTCATAGAAAGCGCTTCAGGCCCAGCCAGCTCCAGAGTGAGGCGCGTTGGGCTGTCGGGCCTGAGAAAGAAGAGAACGGTGGAGATCACGTCGTCTAGCTGTACGACCTGAAGACGACCAGCGTCGGGCATCACAGGCAATAGTGGCAAAGCAGCGAGACCACGAAAAAGCGCGCTTGCGCCGAACGCCGGCCTCCCCAACACAACCGAAGGGCGCAGAATGACCCAGTCGATATCGCGCGCCATCATGGCCTCATCGCCAGCAAGCTTGCTGGCGGAGAAAGCGGATGGCTGCTGGCGATCGACGCCGATAGCCGAGAAGTGGATGACCTTTTTCACTCGTGCCTGTTCACACGCGGCAAAGAGTGCCGAGGCGCCGCCTGCATGGACGTGCTGGGTATTCTCACGAAGGCTGTCCTGCAGAACGCCGGCGCAGTTCACAACGGCATCGACACCGGCAAGATGATGGATCCAGTCCTGCGCCCGCAGCGCATTTGCCATGTCTAGCAGGATGGGAGTGGGCCCTGTGAACGGGCCAACACTGGGGCGATGGAGCACACGAACGACGTCATGTCCCTCGGCCGCCAGGCGCGCGCAAAGCGCGGCTCCGATCAGACCCGACGCGCCGGTGACCAGGACCCTCATTCCGCGTGCCCGGCATTTGGCGACGCCCGCGGCTCGAGCGGTCTCGTTGCGGGGCCGGAAAGAACCTCACCAGCTTCATCGAAGCGGGACCCATGGCATGAGCAGTCCCACGTCCGGTCGACCGGATTCCACCCGACGACGCAGCCGAGATGCGTACAGATTGCGGAGCGGGCGGTGACCGTACCGTCCCGCGCCTTCCTGATCGCCAGTTGCTCTCCGTCGTGCTCGACCACACCGCCTTCTCCCAGGGCGATCTTGTTGATATCCACCGTTCTTGAACCCAGGAGCCGTTCGGCCACCAGATGAGTAGCCGTCTTGACGTTCTCCGATATGAACGTCGGCCCGCCGGCGAGCGGCTTGATACGGGTCGCGTCGAAGATCTCGGCCGCAGGATGGGGTTGGCCGAGAAGCTGCGACGCAAGGATTTCCAGTGCGACGGCGCCTTGTGTGATGCCCCAGGCGTCGAAACCGGTGGCGACGAGAAGGTCCGGTTTTGAAGAACTCGCCACGCCGACGAAGGCCATTCCGTCCACCGACCGGAAATCTTCGTTTATCCAAAGGTGCGACGGTTGGTTAATAGCGAATGTTGTCTCGAGGAAGGCCAGCATGTCAGCGACGGCGCGATCCGCAGCCTCGCGGTCTCCGGTCTTGAATTCGCCGCCGGCGGCCACAAGAAAGCGCTTGCCGTCACGGTTCGCTGTGCGAAACGAATGAGACGGGCTGCCGGCGCTGATGAACATGCCGTCCACTGTTGCATGTTCGGCCAGTGATGCTGCCGCGACCGGATGCGCAAATGGGAAGGCCTTGGCAAAGAAGAGTCCGTCTCCGATGATGGGCATCTGCGTGGTGACGATGACCTTACCGGCGGTCACAATACCGCCAGCCAGAGTCAACTGATAAGGCCCGTCGCCTGCAATCTCAACAACGCGGCTGTTCTCGAAAACGGAAATGGTGCTCTCGCTCACCAGGCGGGCCAGCCCGCAAATATAAAGATACGGGTCGAATTGATATTGGCCCGAAAAACGGAGCGCTGCCGTCGCCCTCACGGGCAGCTCCGCATCGGACAGGAATTCGGCGGGCAATCCAAGCGATGCGGCGGCGTCGGCCTCACGGCGTAACCTATCCGCCTGTTGTTCGTCTTCAGCATAGATGAAGGCAGATTTGGCTTCCAGCTTGGCCTTATCCACCATAAGGGAGCACTGTGCAGCGATCTCCTCCTTGGCCTTTTCATTCGCGTCGGCGTAAAGCTTCGCGCCTTCGCGGCCGAAATTGCGAATGAGGGAAGCGTATTTGAGCCCATGCTGGGATGTGACCTTGGCGGTCGAGCGGCCGGTGGCCTGCTGGCCGATCTGGCGCGCCTCAAGAACCGCGACCTTCAGACCCGAGCTACGCAGCAGACAGGCAGTGTGCAGGCCCACGATGCCCGCGCCGACGATTACGACTTCGAAGTCATGGTTGCCCTGCAAGGCGCCGAATGAAATCTCGGGCTCTCGATCGAGCCAAAACGGGACCGGCTTCATCGACCAGGTCCTCTCTCTCGCCTTTCCAAGACTGACAGTTCGGCGTCCGAAGGCCTGCCGAACGCTTCGGCTTCGGCGGCTTCCAACTCGCTGAGCGATTTCGCGAGCACGGTACCCCACACCATGTGCGCAGCGATCATCAGCAGATTCCTCCCTGCAGGATGACGCCATGCGGGGGCAAGAATTCGCGCTGCAGGAATCCAACCCAGATAACTGGCCGCCCACACGCCGAGGCCAAAGAGTGTGCCGCTGCCGCGACGCCGAGGCAAAATGGCGAAAACAGCGCCAGTCATGGCGCCGAAGCCGAAGTGAGCCAACAGAGTATTCGCTCGCGCCTGCCCTTCATCGCCCCCGAAGTTCAGGCGATCGACAATTTCGCGGGGCGGCAACGGGTAGCGACTCGTCTCGTTCAGCAACCCATGGGACCGCCGCATGGCACTGGTCATCGCCACCGATGCCGCAAGGCCGGCCAGAGCTCCCAACATCATATGTCGCAACAGCATTCTCCTGACGCAATCTGTCCAACGGAGTTGCGGGTTGATTGTTCCTTGGGGTGTATTTCGATCGGGAACGAACAAGCTCACGCGTGACAAATGGGACGTCCGGAGAAGCCGTAGCAATGGGGCTGATGATGGCGTCTCACTGCTGAAGCGGTCGACCTCTTAGGAATGCCTCCGCAAGATCCGACAATTTCGACATGCGTACGCCGAGCCGTTCGGCGTCTCCATAAGCGGTGAACCGTCCTATCCAAGCACGTCGGCGACGATACCCAGCCTGCGCGCTTCATCGGCATGAATATAGCAGTTGGTGGTCGCCCGTCGGTAGAGCTCGTCGGTAATGAGAGAACTGCCCTCGACTAATTCCTTGAAGCCCTCAATCTCTAGCTGTTCGGCCGTTTCGAGCAGGGCGAGCTGTTCGCGCGCGATCTGAATGCACGATTTCATGGGGCGCGTTCAAGGCTGGTCTCATGCCCCTTTCGTGGAGGAATACGGATACCGCTCCTCGCCAATGAGGGTGGAGCTGGCCAACCGGGAGAGCCATTCGAGTTGGCGCGAGTTCGTGACAGGGCTCAAGAATCGCGGGCTCGCCGGCGTCGAGTTCGTCGTCTCCGACGACCATTTGGGGCTCAGGGCGGATTGCCAAATGGCAGGCCAAATATCCGAAGCTGGTCAACTGGGTGGAGGACAACATCGAGGAGACGCTGAGCTTCTGTCGGCTGCCGCTTGCCCATCATAAGCACATGAAATCGACCAACATGCTGGAGCGGCTGAACCAGGAGATCAAACGGCGCACCCTG